>NZ_PVNK01000183.1 GCF_002994615.1 Enhygromyxa salina | reverse complement strand
CCATGAGCCCCCTCTCAGGGGGCCACGCATTCGAGGGCCAAGCTCATACCAGCCCACCGAGAGAGGGAGCGCAGCGACCGAACGACCGGCCGCTTGCGGCCGTGCGTGGCAGAGTCGCCAACGCCCAGGGGGGTCTAAGGAAGCAACTTCTCGGCGACCCACTTGCGGGTGAAGATCGTGGTCGCCTGGTAGCTGCGCTTGACCTCCTCGACGACGTGCTTCTCGACCTTGCCGCCGACGAGCGCGACGCGGCACTCGCAGGTCGCCTTCCAGATCCGGTCGAGCTTGTTGTCGCCCTTGGCGACGAGGCGGTAGGTGCCCTTGGTCGTGAACTTGTCGGCGAAGAAGTTGGGGATCGTGACGACGTGCATGAGGTTGTCGCCGCGGCGCCAGGTGTTGCGCTCTTCGTAGCGGATCGCGTCCTTGACCAGCTTGCGCAGGGCCGAGGGCACGTCGCGCTTGGGGGTCAGGCGCTGGATCCGTTCGATGGTCTCGTCGGGACCCTCGCCCTTGCGCTCGAACTTCAAGACCTCGCGCTCCATGTCGAGGGCCTTCCACAGCGCGACGTTGTACTCCTCGCTGAAGAACATGTCCCAGTACTTGTCCGGGGTGGTCGCAAACTCGTCGACGATCTCGTACTCGATCATGGCGGGGGCTCGGCT
>NZ_PVNK01000182.1 GCF_002994615.1 Enhygromyxa salina | reverse complement strand
GCTGGGCCAAGAATTACCCGGCGCCGCCGAGGCTCGCCGAGGTCGTCGTGGTCGGCGAGCTCCCGAGCGCGAGGTCATCCTCGCTGGTCATCGAGCTCGGCCAGGCCCGCGTGCACGTCGAGCGCGGTGTCGACGACGAGCTCCTCGCTCGCGTCCTCCGCGTCGTGGGGTCGGTATGCTGAGCCTGCCGCCGAGCGTGCGGATCTACTTCGCCCTCGACCCCGTCGATCTGCGCAAGGGTTTCGACGGCCTGTGCAACGTGACCCGCTCGTTGCTCGCCGATGATCCGATGTCGGGGCACCTGTTCGTATTCATCAATCGCCGCGGGAACCGGGCGAAGATCCTGTTTTGGGATCGCACGGGCTGGGTCATCTACTACAAGCGGATCGAGCGAGGCACGTTCCGCGCGCCGAAGCGTCCCGGCCTCGGCGAGGTCAAGGTCGAGGTCGAAGCGGCCGAGCTGATGCTGATCCTCGAGGGCATCGAGCTCGCGGGCTCACGTCGGCGGTCGCGGTGGGTGCCGGAAAAAAAAACTGTGACACTTCGCTGCTGAGGCTGCCTTATACCAGTATGGGAAGCCGCGACGAGCTCAACCTCGACGAGGTCCGCAGCCACCTCGTCGATCGCCTGAGCAGGGGCGAGCACGATGAGCTCGTCAATGACATTCTGAAGCTGTTGGAGAAGCTGGGTCGTCGAACCGCGCACCTCGAGTTCGAGCTGATGCGGCTGCGCAAGTCGGCCAAGGGCCGGACGTCGGAGCAGATCAACACGTCCCAGCTCTCGCTGCTGCTGAGCCTCGTCAGCGAAGCGGACAAGCCCAAGGTCGAAGCGGACGACGAGTCCGAGACGGTCGACCCGCTCGAGGACCTCGACAAATTCGAGGCCAAGATCGACAGCTACCTCGAGGGCGCCGACGCCGAAGACATCGACGAGGCCGCGGCCGCCGAAGGCGAAGCGAAGAAGCCTTCGCGGCGGCAACGACCGCCCGAGCACTTGCCGGTCGAGGAGCGAGTCATCGACGTCGAGCGCTCGCAGCTCGAGGGCTGCGACGACATGGGTTTCATCGGCTACGCCGAGTCGCACACCCTCGACTGGAGGCAAGGGCACTT
>NZ_PVNK01000181.1 GCF_002994615.1 Enhygromyxa salina | reverse complement strand
CTTTGGCAATGTGCGACTGCGTACCTTTTGCATAATGAGCCAACGAGTTGTGGTTTGTGGCGAGGTTAATCCGCGAGGAGAAGCCGAAGCGAAAGCGAGTCTGAATAGGGCGAACAAGTCACAGGCTGCAGACCCGAAACCCGGCGATCTATCCATGGGCAGGCTGAAGCGCGGGTAAGACTGCGTGGAGGGCCGAACACACTCAAGTTGAAAATTGAGGTGATGACCTGTGGATAGGAGTGAAAGGCTAATCAAGCCGGGAGATAGCTGGTTCTCGCCGAAACATATTGAGGTATGGGGTCGGCCGATTTCCACGGGGGGTAGAGCACTGGATGAGCTAGGGGGACCACAATCTTACCGAACTCAACCAAACTCCGAATACCCGTGAGAACAGGCCGGCACTCAGGCGCGGAGAGCTAAGTTTCCGTGCCAAGAGGGAAAGAACCCAGACCGCCAGCTAAGGCCCCCAAGTCGTGACTAAGTGGTAAAGGATGTGGGAACGCTTAGACAGCCAGGAGGTTGGCTTAGAAGCAGCCATCTCTTCAAAGAAAGCGTAACAGCTCACTGGTCGAGCGAGCCCGCGCCTAAAATTCAACGGGGCTCAAGTCACGCGCCGAAGCTGCGGGTCCGATCCACCTTCGGGTGGAAGGGCGGTAGGCGAGCATTGTCTGCACGATGAAGGCGTACGGTAACGAGCGTTGGAGAGCAGACAAGAGCTGATGTTGGCGTGAGTAGCGATAAAGAGAGTGAAAAACTCTCTCACCGTAAACCCAAGGGTTCCTGGGTGAAGATAATCTGCTCAGGGTTAGTCGGTCCCTAAGCCGAGGCCGAAAGGCGTAGGCGATGGGAAGCAGGCGAACATTCCTGCACCGGCACGGATGGTTTCACGAGGAGGGACGGAGGAGGATAGTCGAGCGTTCTTGAGGATTGAACGTTCAAGCCAGTAGGCTGGGCGCGTAGGAGGCAATGGCCACAAACGCGCGTCCAAGGCCGAGAGGTGATGAGGCGAGCTCTCCGGAGCCTCCAACTCGATAATTCCACGCTTCCAGGAAAAGCTTCGCGTGAGTGTACCGCTGTGCCGACCGTACCCTAAACCGACACAGGTGGGTGGGGAGAACATCCCAAGGTGCTCGAGA
>NZ_PVNK01000180.1 GCF_002994615.1 Enhygromyxa salina | reverse complement strand
GGCGCGAAGCCAAAACGCCGCTGTACCGGGCGTACTGCAAGTTTTGGCGACAAAGCCATCGGCGAAAAGGCCAAGCGAGGCGGCGCGAGGCATTGCACCCCGGGCTGCTAGCAGCCCGGGCTGCTAGGTTTTTTCGCGTGGGCCTTGTTCGTCGTGGCAGGCATCATCGGCGAAGCGTCGAATCAATTCGCCGAGCACGTGGAGGCCCTCGAACAGCTTGGCCATGAACGAGTGGTTGTGGTGAATCAGCACGAAGTTGGGGTGCTGGCTCCACAGCTCGCGCAGACGCCAATCGAGGGCCACGGCCTCGCGGTTGGTCTCGGTTCGGACCGGGTTGCCGGTCTCGATTGAGAAATTTCCGATCGCCGCGGTCTCGAAGAAGAGCACGGCGTCGTAGCGACGCAGCTCCTGCTCGAGGCTCGTGCCGAGCTCGGCGAAGAACTGCTCGGGGTCATCGCCCGGCCAGTAGGCGGCGCCGTCGATGGTCCCGCGATCGCACAAGAGCACGCGCTCCGGGTAGCGGGCCGACTGCAGATCCTCGAGGTTGCGCTGGACGTGGAAGATCGCGCGCTGCACGGCCTGGCGCGCGTTGGGCTCGTCCGAGCGGGGGAACCCGCCCGAGAACAGCATCGTCGCCGACTCTGGCACCACGACGATGCGATCCCCGATCTCGCGGCGCAGCATGTCGGCGGCGGTGGTCTTGCCACCGCCCGGGCCCCCGGTCAGGACGATGCGGCACAGGTGTCGGCCCTCGCTCGAGCGCGCAGGGTGATCAGGGACGCTCATGCGCGCACGATCGCAGGGGTCAGCGCCGTGGGCGACCGCAGGATTTGCGGGATGAGCTGGGACTCAGGCTACATTGGGCCGGTGACCGAGGAGCGGGCGCGCTATCTGATCATCGGCAACCCCGACAACCGCCGCGTGACCGGCTTCGTCGACGCGCTCGATCGCCGGGGGCTGCCGCCGCCGATCCTGCTGTCCCACCGCGAGTTGATGCGCGACGTCTCGGCCCTCGCGGCGCTGCCCGACGAGCCGCTCACGGTCCGCATCGACGCGTGCGGCGAAGATCCCGAGATCGAGCGGACGCTGCTCGAGCTCGGCGCGGACGCGCTCGACGCGGATCTACGCTGCGAACGGATCTCGCGGACCGAGCTCGCGCGGACGCCCTATCGCTTTGGCCAGATCCGGGCCCCGCGACAGCACCACGCGGGCTTTGTCCGCTACCTCGACACCCTCGCGAGCGTGCTGCGGGCGCGCCCGAGCTGGCGCGTGCTCACGCCGATCGCGGACATTCGCGCGCTGTTCGACAAGCGCGAGACCTCGCGCCGCTACGCCGCGCTCGGGATCCCGGTACCCGAGCCGCTGCCGGGGCTGACACAGATCGAGGAGCCCGAGCAGCTGCGCGAGGCCATGGTCGCGCAGCGCTGGCCCGCGGTGTTCGTCAAGCTGTCGAGCGGCTCGTCGGCCTCGTGCCTGGCGCTCTACCGCCACCTCCCCGGGCGGCCGCCCGCGCAGCGCGACCTCCTGCTCACGACCGTGGCCACGGCCGAGAACGGGCGCTTCAATTCCCTGCGTCTGCAGCGGCTCCACGAGCGCGAGCCGGTCGACGCGCTGCTGCGCTGGCTGATCGGCGAGGGCGTGCAGATCGAGCGCGCGGTACCCAAGGCGAGGATCGACCGCTGGTGCTTCGATCTGCGCGTGCTCGTCGTCGCCGGGGCGCCAGCGTTTTGCGTCGTCCGTCAGAGCCGTCACCCGATCACCAACTTGCACCTCGGCGGGCAGCGAGGCGACCTCGACGGCCTCCGCCGACGGATGTCGAGCGCGGCGTGGGACGCCGCGATGCGCAGCTGCGAGCGCGTGTTCGCGGCCCATGGCTGCCTCCACGTCGGGGTCGACGTGCTGCTCGAGCCCGGGCTCGAGCGCCACCGCGTGATCGAGGCCAACGCCTTCGGCGATCTGCTGCCAAGGCTCACGCGTGAGGGCAAGAGCGTCTACGAGTGGGAGATCGAGGCCGCGGCCAGGACGGCCTCAGTCGAGTGACCGGGCCACGATCGTGGTCCCACGCCCGAGGTTCCCGAGCACCGTCCACGCCGCGTCATCGAGGTCGACGGCGTCGAAGGCCACGCCGTCGAAGATCGCGTCGAGGTGCCGAACGATGGCGAGCTCGACGCTCGCGCCGCCCGGCTCGGCGTCCAGCGCCGGGTCGATCTCGAGCTCGAGGATCTTGCCGTAGGCGCGATCGCTGCGGAGCACGAAGGGCGTGGCCGCGCCGCCCCCTGGGGGCGTCCAGCTCCCGACGATCAGCAAGCTGGCCCCGCTGAGCTCGAGCTCGGCGTCGACCTGCGCGAGGGCGCTCGCGGCCTCGTCGTAGCCCACGCTGAGCTCGCTGGCGGGCACGAGGAGGTAGTGGGCCTGACAGTAGCTGCCGCCGTCGAGCTCGCGCAGATCGTAGCTCGACCTCGCGACCTCGATCAGGGACTCGACGCGATCGAAGACCTCGGCCGAGGGATCGTCGACCCCGCTCGTGTGCCCCTCGGCGACGAGCCACGGCGACGCGACGCCGAGCGCCGCGTCATCGACCCGCGCCGCCGCGCCGAGCTCGGCATCTGCACAAGCGACCAGGCTCGCGCCCCAGCTGCCGATCCAGGCCGCCTCAACAGTGATCGTGTAGTCGAGGTCGCTGACGGTGGTCCAGCTGGTCTGCGCCTGGATCGTCGCGCCCAGATCCCAGTCGAGGGTCCAGCGCGCCGCAGCTGGCGAGACCGACGGCGCCGCAGCGGCACCGGTCTCGCCGCTGTCTTTGAGCTCGCCCTCGTCGAGCTCGCCCTCGTCGCAGGCCCAGACCCCGAGCGAGAGGCAGGACACGACGAGTCCGCGGGCGAGCGACGAGACCATGCGAAGCCCGTGTGCAGCGCGCGTGCCAGCGCTCAGCGATGCCCACGAGCGCCTATCGAAGCTCGAACTGCGAACCCCGCACGCGACAAACTGCGACTTCCGCAACCCCCTCCGCCCCTGCTGCCAACCTGGCGCGTAGGCCCTGCCACGGGCTGTTCGGGGTCATGCAGCGGTGGCACGAGGCTTGCTCGGGTGTGCCCTCGTGAAGCCCGAGTTCTTGCTTGCCCCTGCCCTCTCGCTCCTCTTTCCGCTCGCCGCGTGCACGCCCGACGGCGAGGCCAGCGACCTCGCCGACAGCGCGGACAGCGAGACTGGAGCGGAGGGAGATCCCGACGCTGGGACCAGCGAAGGCACCGATGAGGGCACCGACGAGGGCACCAGCGACGGCACCGACGACGACGGCACCGACGACGACGGCAGCACCGACGACGGCTGCCCCGACGAGAACTTCCCCCCGGTCAGCGCCGACCCGGCCAACGGCGCCTACCCCGATCCCTTCTTGGACGTCTACTGTGAGGATGACGAGGTCATCGTCGAGTCCAACGGGATCCCCGCCTACGAGTTCGTCGAGCTCACGCCCAACCCCCTCGACGAGCAGGACTGGCGCTGGCACTTCCCGCGGAACCCCGAGCTCGCCGCCCAGACGACCGAGGTCCCGCTGCTCGGACCGGCCGGCACCGCCGTCAACGGGCTGCCCTTCTACGGTCCCAACGAGGGCCCCGTCCCCGACCCCTTCGGCGATCCCATCTACAACCAGCTCGTCGACTTTTGCGCCGGCCACACCGGCGGCGCCAACGACTACCACTATCACACCTTGCTGATCGAGTGCCTAACCAGCGCAGTCGGGCCCGACGAGCCCTCACCGGTGATCGGCTACGCCTTTGACGGGTTCCCGATCTACGGCTCGATGGGCTGCCTCGACGACGACTGCGACGAGGTCGTCGAGTTCAGCTCGGGCTGGGTTCAGACGGGCGACCCCTCGACCTACGCCTGGGACAACCACGAGTATCAGGCCAGCGACGACCCGACGGTGCTCGACCCATGCAACGGCCGCGTCGGTCCCGACGGTGACTACCGTTACCACGTGACCGCCAGCTTCCCCTACATCCTGGGCTGCTACGCGGGCACGCCGACCGACAACCCCCGCGAGATGCCCGGCGAGATGCCCGGCGAGATGCCCTGAGTCCGAGTCACGGCAAGCGCTATCATGCCCGCGTTGTTCAAGACCTCCGACAAGCGTCGCGCCTCGCCCTCGCAGCGACTCCGCGTGGGCTTCGTGCTCGTCGGCCTGACCTTCGCGGCGGTCCTGCTCGCGGTCACGGGCTCGTCCTTCCTCGGTGCGCGCGGCTTGTCTGAAGCGGTCACGCGGGGCCAGGCGGCGGTGATCCGCAGCGGGCTGTCCGACGTCCAGCACGGCTGGGTCCGCAATCCCAGCCAGGCCGATCTCGAGGCCCTGGTCGCCGATCTCGAGCAGCTCGATCTCGGCGTCCGCTACGTCGGCTTGAGCTACCCCGACGACCCGGGCCCGGAGGTCGGCGAGCCAACACACATGCCGACGGACCACGAGATGCGAGCGCTCGTGCGCGAGGGCGTGGTCGAGTACGGCGAGATCGTCCAGGTCGTGGTCCCGCTCGCCCCCGGCGCTCACGGTGACCGCCCTCCACCCGACGGAGCGCAACGCGACCGCCCCCGACGCGCAGGACCGCCTGGGCCACCGCCCCCCGACGGGCATCTGATCGTCGAGTTCGAGCCGGTGATGCGGGCCGAGCTCCAGGCTCGCTCGCGCCGCGAGCTCAGCGTCGGGATCGCAGGCGCGCTCGTGATGGCGATCGCGTCGCTGGTGTTCTGGCGGATGTCGCTCGACGCCGAGTCGAGCCAGCACAAGCTCCAGAGCCAGCGCCAGCTCGCAACCCTCGGCGAGATGTCGGCGGTCCTCGCGCACGAGCTACGCAACCCGCTGGCCTCGCTCAAGGGCCACGCGCAGCTCTTGCAAGAGCGCCTCGACCGAGACCACGCGGACGAGCACACCCGCGCCAAGGCCGGGCGCGTGGTCGCCGAGGCCCGCCGGCTCGAGGATCTGACCCACGGACTCCTGGCCTTCGTCCGCGTCGGCGAGATCATCCGCGAGCAAGCCAGCCCGACAGCGATCGTCGAGTCGGCCGCGGTCGATCTCGAGCGCGAGCGCGTGAAGATCCACGCCGAAGCGGCGCCGCCCTCGTGGGCCCTCGACGGCCAGCGCATGCAGCAGGTCCTCGCCAACCTCATCGACAACGCGCTTCAAGCCAGCGAAGATCAGCCCGTGACCGTCGAGATCAGCCGGCGCGGGGGCGCGCTCGAGTTCATCGTCCGCGATCGCGGACCGGGGATCCCTCCCGATCAACGCGAGCGGATCTTCGAGCCCTTTCACACCACGCGCACGCAGGGGACCGGCCTCGGCCTCGCGGTCAGCCGGCGGATCGTCGAGCTCCACGACGGCGAGCTCACGGTCGGCGACAACCCCGGCGGCGGGGCGGCGTTCACGGTCCGCGTACCTCGCGGCGAGGAGACAACGAAGACATGAGCAGGATCCTGGTCGTCGACGACGAGGACGGTCTGCGCGAGTTCATGACCGAGGTCCTCGAGGATGAAGGCCACGAGGTCGACCAGGCCGCCGACGGCGTCGAGGCCCTGGCCAAGCTCGAGGCCGCGGCCTACCAGCTCGTGCTCAGCGACCTCAAGATGCCGCGGATGGGCGGCATGGAGGTCGTTCGGCGCGTCCGCAGCGAGCAACCCGAGACCGAGGTCATCATCTTGACGGCTCACGGCACCGTCGACAGCGCGGTCGAGGCCATGAAGCTCGGGGTCTTCGACTACCTCCAAAAGCCGCTCGACAGCCCGACGCAGCTGCGCCTCCTGGTCGCCCACGCGCTCGAGCGCCAGCGCCTGCGCGCGCTGCAAGAGTCCGCCCGCGACCGCGAGGCCGAGCAGCCCCTGAGCTACGGCGCGCCCGCGATGACGCCGGTCGTCGAGGCCCTGCGCAAGGTCGCGACGACCGACGCGACGGTGTTCCTGATCGGCGAGAGCGGGACCGGCAAGGAGGTCGCGGCCCGGACGATCCACGCCTGGAGCCGCCGCGCCGAGGGGCCCTACTGCGCGATCAACTGCGCCGCGCTGTCGGCCAACCTGCTCGAGAGCGAGCTGTTCGGCCACGAAAAAGGCGCGTTCACGGGCGCCGCCGGGCGCCGCCGGGGACGGCTCGAGCTCGCGGCCGGGGGCACCTTCTTCCTCGACGAGGTCGGCGAGCTCGCGCCGGGCCTCCAGGCCAAGCTGCTCAGGGTCCTGCAAGAGCGCACCTTCGAGCGCGTCGGCGGCAACCAGACGATCCGCGCGGACGTGCGCTGGATCGCGGCGACCAACCGCGACCTCGAGGCCATGATCGCCGACGGACGCTTCCGTGAGGATCTCTACCATCGGCTGTCGGTGTTCCCGGTCCACCTGCCGCCGCTGCGCGAGCGCAGCGAGGACATCGTGCCCCTCGCCGAGCGCCTCCTGGCCCGGATTGGCGCCGAGCTCGGGCGGCCCGAGCTGAGGCTGGCAGCCGACGCCCACGAGGCCCTCAGCGCCGCGCGCTGGCCCGGCAACGTCCGCGAGCTGGCCAACACCCTCGAGCGCGCGGCGATCCTCGCCGACGGCGATGAGATCGACGCGGACAATTTGTTCGCGCTGCCAGGCCGCCCGCGGCGGCCGAGCGCGAGCGTGGCCGTTGACGCACCGCAGACCCTCGGCGAGCTCGAGCGACGGGCGATAACGGCCGCGCTCGAGCGCCACGACGGCAACCGACGCAAGGCCGCCGAGGAGCTCGGCATCGGCCTGCGCACGCTCTACGACAAGCTCAAGCGCTACGAGTCAGCCTGACCCGCGCCGATTTCCCTGCTCGAAGCTGTCTGGCTATACCAGACCAATGCGACGCTTCGAGTACAAGGACAGCCGCTCGTACAAGTTCTGGGAGATCGAGGTCGAGGGCGCCAGCTTCACGGCCCGCTACGGCAAGGTCGGGACCGCGGGACAGACCCAGAACAAGCGCTTCGCCACGCCCGAGAAGGCCGCCGCCGCCGCTACCAAGAAGATCAACGAGAAGGTCCGCAAGGGCTACGCCGAGGTCGGCTCGAGCCCGGCGACGAAGCCCGCGGCGGCCTCCGATCCGAGCGAGGACTTCAGCGTCCGCGCCGACCGCCTCCAGGCCGCGGGCGACCCCTGGGGCCAGCGCATCGCCCTGACGCTCGCCCACGCCGCGACCAAGCCGAGGTCGCCCGAGCGCCGCAAGCTGGCCAAGGAGCTCAAACAGCTCGAGCTCGACCACGCCGAGCATTTCTTCGGCGCCGCGCTCCACCAGCTCATGCAGGACGACAACTTCGACAAGGTCGCGCGCCTGACCTGGGCCTACGGCTACGTCACCCGCGCGAGCGTCGGTGTGCCCAATTTTGGCTACGACGGGCCCGACGCCGTCGCGGTCCTCGCGGCCTTGATGTCATCACCTGCCAGCGAGTTCCTCGCTGAGCTGACGATCGGGCTCACGGACTTCGAGGGCGGCGGGCTGTCGGCCGCCCATCGTGCGATCGCGGCGGGCATCGTCCACCCCCACCTCCACACCCTCTTCGTCGGTGATTTTCACGCGGAGCAGCAGGAAATTTCGTGGGTGAGCCACGGTGATGTCAGCGGCATCTATGCCAAGGCGCCCGCGCTGCGAACGCTGCGCCTGCGCGGCGCAGACATCGGGCTCGGCGAGCTCGAGCACCCGACGCTCGCGCGGCTCGAGATCGAGAGCGGCGGCCTGCCCGAGGCCTCGGTTGCGAGCCTCGCCAAGGCCAAGCTGCCCGAGCTCGCCCACATCGAGGTGTGGTTCGGCTGCGAGGGCTACGGCGGCACGACCAACATCGAGGCCTTGCGCCCGCTGTTTTCGACCAAGACCCTGCCCAAGCTCAAGCACCTCGGCCTCCAGAACTCCGAGATGCAAGACGAGATCGCCATCGAGCTGGCCAAGTCGGAGCTGCTCACGCAGGTCGAGAGCGTGGATCTGTCGATGGGCACCATGCGCGAGCCCGGGGCTCAGGCGATCCTCGACGCCGCCGGGCGCTTCAGGCACCTCAAGTCCCTCAACCTCAGCGATAACTTCATTCCCTCGGCCCTGACAGCGCAGCTGCGCTCGGCGCTCGGCAGCATGCTCAAGCTCGGGCGTCAAGAATCCGCGGACGTGTACAACGACGAGGAGTACTACTACACCACGGTCAGCGAGTGATCGCCCTGACCGCCCTGACCGCCCGGGATCAGGCCCGGAAGCTCATCGCGTCGGCGCCGTTGAGGAGCTGACCGCCACGGTAGAAGCGGGGCTTTTGAAGCAGCAGCGCGACCCGGTCAGACAGCGGCAGCGTGCAGAACTCCTCGAAGGTGTAGCGCAGCTCTGACTCACCGCTGCCGCACGCGACCTCCTCGAAGGTCGGCGTGCTCATGAACCTGGGCCTGGTCGAGGGCTTTCGTCCAATCATCATCGGTCACCCCAGCGTTGGGCCAAGCTTGGGCTCTATTTGTAATTTCTGCAAGTTCAACGCGCATCCGTCAACCTGGACCGAAGATCACAACCGACTCGGGACGCACGCTGCTACCATGACTCATGGCCACTTCGACCTGGCGTAATTGCAGTCGGTGCAAGAGCCCGATCGCCCACGGCGCGAGCTACCTCGTCTGCAGTGTGTCGACCTGCAATCGCGCGCGAACGGGGATGGTATTTTGCAAGATGGAGTGCTGGGACGCGCACCTCCCGATCGCGCGACACCGAGAGGCGCACGCCGAGGAGCTCACGGCACCGCCTGTCGGCGGCGTGGTCACCGAGCCCAAGCCCGCGCGCAGGCAGGGCAAGCGCAGGATCGCGCCGGTCAAGCGGCGCGATCCGAGCCTCCCCCGCGACGCCCTCGTCGTCACCAAGGCCTTCAAGGCCTACGTGCGCGCAGCGGGCGGCCTCAACACATCGGACGCCGTCATCGAGGTCCTGTCCGAGAAGCTGCGCGATTGGGCGGACCGAGCGATCGACCGGGCCAAAGAAGACGGGCGCAAGACCGTGCTCGATCGAGACTTCTTGCCCAAGTGAGCGACCCCGGCCCCGCGAGCCCGAAACGGCGTGGCTGGCGTGGCTGGCGTGGCCGGCGTGTCCTGCGTTCCTCGCTCAACTCGCCTTGCTCTCGACGATCGGCCGGGCCTCGCCCGCTCGCTCGCGCGCGATCTGGATCGGCGTGACGTCGAGCGAGTCGCCCCCGACCGCGCTCGCGCCAAAGTCGAGGGTCCGGATCGGGAAGGGGATCGACATGCCAGCCTCGTCGAGCGCCTTTTTGATCACGATGATCATCTCCGAGCGCGCGTCGAGATAGCCGAACTGACCCGGGATCTCGAGCCAGACCCGGACGTCGAAGTTGATCGAGCTGTCGCCAAAGCCGGTGAAGAACACCTCGACGTCGCGGGCCTGGTCGCGCCAGGTCGCCGGCTCGAGCGCGGCGATCAGGACCTCGCGGGTCCGCTCGAGATCGTCCGAGTAGGCGACCCCAAGGCTGACGTCGACGCGGCGCTCGGTCGTGCGGGTGAAGTGCACGACCGTGTCTTGGTAGATGTCCTTGTTGGGGACGACGACGCTGAGGCCGTCGAAGGTCCGCAGCACCGTCCGCCGCAGCTGGACCTCCTCGACCGTCCCGGTGTGGCCGTTGACCTCGATGATGTCGCCGGGCTCGATCGAGCCGCGGAAGGCCATCAGCGCCCCAGACATGAAGTTGGCGGCGATGTCCTGAAACGCGAAGCCGAGCGCGAGGCCGACGACGCCGACGCCGGCCAGCAGCGAGGTCACGGCCTTGTCGAGGTGGAGCAGGCTCAGGGCGACCGAGACGCCGGCCACGACGACAACCACTCGGGTCACGTTGCCGATCAGGGCGCTGAGCACCTCCTTGTTCGTTGTGCGGTCGAGGGCGCGCTGAGCCCAGCGCCCGGCGTAGCGGGCCGCGATCCCAAACGCGATCACCACGATCGCAGCGAGGACGAAGTTGGGGAGCATCTCGACGGCGGTCGTGGCCCAGCCGTCGAGCTTTTCGAGCAGCGCGTCGAGGGGCGCGCGCGCGGCCACGGGGAGCTCGAACTCCCCGACTTGAAGTAGTTGTGTGTCCATGGTCAGTCTCCGGTGAAAGGGGTGGGCAGGGTCTCTCGCCTCGAGTCGCCTCGGACCGAGGCCGGGCCTCGATCCGAGCGTGGGCTCAACTCATGGAGACGGCGCCGTGCCACTGAGGGTTGTCGGGCAGGCGCAGGTGGTCGTCGTTGGCCCTGGCGCGGGCGACCTCGAACGCGAGGCGGACCGTCTTGAACGAGGAGTGATCCCAGTACTCGGCGTGCTCGGGCACGACCTGGATGAGGGCCAGGTCGCCGCGTTCGGTGCCCTCGGGCACCCACAGCTTCCAGTCGCCGGTCCCGATCGCGTCGAGCTTGTCGCGGTCGACGATGACCTGAGCGCGGCCCGAGATCGAGACGAAGCGGTTGTGGTCGCCGAGGACGACCGCGACCCGCGGCTCGCGGGCGAGCTCGTGGACCTTGGCGGAGTCGAGCTCCGAGATGAACCACAGATCGTCGGGTGCCTCCTGGTCGCGGGCGATGATCCGCATCGGACGAGCGCGGAGGCCGACCTCGGGCGACATGCTCACGAGCATCCCGTCGTCAAAGTCGGTCAACATCCGCCGCAGCTTGTCCTGCTCCGGTCGCGGGGCGTCGTTGTTGTTGGTGGTGTTGGTGGTGGTGGTGGTGGTCGATGGATTCGAGGTTTCGTTCTTGGTCAGTGTCATCAATTCCTTTCGCTGCAAGTGAACGCCGATGAATCGGCGCTGTGTGCAGTCGAAGAGACTCAGGAGCAAGCCCCGTGCCAGCGCCGATCGCCACGTCGAGCGCAGCTGGGCGCGCTCGCCGTCGGTCGCCGACCGTGCGGATCGGTCACAGCCAGAACCCGACCGTGCCGAATCGTCACACCTGCAGTGACCGCGCTCGGTTCATGGCCGCAGGGCGACCAGCTGCGCGATGCGCTGGGGCGTCAGACCCAGCCGGCTGTCCTCGCCCTGACAGCTGATCTGCAGCTCTCGTCCGCGGACCGTGGGGCTCAGCCACGGCAAGAAGTAGACGGCGCACTCGACCTCGTCGTGAAAGCGGGCCAGATCACCCTCGCCGTGGAACAGCATCATCAGGGACCAGCGCCGCGGGAGCACGCGCATGAGCTTGGCGAGGCCACGCGCGAGGGTGGTGACCGTGAGCTCGTCCATGTTCTGGAGCGGATCGTCGAGCACCAGCAAGCCGATCGGGTTGTCGACCCGCGGCGCGCACAACAAGAACAAGGCCAGCGTGAACGCGTTGAGCTGCGCGGTGTTGAGGCGTAGATCCGCCCGCGCCCGCGCCCTGGGATCGGCGCCGCCGCGCAGTTCGCCGGTCTCGAACTGAAGCCGCGAGACGTCGCCAGCCTCCTGGTAGCGCAAGATGATGTCCTCGTAGGCCCAGCGCGCCGGGGTGAACAGGGCCATCAGCTCGTTGAGCGCGTCGACCAGGCTCAGCGCGCGCCGATCGTCGGCGGCGAGGCGCATGACGAAGCTGTCTTGAACCTCCGTGCCGACCTCGTGCGCCCGAGCGCTGACCTCGTAGGCCTGACGCAGACGCTCGACCAGCGCCGACAGCCCCAGCTCGGCCTCGGCTCGGCCCCCCGGAGCCGGAGCCGGAGCCGGAGCCGGAGCCGAAGCCGGAGCGGCTTGGGGCGGTGGAGCGTCGCTCAACGAGACCGTGCGCGACTGCATGACCGCGGCTCGGGGCTCGGGGGCCGGCGCGCCGCCCGGCGCGGGGGCGGAGGCCGGCGGGGCCGAAGCGAGCGGCGGCGCGGACGTCGGGCGCGCGGGCGCTCGCGGGCGCTCGCCCTCGACGCCCCGCGCGGCGGGCTCGCGCTCGCGCTCGACCGGGGATTTTCGCGGGTCCTCGACGGCGAGCGGGCCGTCGAAGTCGTCGAGCCCCTGCAGCGGGTCGAACAGCTCGTCGGCCGCATCCTCGCCGCCGCCCCAATTCTCGGCGATCGCCTCGGCCGCCTCTGCGAATTGCTCGATGTCGAGCTCGACTTGGACCTCTCGAGCGAGGCGCGGGTCGTGCTGCGAGCTTCGCCGCCCGACCGCTCGATGGAGGCTCGCGCCCCAGGTCTCGCGCAGCTCTCGGAGCGGCTCGAGCATGCTCGCGGCGGCGTCGTAGATCGGGGTGACCCAGGCCTGGGCGCCGATCAGGGCGGTCGCAAAGGAGTGGGTCTCGCCCCGCTCGATCGCGCCGTGGATGCGCTCGCCGAGGCCCTGGCCGCGCTCCTGGGGCGCCCACCAGGCGCCGAAGCGATCGAGCTCCTCGATCTCTTCGTCGTCGAGCCGCGCCCGCGCGGCGGTCAGCGGCTTGCCGTCGACGGGCGCGTCGTCGGACCGCCGCAGCGCGCGACCGAGCTGCTCGCGCCGCTTCGCCCACTGCGCCCGCGCGCGCTCGAGATCGTCGAGCACGATCGGCTCGACCTCGGCGAGGCCGCGCAAGAGCCCGACCGCGGCCCCGGCCTCGTCGAGGCGCCGAAGCTCCCAGCCCTCGGCTCGCGCCCCGCTGAGCACCGTCAGGATCCGGTGCTGCTGCTCGGCGATCTCGGCCAGCGCCGAGAGCTCGAGCCACTCGTCGAGCGCGGCGGCGTAGGCGGCCTCGCTGTCGAAGCCGGCCGCGTCGCCCTCGTTCCACCACCGCCCAACTCGATCGAGGGTGCGCAGGACCGACTCCACGGTTCCGACCCGCTCGGGCAGATCACTGGCGAGGCGCACGAACGCAGCCTCGAGCGCGTCCCACAGCGGCGCGTCGGCGGCGACGAAGCCGTCGCGCTCGAGCTGCTCCTCGAGCTGCGCGAGGGCCTCGAGCTGGCCCACGAGCGGCCGCAGCTGCGCGCGCGGGATCGGCAGCAGCGCGTCCACGAGCGCGGCGGGGACCCGGTTGTCGGCGAGGAGCGCGAGCTGCTCGACGACGACCTCGTGCAGATCCTGACGCTCGCGCTGGTGATGCTCGAGCCAGCGAATGACGCGGGCGGGCAGGCGCGCGAGCGCGGCCTCGGCCTCGGCCATCGCGTGCTGCCAGCGCTCGCGGACCTCGGCCTCGTCGGCGAAGAAGGCGGCGAGCAGCTCGGCCGCACGATCGACGTCGCTGGCCCGGGCGAGCCGGTCCATGACCGTCTGATCGAGGCGAAAGGACGACGCCCGGCTGCCCGACGCGAGCGGGCGCGCAGGCCGGTCGGCCCCGTGGAGCTCGAAGGACAGCGGCTCGCGCCCGAGCTCGGCGCTGTACAGCGCGACCCGGGCGGGCGTCGACGACCAGCGGTTGCGGACCACGTGCTCGTAGTCCTCGATCCCCGACAGGCGCTCGATCGTGCCCGTGACCATCAGCTCGAGGGCCTCGACCAGCGACGACTTGCCCGAGCCGTTGTGCCCGTGAAGCAGGTGGAGGCGCGCGCCCTCGTCGAGGGTCAGGGTCCTGCGTCCAGGCAGGCGATACTCGTCGAGCTCGATCGCCCCGAGCCGGCCGAAGCCATCCTCGGCCTCGCCTCGCAGGGCCAAGCGACGCTGCTCGAGGCCCTCGAACCACTGGCGCGTGTCGTGGAGCAGCCACGAGAAGGCCCGCCGGAGCCGGGCCGGATCGACCCCGCGCGGCTCCGCGGCCAGGACGTTGACCCCGATCGCGTGGAGGCAGTCGGTCTGCTGGGCCAGATCGCGCAGGGTCTCCCCGACCTCGTAGAGCAGATCGATCTGGCCGTCGCCGTCGTGATCGTGGGCCCGGTGAACCAAGACGAGCTCGACGCTGATGACCTGGCGATCGCACCCGGCGTCCTGTTCGCGCGCGGTCAACAGCAAGTGGCGCAGGTAGGTCGCGCGGTCGACGTAACGGCTGACCTGCGCGCGGACGGAGTCGGGCGCGAGCGCGTCGACGATCTGGACCATCGCCAGGGTCCCGAGGCCCGGGTCGTAGATCAGCAGGTCGACCTCGGGCTCGAAGTGACCGCAGACGCGCAGCTCGGGGTCGCGCAGGTAGACGGGCGTCGTGCTCGGCGGCCCCGGCTCGAGCCCGGGGCGCCAGGCGCCGTCGCGGGCCGGACCGAGGGACTCCGCGTCGACGAAGATCTCGACGGCCAGCTGCGCCTCGGCCCGCTCGCGCGCGCGCCAGCCCTCGACCTGGGTCACGACCTGCTCGGCCTCGCGCGCCCGCGCGCCCGCGCGCTCGAGCTCAGCGAGCAGCGCGCCGCCTTGGTTGCGGACCTCGGCGTGGGCGGCCGCGGTCGCGAGCACGTGGTCCCGGGCGGCCGCGAGGCTCGCGTCGGTCAGCAGCGCGCGAGCCTGGCCGAGCGCCGAGCGCAGCTTGAAGTGCTCGACCAGCGCGCGCTCGAGTTCGTCGAGCAGCGCTGGCTGATGGTTGTGCAACCCGTCGTCCATGGCCTGGTCCTCACGCGACCCGCAGCGGTCGTGACTGCCCGGACTCGGCCGGGTGCTCGATGCCCAAGAGCCGAGGCAGGGCCTCGATCATCGCCGCCGTCGGCTCGTCGGCGACGGCCCAGCACCACAGCAGGGCCGCGCCCGGGGTCCCGGCGAGCGGGCGCTGTTCGGCGGGCCACCACGGGATCGTCTGGGCCCGCAGCCGCCAGTGGTGAACGCGACCGACGAAGGCCCCGCGCACCCGCGGCCGACGCGAGCGACGATCGAAGCCGGCCAACACGATCGCGAGGGCGCGCGGGGTCGAGGGCTGGGCCTCGCTGCCGCGCGAGAAGCCGACCGCGGGCCGCAGCGACTGGCCCGGCGTCAGGCAGGGGCTCGACTGAGCCCAGCGCGGCAGCGCCCCGCGCCAGGCCGCGATCATCCGCCGCAGCGCGATCTCGACGACCACGCCCCAGCCGGTCCACTGGGGGTGCTCGGCCGGGGGGAAGAACCACCGCCCGCGATTGGCCCCGCGAGTCGAGGCCACCGCCCCACCCCGGCGCAGGACCGCCTCGCCGATCGCCAGCTCGCGCAGCAGCGCGGGGTGAAAGCGATCGGTCCACCCGACCACGCGATCGAACTCGTCCTCGCTCGGGGCCCGGGTCTCCCAGCCCCTGGCCTCCTCGGACTCGGCCGCGGTCAGCTCGTGGAGGCGCTCGAGCACCCGTTGGCGCTCGCGCTCGGGGCAGCCGCCGCCCAACAGATTGGTCACGACCCGGCGCAGATCGACGTCGACGCACTGCTCCTGGCGAATCCGCACGGTCCGATGCCACAGCCAGCGCATGGTCTGATCGAGGCCCGGAAAGCCCGCGGGCCCGTCGTCGGACTCGAAGTGAAACTGGAGGTAGTTGGGGTGGTAGGTCTGCGAGGGATGATCGATGCCCTCGGCCCGGCTGGCCGCGCGCAGGACCTCGAGCGCGTCGAACTCGAACCCGCCGGGGCCGCCGAGAAAGAAGGCCCGCGCGCGCTGGGCCCGGCGGTCGACCGTCGTCGAGTCGATCTGGGCTCCGGCGGCCTCGGCGGCCGCGCCCGCGCCCTCGGCCGCCCCCGAGCTCGATGACGCTCGGGCCGCGCGGGCCTCGTCCTTCTCGAGGTGGGGTTGGAACGCGCCCATCCGCTCGTTGACCGTCGCGATCTCTTCGAAGGCCGTGCGGAACGCGTCGTGGAGCACGCGATCGCGGGTGCTGTAGCCGCAAAACACGATCGAGCGCGTGCGCAGCAAATTGGCCAGGAGATCGCGCGACCACGCGTCCTGGCGCCAGTTTTGGATCTCGCGGAAGGTGAACACGATCGACGGCAGGTAGTTGGCGAAGGCCCGGCGCGCGCTCGCGAGCTCGACCTCGTCGCCCGAGCGCAGCGCGTCGATGACCCGGGCCCGGGTCCAGCGATAGCACTCGGCGCAGCCGTGGATCTTGGCGACCAGGGTCGAGCGGTGGGTGTGGCCGAAGCGAAAGAAGTCGACGGCCTCGCCGATCCGGGCGAAGTGCGACAGCTCGGTCAGCAGCGGCGGCTGCTCGGGCTCCTCGCCGGGCGTGTCGCACAGCCGACACGCGAAGCCCGAGAGGCGGTACGCGCCCTCCATCAACATGTCGTAGTTGGTGGTCAGCAGCGTCCGGCACAGGCCCTCGCGGGCCCAGCGGGCGATGATGTGATGGCGCGGGCGCAGGCGATCGCCGTAGCTGCGCTCGACCTCGAGCAGGCGCGGCGCGTGGGGCCGACCGGCCATGACCTCGGCGTCGGCGAACCCGAGGGTGTCGAGGAACAGGGCCTTGCCGCGCTCGCTCGGGCCCCACTCCTCGCCGAGCAGCAAGCGCGGCTCGATCTCCCGCAGCCGCTCGACCCGGCCCCAGATCGGGTTGCGCTCGAGCAGCGCGGTCTCACGGCGGTGGACCTCGGGCCAAAACTCGGCGCCGAGCCCCGCGTCGGTGCACGCGTCGAGCAAGGCCCCGAAGGCCTCGCACATCCACTCGTTGGGTCGGTAGTAGTCGGCCTCGAGGATCCTGGCGTGGGCCACCGTCGTCAGCGGATCGCGGCCCTCGACGCCGAGCCAGAAGGTCGAGCGCAGGACCTCGCGCAGGCGCCTCGCGGTCGCGACCAGCCCCGCGCTCGGGGCCGCGTCGAGCAGCGCGCTCGTCAGCGCGTCGAAGCGCGCGAGCAGGCGCAGGAGCAGGCGCCGCCCGGTCAGGCCCTCGCTGTCGAGCGAGAAGCCCGCGCCAACGAAGAACACGACCTGACCGTGGTAGATGCGCTCGGCCAGGTTCTCGAGCTTGGACAGATCGAAGCAGGTCGGGCGCGTCATTTCTTGCTCTTCTTGCCCGAGGACTTGGCCCTGGCGGCCTCCGGCGGCCGCTCGACTGGTTGCGACTCGAGCGGCGGCTTGGGCTGCCTGACGGTCGTCGGCCGAGCCGGGCGCGCGTGGTCGCCGAGCCGGGCGCCGAGCTGCTCGATCGCGGCGCGCTCACGCTCGCCCGTCCACTGGGCCCACAGCGGGTTCGGCCGCAGGCCTCGGTCACCGATGTGGGCGAGCTCGAGGTGCGAGGGGTCGAGGCGCTCGACGTCGCTCCAGTCGCCGAGCAGCGGCGGCAGCGAGTCGACGCTGCGGCGGTCGACGGCGCTGCGGACCAAGGTCGCGAGCACGTCGACCTCGCGGGGCCGCTCGAGTATCGCCTCGACGTAGGCCACGATGGCGTCGAGCTCGTCCTCGTCGGTGGCCAGGTAGGCCATCGCGTCGAGCAAGCGGCGGGGTACGGAGTCGAGCTTGGCGAGCTCGTCGACGACGACGAGGGTCCGCTCGCGGAGCCAGTCGATGCCGCGATCGAGCTCCCAGACCAGCGTCGAGGCCGAGCTCGAGTCCGACGCGCCCACGACCAGCGCGCCGAGGCGCTCGCGGTAGCGCCCGACGACCGCGCGCAGCTCGGACGCGCTCTCGACCACCGTGGCCACGACCTCGAATGACCCCCGGAGTCGCTCGGCGACGGCCTTTGCGACCCCATCCCCGGGCCTGCCGAGGACCAACACCAAAGGCGCCGCGCTGTCCGGATCCATGTGCACGTGTACAGGCGATGGTACCGAAGTCGACTCTGACCGGGAATCGGTTTTAGACACCGGGCTTGTTTAGACCCCCCCGCCCACCTTAGACCTTGCCACGCACTGCCGCTGCGCGGCAGGTCGCTCGTTCCTCGCTCGGTGGGCCCTGGTGTGCCGCGCAATCGGTTGCGTGGCCCCCTAGAAGGGGGCTGAGGTGTTTAGACCCCCCGGCCGCCTTGGACCTTGCCACCGCGACGGCTGATGTCTTTGGATCACTGCCTGACATGCACGCACACCGGAGTCGAGGTGAAACACGCGCGTGCTCGAAAATGGCCATAGCGCGCTGATTTATGGAGAATTTCGGCAATATCCAGGAGTCGCGGCCGCGAGTTCGACTCATACTGGTGCGGCCCACCAAGACCTGGGCCACTCGGAGTCCAACATGCGCTCACTTTGCTTCATCTCCCTCACCAGTCTTCTTCTCCTCCCTTGCGGCTGCGCCGACCGAGCCCTCGGTGTCTCGGGCAGCGGCGCCGATCTCGGGACCGATGGGACCGCGGACGAGACCGGCTTCGACGAGACGGCCTCGACCGTGAGCACCGGCGACGGAGATGGCGACCCGGGCGATGGCGACGGCGGCACGACGACGACCGACACGGGAGACGGCGACGGAGATGACGACGGCGACTCCGGGGACGGCGACGGAGATGACGACGGCGACACCGGGGACGGCGACGGCGACACAGGCGACGGCGACACCGGGGACGGCGACGGCGACACGGGCGATGGCGACGGCGACACCGGGGACGGTGACGGCGACACAGGCGACGGCGACGGCGACACCGGGGACGGCGACACCGGCGACGGCGACGGAGACGGCGACGACCTCCTCGACCTCGGCGACTTCTCGATCTCCGCGACCGAGATCTCCGTCGATCAGTACGCCCAATTCCTGTTCGACGACGTCGGCTTCGAGGGTCTCCCAGAGACCTGCTCGTGGAAGATCGACTACCTCCCCGACAGCTGGAACAGCCAGAGCAACGACGACCTCGACTTTCCAGTCGTCGGCGTGGACTGGTGCGACGCGTGGGCCTACTGCGAGTGGTCGGGAGCCCACCTGTGCGGCCTCGTCGGCGGGCAGCCGGCCGCGCTCAGTGACCTCAACGACGCGGTGAACAACGAGTGGTACCGGGCCTGCTCGGCCGACGGCGCCATGACCTACCCCTACGCCGACAGCTACGATCCGACGGCCTGCAACGGCGCGGAGCTCGGCGTCGACGAGCTGGCCCTCGTCGGCTCGCTCGACACCTGCGAGGGCGGGGCGCCCGGGCTCTTCGACATGAGCGGCAACGCGTGGGAGTGGACCAGCGCCTGCGCCGACTCGCCCGACACCGACGACAACACCGAGGAGTGTCGGCGCCGCGGGGGCTCGTACTTCTCGAGCGACAACATCCTGCGCTGCGCGGTCAGCTCGACGCGCCCGCGAGACTTCCGCAGCCTCAACACCAGCTTCCGCTGCTGCGGAAACCTCCCATGACCCCGGGCTGCTAGATCGCCTGGAGGCCGTGCGGGGGCGAGGGGTTGACGAGGACGTCGGCGTCACACTGGATGACGACGTCCTCGAACTCCACGCCCTCCTTGCTCGCGTGGATCGTGTAGACGCCCGGCGGGACGTTGGTATAGAGGATTCCGCCGTCCTCGGAGGTCTCGACCAGGTCGGGCTGGGGGATCACGTTGGCGTTGAAGTACACGGGTCCGTGCTCGGGCGGCAGCGGCGGGTCGATCGTGACCGTGGCCCCGGCCTCTCCGTGGGCGCCCGCGTCGTAGAGTGACTTGCCGACCCGCGTGACCGTGCTCGCGATCTGGCAGGTCGCGGGGTCGGGCTCGATCCCGGCCACCAGGGCCAGCGCGTCGAAGGTCGCGTCGTCGGGGACCTGGAAGGTCACCCGCTCGACGACCCCGCTGTCGGGCAGGGTGAAGGTCTTGGTGTAGATCACCGGGAACCCGTCTTTGTCCATCACGAAGGTCGCGGCGGACCCGGGCGCCAGGCCCTCGAACACGAAGTGCCCGTCCGCGTCGGTCGTGGCGATCTGCTCGGGGTGCTCGAGGATCGTGACGGTCGCGTCGGCGATCATCGTCCCGGGGCCAAACGCGAACGCGTCGCCGCTGACTTCGATGAGCTCCCCCTCACCGTCACCGTCACCGTCACCCGGGTCACCGTCGCCGTCGCCGTCTCCGGTGTCGCCGTCTCCCGTGTCGCCGTCTCCGGTGTCGCCGTCTCCCGCTTCGCCGGTCTCGTCGGCGAGCTCCTCACCACCACCGTCACCGCACCCGGTCATCAGCCACAGGGCACACACACTCGCAAGCCGTCGTTGGTTCACGTTGCAAACTACCACGTCGATCTCGGCTCCAACAGCCGCTCGGGTCCCGACTTGCGGAGCGCCCGAGTTTGCGTGTCCAATCAGCTCATGACCATGGCCTGCCTTCGTAGCTGCGCGCTCCTCTCGACCTGCGTCATCGGGCTCACCCTGTCCGCGTGCGCGAGTGACTCGCCGTCCGACGGCGAGACCGAGGCCGACACCGGTGACGATCAGGCCGAGGCCGAGGCCGAGGGCGACGGCGACGGTGATCCCGGCGACGGCGACGGAGACGAGAGCGCCCTGCGGCCCAACTGGCACGAGGACATCGCGCCGCTGGTCTACACAAACTGCGTCGGCTGCCACGCCGAGGGCGGCATCGCTCCGTTCGCGCTCGAGACCTACGAGCAAGCGTCGGTCTGGGGCGCGCTCGCCAGCGACGCCGTCAACGAGGGCGTGATGCCGCCGTGGGGCGCGATCGAGACCGAGGAGTGCCAGCCCGAGCACGACTGGACCAACGATCTGCGCCTCGCCGAGGCCGACAGGCAGCTGCTCGCCGACTGGGTCGCGGCCGGGACCCCCGAGGGGGATCCGGCCGACGCCGTCGCGCTCCCGAGCCCGCCCGAGCTCGCGCTTCAAGATCCGAGCGCGAGCTTCCAAAACCCGAGCCCCTTCGTCGTCGGCGGGACCGAAGACAGCTTCATCTGCTACTCGATCGACCCGCAGCTGGCCACCGACGTCTGGGTCACGGGCGTGCAGATGATCCCCGACAACGAGCAGGTCGTGCACCACGTGCTGATCTACGCCGACCCCGACGCCAACTCGGCCGAGGTCGCCGGGCCCGACGGCAGCTACCCCTGCTTCGGCACCGCCGGGGTCAACAACGCCAGCCTGATCGGCACCTGGGTGCCCGGCTCGGTCCCGACCGAGATGCCCGAGGACGTCGGCGTGCCGATGCGCGCGGGCTCGCGCGTGATCTTGGCCTACCACTACCACCCGACCGGAGCCGGCGACGAGGTCGATCAGAGCTCCGTGGCCCTGCGCTGGGTCGAGGACAAGCCGGCCTACGAGGCGACCATCGATCTGCTCGGCAACTTCGTGAGCGCCCCGGGCCTCGAGCCCGGCCCCAACGACCCCGACGACACGCCGCTGTTCATGATCCCGCCCGACGTCGCCGATCACACCGAGACCATGTCGGTCACGATCCCCGACGGCGTCCCGCCGATCGACATCGTCACGCTCGGGACCCACATGCACTACATCGGCGTCGACATGAAGGTCTGGATCGAGCGCGAGGGCGAGGAGATCTGCCTGATCCAGACCCCGCGCTGGGACTTCAATTGGCAGCGGACCTACAACCCCGACGCGGAGCTCGGCGCCTACCCCAAGGTTCAAGGCGGCGACGTGGTCAAGCTGCGCTGCACCTACGACAACACCCTCGCCAACCCCTTCTTGGTCCAGGCCCTCGACGAGCAGGGGCTCAGCGAGCCGACCACGGTGTTCATGGGTGAGGCCAGCCTCGACGAGATGTGCCTGCTGATCTTCGGGCTCGCGACGCCCTTCCCCCTGCCCTGATCCGGGGCGCGGCGCTCGCAGCCCGGGGTGCTAGCAGCCCGGGCTGCTAGAGGCGGCGCGCTGCCAGGGTCGGCGTCCGCGGCGGACGAGCCCGCATTGGATGAGCGGTGCGGGGCGCGGCGCGGCCTCGCGTGGGAGCTGTAGACCCCCCGAGCCGTCAGCGACTCTGCCCCCCACGGCCGCTCGCTCGCACCCTCGCTCCCTGTCTACGGCGGGCTGCGAGGAGCTTCGCAACCCCTTGCGTGGCCGACGACGCCGCCACCGCCGCCGGCCTTCGTCCAACTCGAGCGTGCACATCCCTCACATCGGCCCACGCTACGAAATAGAGGCCCCCCCCGGACATGGCCGGAGCGCAGCACAATGACGAGACCCTGGTCCGGCAATGGGAAGGTCGGCGCCGCTTGCAGCGCCAAGCCCTCGAGAAGCTGGCCCTTCGCCAGGCGAGCGGGCCCGAAGAGATCGAGACCGTCCTGCGCGAGGTCACCGCCTCGTCGGCCGCCGCGCTCGGCGTCGAGCGGGTCAGCGTGTGGTCCTACACCCCTGCCCGCGACGGCATCACTTGCCTCGACCTCTACGAGCTGTCCCGCGACCACCACAGCGAGGGCGCGAGCCTGCTCGAGCGCGACTTCCCCGGCTACTTTCGGGCGATGGCGAGCGAGCGGGCCATCGTCGCAAGCGACGCCCGCACCGACCCGGCGACCCGCGAGTTCAGCCCGTCCTACCTGGTCCCCCACGGCATCTCCTCGATGCTCGACGCGCCGATCCGGGTTGGCGGGGAGCTGTTTGGCGTGGTCTGTCACGAGCACGTCGGGCCGGCCCGGGTCTGGACCCCCGACGAGGTCGACTTCACGGGGTCGGTCGCCGACCTCACGGCCCTGGCGATCTCCACCAGCCGCCTCCGCCAGAGCGAGGAGCTCCTCCAGCTGGCCCTCGACGCCGGGGACATCGGGACCTTCGTCTGGTCCCCGCGGACCGAGCAGCTGGTCTGGGACGAGCGCACCCACCAGCTCTTCGACTGGCCCCCCGAGCGGTTTCGAGGCACCTTCGCCGACCTCAGCGATCGCGTTCACCCCGACGACCGCGCCCTCTTGAAGGCTGCGTTCGAGAGGAGCATGTCGACCGGCGGCGAGTTCCGGGCCCTGTACCGGGCCCGGCGCCGGGACGGGAGCGAGCGCATCATCGAGTCCCGGGGCCGCACCTACCTAGCGACCGACGGGTCCCCCGATCACCTCAGCGGGGTCTGCTTCGACATCTCCGAGCGCTACCACGCCGAGCAGCGGGCCTACGAGCACCAGAAGCTCGAGAGCCTGGGCTTGCTCGCCGGCGGCATCGCCCACGACTTCAACAACCTCCTCGTCGGCGTGCTCGGCAACGCGAGCCTGCTGCTGATGGACACGCAGCTGCGACCCGAGACCTCCAGCGTGCTGCTGGAGATTCAGGCCGCGGGCGAGCGGGCGGCCAACCTGTGCGGGCAGCTCCTCGCCTACGCAGGCCGCGGCTCCTTCGCTATCCGGCCGGTCGACCTCAGCGCGCTCGTCACCGAGGCCTCGGAGCTCCACCGCGCGGCCCTCGGCAAGGGCGTGCGGGTCCGGGCGAAGCTCGAGCCCTCGTTGCCGGCCGTCGACGCCGACATCACCCAGCTTCGCCAGGTCCTGATGAACCTGGCGATCAACGCGTCCGAGGCGATCGGAGCTGGCGAGGGTACGATCACGATCACCACGAAGGCGACGCAGCTGGATACCGACACGCTCTCGACCTGGCCAGAGTCCGGGAGCCTCGCGCCCGGCCCCTACGTCCTGCTCTCGGTCGCGGACGACGGTCCGGGCATCGACCCCGCGCTCGAGTCCCGAATCTTCGATCCCTTCTTCAGCACCAAGGGGCCCGGGCGCGGGCTCGGGCTCGCGGCGATCCAGGGCATCGTCCGGCGCCACCACGGGGCCCTGCGCCTGGCGAGCAGCGAGGGCGCGGGCGCGCGCTTCGACCTCCTGCTGCCCGCGAGCGACGAGCCGGCCCCGCGCCAACCGGGGCCCTGCGCGGCCCCGGCCACCCGGGGCGTGGGCACGGCGCTGGTGATCGACGACGAGCCCCTCGTGCAGCGCCTCGCCCGGGCCGTGTTGGAGCGGGCGGGCTACCGGGTCGTCCTCGCCGACAACGGCGACGAGGCGCTCGCGCGCTACACCGAGTCGCCCGAGGCCTTCGCGGTCGCCGTCGTCGACCTGACCATGCCCGGCGTCCGCGGGATCGACGTCGCCATCCACCTCCGAACGATGCGCCCCGAGCTGCCGATCGTCATCTGCAGCGGCTACAGCGAGGACCAGCTCGGCGAGGACCCGGTCGAGCTCCGAGGCGCGGCCTTCGTCCACAAGCCCTACCGCGCGGCCGACCTCCTCGCCAGCGTCCGCGAGGTGATCGCGGCGAGTCAGGGGTGCTGACTCCAAGCGGCCGGCAACGGGGCCTTCGGCCTCAACCAGGGGCCGCCAGGAGCACCCCGCCGAGCTCACCGTGATTGCGGGTATCGGACCGGCGACGGGGGATTGTCCCCGTGCCGCCGCGGGTATCGAGGGGTCGTTTGCGAGCCAAGATCGCGCCGCCGCGGGTATCGAGGGGTTCTCGGCGAGCCAAAGTCACGCCGCCGCGAGTGTTGCGACTCGCGGGCGCTCATGCTCGCCGACACCGACGGCCTGACTCAGCACGAGGCCAGGACAGGCTCCCGCTTCAAAGCTGCGTGCCGCACAGCCATTGCTCAACCCGGTCCGCGTAGTCCGTGGTCCGCAGCAGCCAGGCCCGGCCATCGGGCGTCGTCGTCGCCGCGGTGTAGCGGTCGCTAACGTCGGGTATGACCTCACCGATCTCCCGCCAAAGCACGCTGCCGTCAGCAGCGTCGACCCGCGTGCCCAGGCGGGCGACGCCATCGGAGCCGAGCCGGACCATACCCAGCAACAAGACCTCATCGCTCGCGGCCACGCCGGAATACCGGCCGGATCGAGCGCCCGCCTCGATCGCGGTCGAGTCGGGCGTCTCCTGCGTCCACAGGACTTCGCCCTCGCGGACCGCGACCGCCCACGCCTGGACAGAGAGTACGCTGTGAGGTGGGTACCGCAGCCCCGCGACGATCCACGTGCCGTCCTTGGTCACGGCCAGATCGTATCCTTGCAGCGTGAGCTCGTCGCCGCCGGACAGCAGCGTGCGGCGCAACTCGCTGCCTTGCTCGTCGTACTCGATGAGCAGCGTGGCCTCGGTGTCGAGTGGTACGAAATCGCCGTCGGTGTTGTCGACCGTCCCGACGGTGGCCAGCGCACCAAGGGAGTCCTCGTGGCGCTCGAGCGCGCGGAACACGTCCCAGAGGCCGGCGTGGTCCTCGGCCATGAGCGTCTCCAGCGCTCCGTCGACGCTCACCCGGCCCAGCCAAAGGTCCTCTCCACCGCCGCCGGCGAGCAGCAGCCCGGCCTCGGTGTCGATCATGTCGATGGCGAAACCATCGGCCCCAGTGAGCGGGACCGACTCGGTCAAAGCCCCCGCAGCGTCGATCGTGAGGAGCTCGTCGTCGACACCAAAAGGTGTGTTGGCGTAGACGATGAAGCCATCTTCACTCTCGATGAACGGACCTGCGAAATCACCTTCGAGGTCGAGCGTCCACAGCTCGGAGCCTCCGCTGTCGAAGGCGCCGAGCCACCCATGCGAACCCGTGCCCGTAGTCGTGATCTCGCCGCCAATCAAGATGCGCCCATCGGCGGTCGCGAGCATTCCGCCGACCCCGAGCTCGGGAGCCTCGACGATCTTCACGCAAGCCGGCGTCACATGCTCGTGTTCACAAGCCGCGCTGCAGCCGTCGCCGTCTTGGGTGTTCGCGTCGTCGCACGCCTCCAGCCCCTCCACGACCCCATCTCCACAAGCTGCTGAGGTCAGCGACACCGACGATGAACCGTCGCAAGTCGTCACGACCGCCAACGCCATGATGGCCATGAGCGAGGCCTTCAACGTCATGGCTCCACGCTAGCTCGACTCACGCCCCTCGCTGCCGCAACAACTGCACCGAAGCGTCCCCCCAGCGCGAAGCAACTCCAGTCGCGCCGAGGCCGTCGCGGCGCCGCCTCCACGCCCGCCCGCCTCGCCGCGCCGCGCCTCGCCTCGACGCGCCGCGCCCTGAGCTCCTGCGAGCGCCACCAGTTCGTGAGGGCCCGTGACCGCGGACGCCTGGGGCGGTTGTCCCGTTACGTGGCCCGACCCCCGATCGCTCGAGAGCGCCTCGAACTGACCCCGGCCGGGCGGGTGCTGGTTCGCTTCAAGCGCGCGTGGCGGAGTGGAGCGCATGCAGTTGTCCTCGACCCGCTGGACTTCATCGCGCGACGGGTCGCACTGATCCCGCCGCCGCACTTCAATATGGTTCGCTACCACGGCGTGCTCGCGGCTCGGGCGAAGGCTCGCGCCGAGGTGGTTGCTGGCCCCAGTGAGGAGCCCGAGCCCGCGCAGCTGCGTCTGGTGTTCGATGCCAAAGCCGAGCCGGGGGTTGCCGTCGAGGTCGAGATAAAGCGAAGCTCGCGGCACCCTTGGGCGTGGTTGCTGCGGCGGGTGTTCGCGGTCGACGTGCTCACCTGCGAGCGATGCGAGGGCCGGATGCGCCTGGTCGAGCTCGCCAACGAGCCCGAGGAGATCAGTCGGGTGCTCGCCAAGGTTGGGCTCGGACCTCGACCGCCGCCGCGAAGGCGGCCGGCCTTGCCCGGTCAGCTCGAACTGAAATTTGTCGCCTGATCCACGCGAGCCGAACGGCCCCGCGCAGGGGAGTTGTGGTTGAGCTTGGCAAAGCGAGCCCCCCGACGGGAAATTTCATCCTCGCTGGGACCCCCTTGGCCACGCACCGTTCAGCTTGTTGGCGCTGGATACTGGCGCTGGACGCGCAGAACGTACAGGAGCAAGCCCCGCGTCGCGGCTCAGCGAGTTCGTTACCCGTTGATGTGGCCTAGCAGCCCCGGGTCGACGACCCAGACTTCTATGAGTCCAAGCGCGGGTACGAGTCGGGGGTGCTGGCGCGCCGCAATTTCACTTGGCCAGACGAGCGTGTACGGACGGACGACGAGAGACATGCATACGTGCCGTATCTGCCTCCTCAACAGCAGCCGCTGCGGCATCCGGCATCCGCATGCCTTCACATCGACACCGAAAATACTTGCTTGCGCACACAAGCGTCCATAGCTCATCCAACTGCTGGTCTGCTGATGCAGGCGAGATATCGCCCCTCCGGGCAGCGACGGAGCTCTGCTTTTCGACTTGCTGTGTGGCACCGTCAGCTTCTTTGACAGCAACATCCGCGGCAACATCGGGTGGAGCAGGATACTCCTCGTCGTTGCGAGCATCCTGCCACCGGTTGGCACAAATATGCACCCACAGGTGGTCGAGTTGCTGTTCTGTTCGCTCTGGAGTCATCGGCACAGTCTACACCGATCTTCGCCGGCCCGTCGAACATCTCTCAGCCCTGCGCGATACGCGACGCTCTGCGCAACGCGGAGGGGCCGGCGAGAACTCTCCTCGACTTATTCAGTCGCGCTTGAAGCCGGCGATCTCAAGTAGCTCCGAGACTGGTTCTCCCACCGGGAGCTCTTGGCGATCACCGTGCAGATCGATTGTCATGGAACTGTCTAGCGTCATATCTTCGCCCGTAACTCGAACAAACTTGAGATCATCTTCTTCGCCATGATCGATCATTGTCAACGCTGCCCCCGACTTCGTCAAGGCAGTCGCGTGTGTAGGTAACCGCATCGCATACTTGAGGTTGCAAAATCCAAATTCCACCAGGCACGGAGCATCGGCTCGGCCTGTGGTCCGAACTACGAGAGAGACCTCCGGGGTTCGTGGACCTGGCCAGAAGCCTTCAGCGTAGGTGGGGTTCCACGCCACGTCACCTCGGAGCCAGTCGAACAACCAAGAGACCTCCTGCCGTTGTTCGGGCTCCAATACAAACAGTGCCATTCGTGCGAGGGCCTTCGCCACAGCCATGGGACGAAAACGTTGGCCAGCGACCCTCAGCCGCATGCCATCGGGCAAAGATTCAGCAAAAATGGAGTCATCGTCTTCATTGGTAACGATTGCCGTCTCAAGGGCACGGCTAACGATCGCCGAACTCCCCCTGGGATTATGCTTGACGTGGCCTTTGCGTGATCGCCAGAAAACCAGCGCACGGACAGGAGCGAGTGCGTCGACCAAATGGTTCTCGAACTGCTCACCCGCACGATGGTTGCACTCGTCACACTCCTGAGCCGAGTACAGGCTTCGATTGCCAAACGCGGCCGGGACTACATGTGCATCCTTGCGAATCGTCGTCGACGAGTTCGACGCCTACCTGCGCTGCGGCCTGCTCGAGCACGACCTCGCTCACTTTTCTTGTCGGCGCTGTGGGCACTCGCGGGTCGTGGCGTTCTCTTGCAAGCGCCGCGGATTTTGCCCCTCCTGCCTCGGCCGGCGCATGTCCGACGTCGCCGCGCACCTCGTCGACGAGCTTTTGCCGGAGGTCCCTGCGCGGCAATGGGTGTGCTCGCTCCCGTGGCGCCTGCGCTACGCGATGGGCTACGACAAGAGGCTGTGCTCGGACGTGCTTGCGGCGTTCATCGGCGCCGTGCGTCGTTCGCTTCGGTGGCGGGCCAAGCGGGAACTGGGCCTGCGCTCGGTCGAGGACGCGCAGGTCGGCGGGCTGACCTTCATCCAGCGCGCGGACTCCTCGCTGCGCCTGAACGTGCACTTCCACTGCCTTGTCCTCGACGGGGTGTACGTCCGCGAGGCCGAGGGCGGGCTTCGCTTCCACGAGCTCCGCAAGCCGAACGCCGAGGAGCTCGTCGAAGTCGCGCGCTGGACGTACGAGGCCCTCGCTCGAGTGATGGCCCGCCACGGCCGCTCGCTCGAGGGCTGTGATACCGGCGAGGACGAGCTCAGCCTCGAGCAGCCCGCGCTCGCGTCGTGCTACAGCGCGTCGCTGAGCGACCGGCAGCTCCTCGGCGCCGCGCCAGGTGAGCGGACGCGCAAGCTCGTGCATCCGGTGCGTGAGCTGAGCTCAGCGGACGAGGGCCTTGCGGAGGTGGGCGGGGTCAACGTCCACGTCGGCGCCGAACAATCGGGGCCCGTGACCGCGGACGCCTGGAGCGGTTGTCCCGTTACGTGGCCCGACCCCCGATCGCTCGAGAGCGCCTCGAACTGACCCCGGCCGGGCGGGTGCTGGTTCGCTTCAAGCGCGCGTGGCGGAGTGGAGCGCATGCAGTTGTCCTCGACCCGCTGGACTTCATCGCGCGACGGGTCGCACTGATCCCGCCGCCGCACTTCAATATGGTTCGCTACCACGGCGTGCTCGCGGCTCGGGCGAAGGCTCGCGCCGAGGTGGTTGCTGGCCCCCAGTGAGGAGCCCGAGCCCGCGCAGCTGCGTCTGGTGTTCGATGCCATAGCCGAGCCGGGTTGGCCTTTTCGCCGAGGGCTTTGTCGCCAAAACTTGCAGTACGCCCGGCACAGCGGCGTTTTGGCTTCGCGCCCTCGGCGAAAATTCCGGCGCGAGGCGACACGATGCATTGCACCCCGGGCTGCTAGGCGCCTTGCGGCCGTGCGAGGCAAAGTGCAGGGCGGCCAGGGGGGTCATAGATAGTTACTTGCTAGGGATTGCCCGGGGACAGATTTCGGCCGGAGACTGCTGGGGGTGCTCCGTGCACGCAGGGGCCCTCGCTCCTCGGGTTTTCGGCCCTGTGGGCTCCCGGTGAGCCGGCTGCGGCGTCGGCCGCTCGCAGCACATAGACCTGACGAATATTCTGCGGTCCACCCCGCGGTCATTTTTTTGGTACCTTCGCCACAATGGCTGACAGAGTCCCAGGGTGGCCCGCGCTGGCTTTGCTGTGCGCATATCCAAACCTGGGTTGCGGCGATAATTCAGCCAGCGACGGCTCCACCAGCCAAGGCACCGCCGAGACTGGCGCCGAGGAAGGCGGGGCCGACAGCGCAGGCGATCCCGGCCCCGACGGACCCGGTTGCGACGAAGCATGGGAAGGCTGGTGGAACGATGCCTCGGACGACGCCAAGCCATTCTCCGAGGCCTTCTCCACCCCGGAGGCGACACCCCAGCGCGGCCGCTGGCACGCCCACAAAGCGATCAACACCCCAACCTCCGGCCCAGCTTCCCCCGCTACGGACGACGACAGCCTCCGGGCGACGCTCATCTCCGAGGCCGCCGTGCTGTCGACCGGCCGCAACCTGGCCGTATCCTGGTGCCTGGGGAACATCTTCCCGACCGGCGCGCTCGACGAGGAACACGACGCAACCAATCTCGAGCGCTACCTGCTGTTCCGTGAAGAACTCGAACGGGCGCTCCGGGTTTGGGAGCGCCACAGCCGGATGAACTTTGTCCACCTCGCCCCGCTCGACGATCGCCTGAGCCCGAGCGGAGGGATGTGCGACACCGCGCTGGAACATGTGTGGTTCCGGGCCCAGACTGGCGGCTGCAACCCCACCTACCAGGGCCTGACCAACGCCGGCGGCGAGACCGAGTTCGATCCCGACGCCGGCTCATCCCAAAATCCTGAAGGCTACGATCGCGTGCTGTGCATCGCCTGGCAATTCCTCGCAGCCGCAAAGGCTCGGATCCCCTACTACGCCGGACACGAGAGCGGCCACATCCTCGGCCTGGACCACGAGCACCTCCGCTGGAGCCAAGGCGAAGAACCCCATCCCAACTGTGGGGCCAACGATCCCTTCGACCCGGTATCCCCCGAGCGGATCCTGACGGCACCGGACCCCTGGTCGGTGATGGGCTACGACGAGTGCGTGGGGTCCGAGGACTCCGACGGCATCAGCCCGCGCGACATGTTGGGCGCGTATTACACGTTCAACTGGGCCGAGCGCAGAGTCCGGGACATGGCACCGCAGACCGGCGGCCGCGATCGGCGTCTGTGGGCAGGCGACGATCGTCCTGGCGTGCTCTGGTACCTGCCCTTCCCCGACCGACTGCTCGAGTGGCGCTTCGACGCACAGCAGCCTGGCTCGCTCGCGTTCGAGTCCGTCGAGCGCTGCCTGGGTGGTGCCCCTCCGTGCGCGCTCAGTGACTCCGGCGGGCACTGGCATCCCGTCGTGGGCCAGTTCGCGGGCGGGTCGGACGCGCTCGACGTGTTCATGTACAGCCCCGACGGGGCGGCCGACGTCCTGTTGCGCAACCGCAGCCACGAGGGGACCCAGGGCTTCGAGCGCGTCGAGGCCCCGGCCCCCGAGCGCGCGATTCCGGTTGCTGGGAACTTCGCCTACGAGGGGACACGGGACCAGCTGCTCTGGTATCGGCCGGGGCCCGCGGGCGAACAGCTGTGGGCCTTCGACGAGAGCGGCGGGCATCAGACGCTAGACGCGGATGTCGACCAGGACGAATTCCGCATACCGATCACGGGTCACTTCCGCAGCCGCACACACGCCACAGACATCATCTGGTTCGAGCCGAGGAGCGCGACGACCGACACCTGGATCTTCAACCCAGAGCTCTCGGTCCTGAAGTCCGGGCCCAGCTCCGTGGAGTTGCTGGGCGTCATCGAAGGCACCGAGTACCTGCCGATCGTGGGCAACTTCGACGGGGACAACCGCACGGATCTGTTCTGGTATGCGCCCGGTTCTTCGGCCGACTGGCTGTGGCTCTCGGACAGCAATCAAGTCGTGATCAACTTCGACAGCTACGAGTTCGCTGTCGACGGGGAGTACCATCCAGTCGTGGGCGACTTCGACGGCGACGCCGACGACGACATCCTCTGGTACCGGCCTGCGGCCGAGCTGGCCGGTGGGTCGAGCTGGCTGTGGTACTTCGATGGGCCCAGCGTCGAGGCGCATCCCTTCGAGGTCGTCGGCGACTATGTGCCCTACGCGGAGGATCTCGACGGCGACGGCTGCACGGATATCCTCTGGTATGACCCGGTCGCTCCGGGCAACCCGAGTCCCGTGTGGCGGTGCGTGCCAGAAGACCGGACATTCTCCTGCGGCGAGCAGCTCCCCACTCCGAAGGGCGCCTACCCGATCGGAGTCAGCGCGGGGGGCTACTGATGCGGCGGATGATGGCGTTGCTCGTGTCGTCCGTACTCCTGGCGAGCTGCGGCGCTCGCCAAGCCAACGACGGGGACGACATCGCAGACGGGATGCCCGAGTGGTCGCCCTGCGCGATGAAGGACGAGGTCCAGACCTGCGCCGAGCTCTGCGCGACGCAAGGCATGCAGTGCGTCGCAAACGGCTGCCCCGCCGAGCCGGAGTTTTGCGATCCCGAGCCCTGCGACATGGCGACCCAGGTCCTCGCCCTCGACGCGGAGGCGGTCTGCGCCGACCCTTCGAGCGGGGCCTTTGTCGCTACCACATGCGAGGCCCCGATCGATTGGCTATTCTCCAACACCGTGAGGTGCTGCTGTGCCGAGTAACATCGAGACCCTCCTGGCGATCACCCTCATGATCGCCGCCTGCCCCGCCCCACCGGACGAAGACCCCACCCCGCAGCGCCCCGATCCGATCGGCGACGAGCTCCTGCGCATCGAGGGGACCTGGGCTTCGCCCGCCTGCGCTCGCTCGCATCTGTACCGTGATGGCCGCGAGGTCCAATACCAGTGCCTGGACGTTGACGGCGTGTTCTCGTGGGAGAACCGTGGCACGCTCACGCCCGAGTCCGCCGCCGCCCTCGACACCGAGCTCGCAACCGCGGACCTCGACGACACCGTGCCGGTCAACTACATGGGCCTGTGTGAGGCTGCGGACGCCTCCGGAACCGTGACCATGTGGGTCGGCGAGGACAGCGTCAGCTTCGCGCCCTTTTGCCTATTCGAGGGTATCGTGTCCGTGTTCGAGGAGATCTGGGCGATCGAGACCGACCTCGCCGGCTGCCAGGAGCCCTTCAGCAAGCTCGAGTCGGTCGAGCCAGGGTGCCGAGCATGATCAGGGCACGATCGAGTAGGCGATCCCGAACACCCCGAGGCACATCTCGTCGAGGGTCTCCTCGCCGAGGTAGACGTCGACGGGCGCGTCGAGGCCCTGCTCGGCGAGGGCCGCGGCGACGCCCTCGCTCCCGAGCGCGACGGCGGGGCTGCCCGCGGTGACGCCGAGCGGGCCCGGATCCACGGGCGAGGGCGGCTCGAGGACGCCGCCGTCATCGGCGAGAGTCGCAAACAGCACCCGGCGACTCGGGTCCACCGTGACCAGCGGCTTGAAGACGGGAACCCGCAACGACGGAAAGTAGGCCGCGATCCTCGTCGCAGACTGCGACGACACACAGTACGCCTGGGCTGGCGTTGACGCGAGGGTCGCCAGCGCCACGGCAAGCGCGAGTGGCGAGCCCACGGCGAGCGCTCGCATCAGCGCTGCGTACTGCATAGCCATTGCTCGACCCAATTCGTGTGGGAGGTCGTACCCAACAGCCAGGTCGTCCCGTCGGCCGTGGTGCTGGCGGACACATACCTGTCGAGCGCGCCGCCGATCACCTCGCCTGTATCCTGCCACAAGACGCTGCCGTCGGCGGCGTCGATCCCCACGCCCAGGCGGACGACGTCATGGTCGTCGAAACCCAGCGCGGCCCCGCCGAGCAGCTGGACCTGCTCCGTCACAGCCACGGCGTCATAGGCTGCGAACTCGAAGCCCTCCGCCAGCGGCGTCGAGTCGGGCGCCTCGTGCATCCACAGCACCTCGCCGTCCCGAACCGCCGCCGCCCATCCCCAGGTGCCGGGGAGCGCAAAGGTCGGCGAGTAGCGCATCCCGGCGATGATCCAGGTGCCATCGTCGGTCACGGCCAGATCGGAGCCCACCAGCGACACCTCGTCGCTCTCGGACAGCAGCGTGCGGCGCAGCTCGGCGCCGTGTTGATCGTATTCGACGAGCAGCGTGGCCTCGGTGCTCGGCACGATGACGTCGCCGTCGGACTCGTCGACGGTCCCGACGAGCGCGAGCGCCCCGATCGCGTCGTCGCTGCGCTCGAGGTCGATGAAGATGTCGTACAGCCCCGCGTAGTCCTCGGTCATGACCGTCGCCAGCTCTCCGCTCGTGCTCAGGCGGCCAAGCCAGAGATCTTCGTCGACCCCACCCGCACCGCCCAGCAGCAGGCCGGCCTCGGTCTCGAGTATCGCGCGAGGGAAGCCCTCCGCCCCCGTCAGCGAGACCGAGCCGCTGACCGTTCCCGCCGCGTCGAAGCTGAGGATCGCGTCGTCGATGTCGAACATGAGCAGCGGCGCGTGGACGACAGCGCGGAAACCGTCGCCCGTCTCGATGATCGAGCCACCGAAGTACCCTTCGCCGAGGTCGAGCGTCCACAGCTCCTTACCCTCGGTGTCGAACGCTCCGATCCAGCCATGATGGGTATACGGGATCGAGCTCGACAACCTCTTGTCGCCGCCAACCAAGATCAGCCCATCATCGGTCGCGAGCATTCCGCCTTGGCGCAGCTCGGGAGCCTCGACGATCTTCACGCAAGCCGGCGTCACATGCTCGTGTTCACAAGCCGCGCTGCAGCCGTCGCCGTCTTGGGTGTTCGCGTCGTCGCACGCCTCCAGCCCCTCCACGACCCCATCTCCACAAGCCGCTGAGGTCAGCGACACCGACGATGAACCGTCGCAAGTCGTCACGACCGCCAATCCCATGATGGCCATGAGCGAGGCCTTCAACGTCATGGCTCCACGCTAGCTCGATTCACGCCCCTCGCTGCCGCAACAACTGCACCGAAGCGTCCCCCCAGCGCGAAGCAACTCCAGTCGCGCCGAGGCCGTCGCGGCGCCGCCTCCACGCCCGCCCGCCTCGCCGCGCCGCGCCGCGCCCTGAGCTCCTGCGAGCGCGCCACCAGTTCGTGACGGCTCGCCCAGGCCTAAATCAAGCGCTGAATCCAAGAAGCTGAATGATTTAGGCCTACGAGCCGAAAGGCGAGCGTTTGGGGTGAGCGGAGGGGGCTTCGCCGCCGCAGCGAGGGGCCTTTTTGAAAGGCCCCTTGAAGACCAGTACTCGCCGAAAGGCGAGCGTTTGGGGTGAGCGGAGGGGGCTTCGCCGCCGCAGCGAGGGGCCTTTTTGAAAGGCCCCTTGAAGAAGACGAGTACGAGCCGCGAGGCGAGCGTTTGGGGTGAGCGGAGGGGGCTTCGCCGCCGCAGCGAGGGGCCTTTTCGAAAGGCCCCTTAAGGACGAGTACGCCTGAGTCGAGCGCGCAGCGCTCGATTCAGGCCTGGACGTCGCGCGCGATGACCCAGCAGCGGTGGACCGTCTTGGCCCGGGCGAAGTCCGGCGGGACCGTGTCGCGGAGCTCCTCGACGCGCAGCCCGGTCAGGCCGCCCTCGTCGAGCTCGAACTTGCGCAGGTTGGTCGAGAACCACAGCTGCCCCCGAGGCCGCAGCAAGCGAACACAGCGGCGAATGATCTCCACGTGGTCGCGCTGGACGTCGAGGGTGCCCGACATGCGCTTGGAGTTGGAGAAGCTCGGCGGGTCGCAGAGGATCAGATCCCAGCGCCGCGCGCCCTGCTCGCGGACCCACTCGAGCACGTCGGCGCGGACGAGCTCGTGGGCGGGCCGCCCTCGCCGCCCGCCGCTGCCGCCCTCCTTGTCTTCGGGCCCGACGCACGCGAAGCCGTTGAGCGCGAAGTTGCGAGCACCCCACTCGAGGTAGGTCCGCGAGAGGTCGACGCTGGTCGTGGCCGTCGCCCGCCCGAGCGCCGCGTGGACGCTGGCGGTGGCGGTGTAACAAAAGAGGTTGAGCACCTGCTTGCCAGCCGCGGCCTCGCGCAGCCTCGCGCGGACCGGGCGGTGATCGAGGAACAGCCCGGTGTCGAGGTAATCGTCGAGGTTGACCCACAAGCGCGCGGGCCCCTCGGCGACGACGAACTCGCGGCCGCTGTCGTCGAGCTTTTGATACTGCTTGCGACCCTTTTGCCGCTCGCGCCGCTTGAGGTGGACGCGCTCGCGCGGGAGCCCGAGATCCTCGCGGATGACCGCGAGCGCCTCGCCGCGGCGGTGGCGGGCCGCGGCCTCGTCGACGGTCGCCGGCGGCGCGTACTCCTGGACGTGGGCGTGGGTCAGGCCGCGCTCGGCGTCCGCGTAGAGGTCGACGGCGAAGTTGTACTCGGGGATGTCCGCGGCGTAGATCCGGTAGCAGCTCACGCCCTCGCGCCGCACCCACTTGCGCAGCTTCTTTTGATTCTTGGCCAGGCGGTTGGCGAAGGAGCGCATGCCCTCGCTGCGCTCGCGGGGGGCTCGCTCGACCGCCGCGCCCTCGCCCGCCTCGGGCCCCGCCGGGGCCGGGATCTCGAGGCGCAGGATCTGGCACTCGATCGGCCCGTCGTGAAGCACGTTGCGCCGCCGGGCGCGGATCCCCAGCGAGCGGCCGAGGCTGGGATCCCCGGTCAGGACCGCGGCGTCCCACTCGGCGAAGCGCTCGCGCATCAGCCGGCCGAGCGCGGCGTAGAGCGACTCGAGCTCGCGCCGGTTGCCGAGGCGCTCGCCCCAGGGCGGGTTGCTGACGACCAGCCCCGCGGGCGGCGTGGCCGGGGTCGCGCAGGCCTCGACCTCGGCGAGGGGGCGCTTCTCGACATGGATCACGCCGCGGAGCCCGGCGGCGTCGATGCACGCGAGCGCGGCCCGGACCGCGTCGGGCTCGGCGTCGTAGCCGATCAGCCGCGGGAGCGCCCCGGCGAGCCCGGCCTCGCGCCGGGCCTTGGCCTCCTCGACCAGGCCCCGCCACAGCTCGGGCTCGTGACCCGCCCAGCCCTCGAGCCCCCAGCGCCTGCGCAGCAAGCCGGGCGCGACGTCGGCGGCCATCCACGCGGCCTCGATCAAAAGCGTCGCCGACCCACACATGGGGTCGACGAACGCCGGGCGATCGCGCCAGCTGGCCCGCAGCAGCACCGCGGCCGCGAGGTTCTCGCGCAGGGGCGCGGCCACCGACGCGACCCGATAGCCGCGACGGTGCAGACCCTCGCCGGCCAGATCGACGCTGAGCGTGCCCAGCTGTCCGCGCAGATGGAGGCGCAGGCGCAGGTCGGGGCGGTCGAGTTCGACGTCGGGCCGGCTGCCCCAGCGCTCGCGCAGCGCGTCGACGAGGCCGTCCTTGACCCGCAAGGCCGCGAAGTGGGTGTTGTCGATGCCGCTGTCCGGGTCGGCGCGTCCAGCCGCCGAGATCGCAAAGGTCCGGCCCGGCCCGAGATGGTCGGTCCAGCGGATCGCTCGCGCGGCGGTGTAGAGCGCGTCGCCGTCGGTCGCCGGGAGCTCGGCGATGCGCAGGAGCACGCGACCGGCGAGCCGCGACCACAGGCACGCGCGGTAGCCGAGCTCGAGCGAGCCTGTGAAGGCGACACCGCCAGCGCGCTGACGCGGCGCGGAGACGCCGAGGCTCTCGAGCTCGGCGGCGAGAAGATCCTCGGCCCCGTGCGGGACCGTTGCGAAGAATTCGTGAGTCATGGCCAAACGTGCGAACGCGCCCGAGCCCCTAGCTCCTAGGGTCTCGCGCGCGCCCGGTCAAACGCGCCTTTGACGACGCGCCTCGACGGTGGTCTAGAGATCGTGGGGACGAACGGTGCTGCGGCCGTTTTGGGTGCAGCGGTTGATCGCCGCCTGGAGCATCGCGTGGACCTGCTCCGAAACGGCGGCCACCAGCTCGCCATCGCTGCGCAGGCCGGCCGCGCGGACGACCTCCTTGACCTTCGAGCCTACGACGACGATTTCCTTGGGTTTGTTGGCCATGACGGGGGACCTCTCGTGTGCTGGGAGCGTGCGTGGGATTGCTGAGGGTGTGCGTCCGTGTTCGCTGATGCGACGAACGCGATGCGGCGCACCATAAACGGGCGAGGCCCGGCTTTGCAAAGGCAAATTCGGCCGCCAGGGCCCGGTCAGCGGGTCCAGGCGAGGATCGGCGCCATCGAAGCGCCGCCTCGCGCGCCTCCAACGCGATGAAATCAGCCAATTTTCTGGCCGCGGCCCCCGGCCCGCCGACCTGGCGCCAGCCACCGCTGGAGGCGCTTGCTCACTGGTCTTCGAGCGCCGCCGCGAAGCCGGCCACGACCTCCGGAGACCAACGCGTGCCCACCCCACGGACCGTGAGCCGACGGAGCTCGGCCCGACCGGCGACCCGAGCCAGGCCAATCGTGAGCTGTTGCTTCGGTGGGTCGGCCCACAGCTCGGACCACTCGACGACCAGCACGCGCCCGGGCCCGGGGAGCTCGTCATGCTCGAGCCCCAGGGCCTCGAAGGCGGCGCCGCCGACCGGGCCGCCCTCGCCGAGCCGAAACAGATCCACGTGGACCAGACCGACGCGGCCCGGGTGGATCATGCAGACCGTGTAGGTCGGGCTGCACACGCGCTCGGGTCGCGCGACCCCGAGGCCGCGGGCGAGCGCCCGAACCAGCGTCGTCTTGCCCGCGCCCATCTCTCCGCGCAAGAGCACGACGTCGCCGCCGCGCAGCTCGGCGCCGAGCGCCTCGGCCCATCGGCACATGTGGGGCTCGTCTAGTTCGTGGGCGAATTCGTTGCGCGCGTCCATCGTCTCGCGATTGCACCCCCGCAAACACGGGTGTACCCATGCCCAAGCATGCCCCCTACGAACGCGCTGTCCACCGCGCTCGCGGCCCTGATCGGGCCTGTGCTCGGGCTCGTGGGGCTGGGCTGCGACGACGAGGTACCGAGCTTTCGCGCGGTCGACGAGCCCGAACAGGCCCTGCGGCCCGAGTCGGCGCGCGGCGTGATCCCCGAGGACGCGCACATCGTCGACTACTGGATCGACGCCCGCCTCGACGAGATCACCCACGAGATCCACGGGACCCTGCGCATGTCGTGGCGCAACGCGACCGCGCGCACCGTCGACCGCCTGCCCTTTCATCTGTACATGAACGCGTTCCGGGCCGAGGACAGCGAGTGGATGGCCGCGGCCCGCGGCAGCCACCGCGGCCAGAAGTTCGCGCCCGGGCGCTGGGGCTTCACCTCGGTCGAGCGTGTCGAGCTGCTCGGGCGCACGCCCCCGCGAGACGCGCTCGCCCTCGAGCAGACCCCGCCCGAGCCCGGCGTCGCCCTGAGCTACGCCGAAGACGACGACCCGACCACCATGACCGTGACCTTGCCCGAGCCCGTCGGCCCCGGCGAGTCGGTGGTCCTCGAGCTCGAGTTCACCACGCGCCTGCCCCAGGTGTTCGCGCGGACCGGCTACTACGGCGACTTTCACATGGCCGGGCAGTGGTTCCCGAAGATCGGCGTGCTCGAGGAGGCGGCGGGCTGGCAGGCCCACACCTTCGGCCTGTTCTCGGAGTTCTACGCCGACTTCGGCGACTACGAGGTCTTCCTCGACGTCCCGGCCGACTACGTGGTCGGGGCCTCGGGCGTGCGCGTCGACGAGCAGCAGCCGAGCGATGATCGCAAGCGCCTCCACTACCGGGCCCAGATGGTCCACGACTTCGCCTGGGTCGCCGATCCCAACTTCATCGAGCACTGGGGCGAGTACGAGGGCATCCGCATCCGCCAGCTGATCCAGCCCGAGTTCGTCGACGACGCCGTCGTCCACCTCGAGGCCCAAGCGCACGCCCTCGCCAGCATGGAGGCCCGCTTTGGCCCCTACCCCTGGTCCACGATCACGATCGTCCACGTGCCCAAGGGCGCCGCGGGGGCCGGGGGCATGGAGTACCCGACCCTCTACACGACCTCGAACATCGCCAAGGCCGACAAGCTCCCGGCCTGGCTCCTGCGCGAGCGGCTCACGGGCGTGTTCACGACCGTCCACGAGTTCGGGCATCAGTACTTCCAGGGCCTGCTCGCCTCGAACGAGCACGCCCAGCCCTGGCTCGACGAGGGCCTGAACACGAGCGCGAACCAGCTGGTCTACTGGGACGCCTACGGCGAGGATCCCTGGGTCGCGCAGGTCTTCGGACACGCGCTCACGACCAAGGACCTCATCGCGCTCTCGCTGATCCAGACCGGCGACCGCGACCCCCTCGATCAGCCCGCCGATCGCTTCGATCCCCTGGTCGGTTCCTACGGCACGGTCACCTATCAAAAGACCGCGGCGGTGATGCTGACCCTGCGCGAGCTGTGCGGACGCGAGCCCTGGGATCGGGCGATGACCCGCTACACCCAGGAGGCTCGCTTTCGTCACCCCGACGGCCAGCTGCTCGAGCGCACCCTGGTCGAGGAGATCGGCGGCGAGGACGGCCGCCTGGCCCTGGTCGGGGACGGCGGCCCGGGCACGGTCTGGCTCGACGTCCAGGACTACCTCGACCTCGGCCTGCGCGGCGCGGCGATCGCCGACTTTCGCCTGATCCGAGTCGGCAACCAGCCCCTGATCGGCGGCGCGGGCTGGCACCCCCGGGGCCCAGACGAGCCCCTGCCGCCCGAGCCTCCGCAGGCCGTGCTCGAGACCCAGCGGGCCCTCGCCAGCTTGTTCGGCCACGCGCCCCCGATCGGCCCGCCCGAGTGGACCCTGGCCGAGCGCTCCGACAGCCGCGACAACAAGGTCACCCGGCTCGGCGACGCCGAGGTCGAGGGCTTCGTGATCGTGCAGCGGCGCTCGAGCTTCCGCGTGCCCGTGGAGGTCCTGGTCGAGTTCGATGACGGCGAGCGCAGCACCGTGGTCTGGGACGGGCAGGCCGACCATCACCGCTTCGAGTTCCCCGGCCGCCGCGTGACCCGGGCGATCGTCGATCCGCGCATGCAGCTGCTGATCGAGCCGCGCAAGCTCGACAACGCGGCCTGGGCCGAGCACCACAAAGATCCGCCGACCGAGCCGCTCTCGACCTGGCTCGGCGACATCGACGAGGCCGCGAATCTCGCCGTCCTCGGGGGGCTGGGGATCTGAGCGTGGACGCCAGCTCCGAGGCCCCCGAGTCCGCTGGCCGAGGGCGCCGTCACACCTGGCCGCTGCGGGCGCTCGCGCGCGTGGTCATGGCGCCGGGCTTCGTGCTCGCGCTGTGGGCCGCGCAGCTGCTGCTGGCCAAGCTGCTCGCCGGGCCCGGGCGCGCGGCGGCGGAGGCCGCCATGCGCAACTTCACGTGGTTCGACGACGGGCATCGGCTGCGCGCGGTCACCGAGCTGCTGATCGAAGAGCCGGCCGTCGCCGCCGCGATCGCCACGAGCCTCAGCGCCAGCGCGGTCCTGGCCGCGGTCTTCTCGGTCGTCGCGGCGCCGCCGATCCTGACCCGCCTCGACGGCGAGCGCTCGCTGGCCTGGATCTTCGGGTCCGCCGGGCGCGAGCTGCCCGCCATGGTCGTCCAGTCGGGCTACGGGCTCGTGTTTCGGGCCCTGTGCACCTCGCTGGCGGCGGTCCCGGTCGCGCTGCTCGGCGCGGGCGGGCTCCCGCTGGCGCTGCTCCTGGCCAGCTTCCCGCTCCTGGTCCTCGATCGGGCGAGGGCGGCGGTCGTCCTCGACGACGCCCGGCCCCTGCACCCCATGACCTTCCTGCGCGCGATCGGGCACGTGGCCAAGCGTCCGCTGTGGTGGCTGAGCGGGGCGCTGATCGAGTCGCTCAAGCTCGCGGTGGTCGTCGGCGCGCTCGCGCTGGTGATCCAGGCCGGCCCGAGCCCGGGCGGGATCTGGGTCGCGCGCGCGGCCGGGCTCGCGGGGCTGATCTTCGGCCTGTGGCGGGTCGCGCTGGCCGTCGAAGATCGCCGCGCCTGAGGCCCTCGGGAACTTGTCACAGGTCGCCCTGTCATGGGCCCCTGTGCGCCCTCAGCATGCCCGGTTCCCCCTCGTGGCCCTCGCCGCGACCCTCGCCTGGACCCCCTTGGCCCGGGCGCACGACCCGGTCCCGGGGACGGCCGGAGTCGACGAGCAGGACCACCAGATCGAGATCTCGGTCGCCCGCGAAGGCGCGACGCTGCGCGTGACCCGGTCGATGTTCAACTCCGGTCTGCTCCACGCCGAGGTCGAGCTGCCGATCCCCCTGCCCTGCGCGGCGACCCTCGGCGACGTCAAGCTTCGAGCCCCAGACCAGTCGGGCGCGGCGAGCTGGGTGTCCGCCGAGCTGCTCGACGAGGCCGAGGCGGCGCGGCGCTGGGCGCTGGCGCTCGAGGGGCCCGCGGACGGCGCCCCCACGGTCCTCAACGCCGACACCGCCGTCCACGTGACCCGCGAGGACTACGCCTGCGAGGCCGAGCTGTCGATCTACCCGATCCCGCCGCTGCACTCGCGGACCGTGTCCTACGAGGTCTTCATGCCCAGCACCTACGTCGAGGGTCGCTACCTCGTCGAGCTGCCGAGCTTCGACGCCTACGGGCGCACGGCGACCGTCGAGCTCCGCGGAGCTCGCGACCCCGCGCTCGCCGTCAGCGTCGATGGCCGGGCGCTGGGCTCGGCGGGCACGACCCTCGACGGCGCGAGCGTCCACACGATCGAGCTCGCGCCCCACGACCGCGGCCGCGGCCAGCTCAGCGCCGTCGACCTCGACCTGCCCGGGCTGGTCGAGCGCGCGCCCGCGGCCGCGGCCAGGCTCGTGGCCAGCCCCGACGAGCCCGCCCTCGGCCGCGTGCTCCTGGCCGACTTCGAGGCCCCGAGCGTCCTCGCCCAGCTGCCCCCGGTGCGCCGCGTGGTCGTGCTGGTCGACGCCTCGCGCTCGCTCAGCGACAGCTCGCGCCGCGAGCTGACCGAGCTCGCGGCCGCCTACCTCGAGCAGCTCGCTGCCGATCCCGCCCAGCCGACCCGGACCGAGCTCGTGGTCTTCGATCGGACGCCGCGCCGCATCTACCACGACTTCGTGCCCGCGGCCTGGGCCGCCGAGGATCTGGCCAAGCTCGAGATCGAGGTCCGCAACGGCAGCGAGCTCGGCGCGGCCATGAGCTTCGCCCGCGAGCTGCTCGCCTCACCTGCGGCGGCCGACGGGGCCGACTGGGTCATCGTGCTCAGCGACCTCTACCTCCGGCAGGATTTCTCGGTCGACGAGCAGCGAGCCGCGAGCGCGGCGTCGAGCGAGCGGATCCACATCCTCCAGGCAAGCGACAACTCATCCGAGGGCTTCGGACCCGCGGCCGCCGACGCGCCCTGGCTCGCGGTCGCGCGCGAGGGCGGGGGCATGCTGTGGGAGGTCAGCTCGAGCTCGCTCGGCGACGAGCCCGCCCGTGAGCTGATCAGCCCGACCCGCGTCTGGTCGCTGACCCTCGCGCTCGAGCTGCGCGACGGTCAGCGCCTCGAGCACCCCCTCGGCCGCTGGCTCGGCGCCGGCGCGGCCCGGCGCTACGCCGAGTTTCGCCACCCGGGCGCGGCCCTCGAGCGCGCGACCCTCTTCGGTGAGGTCTGGGGTCAGCGGCGAGCCTGGACCGCCACACCGAGCGAGGCCGCCGGGCGTCGAGCCGCCGGCCGCCTCGCTAGCGACGAGTCCGACAACCCGCTCTCGGACGCCGCTCGCGCCGCGCTGGCCTTCTACGCCGAGGTCGTCTCCCCCTTCACCTCGGCCTGGGCGGAGGCGAGCTTCGACGGGTCGGCCCCGGCCCAGGCCCCGTACATCGGTGGCCTCGGCCTGCACGGCGTCGGGAGCAGCTTCAGGTGCGGGGGCGCCGGCAGCTTCGGCCGCCGCGGCAGCTCGCACCGAAGCGCGCTTCGGACCCTGGCCCAGACCGTGATTGACAGCTGCGCCGCTCGACGCGGCAGCTTCGAGTTCGAGACCACCGACCTCGAGATCGTCGCCGTCGTCAGCCCCAACCGCTGCGTGGAGGCCAAGCTGTGGGACCTCAACCTCGCCAGCACGCGCTCCGAGGGCCGCAAGCGCCTGGCGATCACCTACGCGGACGGCACGATCACGGACCTCGTCGTTCGCTAGCAGCCCACCGCAAAAAACACGCGGCGCCGGACCACGCGCGGAACAACCCGCTGGCGACCGAGGCGGGACGCCGCAGCTGTTCGAGTCATCCTGGCCCCAGCGCCAGGTATGTCTTCATCGGCCCGAATCACGACGATCACAGCCCCGCTCGAGCGTGATCGAATCACCCTGTCCGACCACCGCCTCGCCCACGTGACCCTGGCCTCGATGCCTCGCGTCGCCCGGCTCCGGGCCCGCCAGCTCGAGGCCAAGGCCGAGATCTGTATCGAGCGCGCCAAGCTGATCACCGAGTACATGACCGAGCTCGCCGACGCCCACGCGCCCGCCGCGATCGTCGTCGCCCGGCGCGTGCGTCACTACCTGTCCCGCCGCCAGGCGATCTTCCGCGACGACAACCTCCTGGCCGGGTCGACGACCTCCAAGCAGCTCGGCGCGCCCATCTACCCCGAGCTCCTCGGCCTCTCGATCTGGCCCGAGCTCGACACGATCAGCGCCCGCGCGACCACCCCTCAGCGCCTCAGCGCGGCCGAGATCGAGACCCTCAACCTCGAGGTCTTTCCCTACTGGATCGACGAGACCGTGATCGAGATCCTCCGCGCGCGCCTCGGCAAGCCCCCGCCCTTGTGCCTGCGCCTGCTCGAGAAGCTCACCTTCTACGCCTGCGGCAAGGTCGGCGGCGTGTCCCACTGCGTGCCGCGCCATGAGCGAGTCCTCCACGAGGGCATGGACGCGCTCATCGCCGAGGCCCAGGCCCGCGAGCTCGACATCGAGCTCTCGCGCGAGCTCGGAGACGCCGACGCCGAGGCTCAGGTCGTGTTCTATCAGGCCGCGCAGCTGGCCCTGCGCGGCGCGATCGAGCACGCGACCGCGTTGGCCTCGAAGGCCCGGGCGCTCGCGCGCGCGGCGACCGATGGGACCACGCGCCGCGAGTACGAGGCCCTCGCCGAGGTCTGCTCGCGGGTCCCGGCCAAGCCCGCCCGCAGCTTCCGCGAGGCGCTCAACTCGCTGTGGCTCAACCAGATCGCGCTCCACGCCGAGAACGCCAACCTCGGCCTGAGCCCCGGCCGCCTCGACCAGGTCTTGTGGCCCTTTTATCAGCGCGACGTCGCGGCCGGGCGGCTGACCCCCGCGCAGGCGGTCGAGCTGTGCTGCTGCCTGTGGCTCAAGTTGACCGACAACACCGCGCTGATGACCGAGACCGCCGAGTTGCTCGGCGGCGGCGTCGGCTCGACTCCGGCCCTGACCCTCGGTGGGGTCGACGGGCACGGCCGCGACGCGGTCAACGATCTGACCTACGTGTTGCTCCGGACCGCCGAGCTCATGGCTCTGCCCGCGCCCGTCGTCAACGCCCGCTACTGCTTTGACGTCAACGATCTGCGCTATCGCGATCGCCTCGTCGAGGTCATCGTCAACGCCGACGCGAGCGTGGCGATCCACAGCGACGTCGCCGACATCGAGACCTTGATCAATCAGGGCCAGCGCCCCGAGCACGCCCGCGACTACGCGATCGTCGGCCGCGCCGCGCTCGTGAGCAGCGGTCGCGACTACGCCGCCGCGTCGGCGATCACGCTCAACCTCGCCCAGGCCGTGGACCTGACCCTGTTTCAGGGCAAGACCTCCCGCGGCCCCGAGCAGATCGGCCCCTACACGCCCGATCCCCGCGAGTTCAGCGGCTACGAGGACTTCTGGGCCGCCTTCGCAACCCAGCTCCGCGCTCAGATCGAGCGCGCGATCGAGATCAACGAGCTGCTCAGCCGTGTCCATCAAGACCTGCTCCCGACCCCGCTGCTGTCGACCCTGTTCGAGGGTCCGCTCGCGCTCGGCCGCGATCTGCTCCGCGGCGGCGCGGTCTACAATTCGTCGGGCGCGACCCACGTCGCGTTTCCCGAGGTCTGCGACTCGCTCAACGCGATCGAGGTCGCGGTGTTTCGCGACGGCCGCGCGACCATGGCCGAGCTGATCGAGGCCGTGCGCAGCGACTTCGCGCCGCCCTACACTCAGCTCCGCGATGACCTGGTCCACAACATGCCGCGGCTGGGGACCGGCGACCCCGTCGCCCTGCGCAACTCGAATCGGCTGCTCGACCTCATCTACGACGTCTACCAGTCCCACACCAACTACCGCGGCGGGCCCTACCGCCCGGCCTACTGGACGACGAGCCACGTCAGCCACGGCGAGCTGTTTGGGGCCCTGCCGAGCGGACGCAGGGCCAGGCGGCCCTTCAACCCCGGGATCACACCAACCATCGCCGCGACGCCCGGGGGCACCGGGGCCCTGCATGAGCTCCTCGACGCCCTCGCCTCCTTCGACAGCAGGTCGATCCCGGGCGGCGCGGCGGTCGAGCTCGAGCTCGGCCCGCCGCGCCCCGGCGAAGACCGGCGCCTCTACCTCGAGCGCTTCGCGACCCTGGTCGAAGACTACTTTCGCCAGGGCGGGATGCAGGCTCAGTTCCACCTCCGAGCGCAGCCCTCGCGCCCGCACTGCGACCTCGAAACTGGCGCCGTGATCTCGCGGCTGCCCTGGTCTTCGGAGCGCCGACGATGAGCTGGCTGCGCTCGCTCAGCGACCGCTGGCGCACGCTGTGGGCCAAGCTCTCGATCCATCGGGCCCAGACCAAGCTCAGCGCGTGCCTCGCGTCCGCGACCCTCGACGAGCTGCCCGAGCTGCTCCTGCGCCTGCTCAGCCTCCGCGTCCGGGTCGACCCGGCGTTTCGGCGCAACGTCGAGGGCTGCGAGGTCTCCTATGTGCTCCGGACCGAGGACCGCTCGGTCCTGCTCTCGGCGATCATCGGTCGCGGCGACCTCGAGGTCCGAACCGGCGCGATCAACAACCCCGACGTCGAGCTCGTGTTCGAGGACAACGAGGCCCTCGAGCGACTGCTGTGTCGGCCCGGGCCTCGACCCGAGCGCGAGCTCGTCGCGGCGATCATCCGCGACGAGCTCCGCTACCTCGGCAACCCCAACTACCTCAACAAGCTGGCCTACCTGACCCGGCAGCTGATCCGCGAGCTTCAGGCCCCGGCCGCGCCAGCGCGGGCCGAGATCAGGCCCGCGCCGCCAGCAGCTGCGTGATCGCGTCGAACAAGATCGACTCGTCGATGATCGGCTTGCTGACGTAGGCGTCAAAGCCCTGAGCGAGGAAGCTCTCGCGGTCGTCGGGCATCGCGTGCGCGGTCAGGGCGATGACCGGGATCCCCTGCAACGCCGGGTTGGCCCGCATCCGCGCGAGGACCTCGGTCCCGGTCATCTTCGGCAGCGAGATGTCGAGCAACACGACGTCGGGCGGCGAGGCCTCGATGCCCGCGAGCCCGACGACGCCGTCGGGGTACTCGTCGATCTCGTGCAGGTCCGACAACAGCGCGTCGAGCAGCATGCGGTTGTCCTCGTTGTCTTCGACGATTGCAATTCGAGTCTTCATGAAGGGGCCTCCTGGCCGATTACGAGTGAGATGACCTGCTCGAGCCGACCCTCGAGGTCGCTGCCCTTGCGCAGCACGGCCGCCGCGCTGCTGACCTGCGTGTGGGCTTCGGTGTCTTGAGGATCGAGCGCGGTGCACACGACGACGGGCAGCTCGGCGAAGTCCGAGTCGGCCCGAACCCGCGCGAGGACCTCGAACCCGTCCATGTTCGGCATGCAGATGTCCAAGAGCATGAGGTCCGCGCCGTGATCATGCAACGAACGCAGGGCTTCGAGGCCATTGGCCGCCTCGCTGGTCTCGACGCCCATATCGCGCAACATCACACACAACATCTCGCGGGTGTCGCCGTCGTCGTCGACGACGAGCACCCGGCGCCGCGGGCCGAGCTGCGCCGCGATGGTCTCGACGAGCTCCTCGTGATCGACGGGCTTCTCGAGCACCGCGGCCGCGCGCGAGCCTTCGCTGGCGCCGTCGACGTAGGCGCTGAAGATCACGACCGGCACGTGGCGCAGGCGCGGGTGCTTGGACAGCCGCCGGATCACGTCGCGACCGTCGGCGTCGGGGAGCTGGAGATCGAGCACGATCAGCTCCGGGTTCACGGCGTTGGCCACGGCCAGGCCCGACTCGGCCGTGTCGGCCGTGACCACCCGCGCGCCGATCTCGGTCACGGCCTTCGACACCAGCAGCCGGGCGTCGTTGTCGTCTTCGATGATCAGCACCGTGCGGCCATCGGCGCTCGAGGCCGCGGCTCGCGGGCTCGCGGAGCCCGAGCGCTTGGACCCGGGCTCGTGGACCCGCGGCGGCTCGTGGACGGCGTCCGCGGCCCCCGGCTCGATCTTGATGAAGAAGGTTGTGCCAACGTCGACGACGCTCGAGAACCCGAGCTCGAAGTCGTGGAGCTCGGCGAGCGAGCGCGAGATCGCCAGGCCGAGCCCGGTCCCGTCGTAGGTCCGGGCCCCGCCCTCGCTGACCTGGCGAAAGGCCTCGAACACCACGTCGTACTGATCGACAGGGATCCCGATGCCGCTGTCGGCCACATCGATCCGCGCGACCCGGGTTGGGTCGCGCGCGTCGACCACGACCCGGAGCTCGATCCGCCCCTGGCTCGTGAACTTGTTGGCGTTGCCGACCAGGTTGATGAGGATCTGCTTGAACCGGCGCGCGTCGGCGCGGAAGGGCTCGAGCCCGGGCGGGACCACGACCTCGAGCGTGTTGCCGGCCGCCGCGATCGCCCCCTGGAGCTCGTCATGGATGGCGTGGAGCAGCTGCTCGGCGTCGACATCGACGATGTCGAGCACCGTCTGGCCGGCCTCGATCTTGGACAGGTCGAGGAGATCATTGATCAGCGCGAGCAGGTGGAAGCCGTTCTTGCCGATCCTGTCGAGGTAGATCAGCTCCTTGGCGTCGAGGTTGCCGCGCTTGTTCTTGCTCAGGATGTTGGTGAAGCCGATGACCGAGTTGAGCGGGGTCCGCAGCTCGTGGCTCATCTTGGCCAAGAAATCGGACTTGGCCCGGTTGGCGTCGTCGGCCGCCTTGCGGGCGGCGAGGAGCTCACCCTCGCGGGCCTTGAGCTCCGTGACATCGCGAGCGACCGCGAGCAGGACCTGGTGGTCGAGGTCGGGCGCGGTCGTCCACGCCAGCCACCGATAGTCGCCCGAGCTCGTCTGGTAGCGGTTCTCGAACTGGACAGTGATGTGATCGCCCTGGCCGAGCGCCGCCGCCTCGGCCAGGGTCGCCTCGCGGTCCTCGGGGTGAACGAAGTCGATGAAGGGCCGGGCGCACAGCTCCTCGTTGGTCCAGCCCAAGGTCGCGGTCCAGGCCGGGTTGAGCTCCTGAAAGTAGCCGTCCATCCCGGCCACGCACAGCATGTCGAGGGAGACCTCGAAGAAGCGCCGACGTACGCGCTCGGCCCGGGCAGCCTCGACCTCGGCGGCCTCGCGCGCGCGCTGAGCTTGGCGAAGCTCGAGCTGCCGAACCACGACCCGCGACAGCGCCTCGAGCAGCTCGAGCTGTTCGGTCGAGAGCGTCCGCGGCTCGTGGTCGATGACGCACAGCGAGCCGAGGGTGAAGCCATCGTTGGTCTCGAGCGGCGCGCCAGCGTAGTAGATCACCCGCGGCTCATCCACGACCAGCGGGTTGTCGGCGAAGCGCTCGTCGTTGCGCGCGTCCTCGACGATCATCCGCTGCCCGGTCTCGACCACGTGGCCACAAAAAGCGACCTCCTTCGGGATCTGGGCCGCGTCGAGCCCGACCCGCGCCTTGAACCACTGCCGGTGGTCGTCAACCAGCGAGACCAACGCGATCGGCGTGCCACAAATGTGGGCCGCGAGCCGGACGACCTCGTCGTAGGGCAGCTCGGGATCCGTATCGAGGATCTCGTAACGAGCGAGCGCGATGAGGCGCTCCTGCTCGTTGTCAGGGGGCTTGGGTTTTCGCATCGCGCAGACACAGCACTCTAACAAGATCCGCCGCGAGTCCCCTGAACTCATTGAGTTCTTCACGAATACCGGACACGTGGCCCCAGATTTCCCCACACCTCGCGCACTCCATGGACACCGAGAACTGAGTTGGAGCGCCCTTCAAGGGCCACACGCAGACCTCAGGGTCGTGGTGGTTTTTTCAGCAGCCTGCCAGTCTTCAAGAGGCCTTTCGAAAAGGCCCCTCGCTGCGGCGGCGAAGCCCTTCAGCTGACCCAAAACGCTCGCCTCACGGCTCGTATTCGCCCTAGATCACTCAGCTTTTTGAGTTCAGCGCTTGTTCTGGGGCTAGCACCCCGGGGTGCTAGACCTCATGAAGATCAAAGCCAAGGCGCAACCGACGAGCTTGCCACTCGCGATCGAGTAACACGAAGTACCCAAACGGCCGGTAGCCATAGCTGGCAGGATCGGTCTCGGGATCCCAGGCCAGCCACGGCCGGGTCGCGTAGTTGACCTGCCCGAGGAACAGGCCCCTCGCGATCTGGACCAGCTCCTCGATCGACGCGGAGGCGGGCGGAGGGTTGCTCAGCGTACGCGGACGATAGTTGAGCTGGTACACCCGCTTGCCGCGGTGGTCCGGGTCGACGCTGCTCGCCGGCTCGGCGGCCGCGAACCAGGCCTTGGCGTCGTAGCCGTGCTCGCGGCGCTCGGTGTCCGAGGCCGGCTCGATCCGCAGCTTCATGGCCTTCATTGCCAAGCCGACCGCCCGCGCTCGGAGGCCACGAAACACGAGCGTGTTGGCGCACAGCTGGTTCGAGCTCACACCGCGCCCGGGGCTCTCGCCGCGCGGGGCGAAGCGCTGGCCAGTCCAGGGTGAGTAGGGCCGGCAGACCCGCCAGGCGAGGTTGAGGCTGTTGACCCCGAAGCCGCCGAGCAGGCCTGGACTGCTCCAGCTGACCACCGCGCCGTCGTAATAGCCGGTCATCGACTCCGGCGCGAGGCCAGCTTGGAACAGTGCGCGGAGCTTGGCGAACACGGGCGAGTCGGTCGTCGGAGAGTGGGCCGCTGCGGCGCTGTAGGACGCGAGCATGCGCAGGACCGAGCCCGCGTCGACCACGTCGCGCTCGACCTGCGCGAGCGCGTCGGGATCGGCGACGTTGGCGGGCGCCTCGGCCAGGGTCAAGGTCGTGAATTTGGCGGGGGGCCGCGGCGTTCGGACGCCCTCGCCAGGTCGCGAGAGCCGGGTCGTGACCGCGGCCAGCGGCATCTGAATGTCCGCGAACAGCCGCCGCGCCGCGACGTTGAGCGCCTGGTCAAACAACAGGAAGTAGCCGAAGCGCTCGTAGCCGTGGTCGTGAGCCGGGGTCGCGGGATCGTAGCGGCGAGTGAGGTGTCGGGTCGCGAGCAGCTGCTGGCCAAGGTACACGCCGTCGGCGATCTCGACGAGCTCCTCGACCAGGAAGGACAGCGGCGGATAGTTGGCGAGGCCGCCGAAGCGGTAGTTGAGACGAAAGACCTCGCGCGGGGTCCCGGCGTGGACCGAGCAGGCGCGGTGGGCCACGAAGCGGTGACCGCTGCGGGCGTGACCGTAGCGCAGCTGCGACTCGATCGAGGCCTCGTCGAGCTGGTCCATGAGCTCGAGCAGCGCCCGCGCGGCGAGGTTGACGGGCGCGTGGCCCCGGCGGCCGAAGTGATTGGCGCCGCGGTAAACCCCGACCTCGTCGGGGATCGCCGTACCCGTGATCTTGCGCCGCTCGCCCTCGGCCAGGGGCGCGAAGCTCTTGCCCGCCCACGCACGGGTCACGCCGACGACCAGGCCCCAGGCCCGGGTGATCCGCCCTCCCCCCGCCGACGCCCCGTCCATGACCAGGCCATAGTGATGGCCGACGAGCCCCTCGGGGACGCTGCCGAGCTCGAACAGCTTGGCCAGCTTGGCCAGCCGCAGGCCGCCCTCCTCACCGTCGCCCCCGGGCTCCCTCGCGTAGCGCCGCATCAGCGCGAACACGGTGCCGCCGCGGCTGAGGTCAGCCCGGATCGCCGGGACCAGCGCGTCGTCGGGGTCGGCGGCGTCGAGGCAGCTCAGCGTCGCGAGGCGGCGGCGGTCGACGAGCTCGATCGTGGCTGGGAGCTCGACGCCCGCGTCGCGGATGGTCGCGGCCGGGATCCGGACGTCGATGACCTCGCTCGGACTCGCGTCGAAGCGAGTGACCCCCTCGGTCGTGTGCAGCACTCGACCTGCGTCGGTCATCACGGTCACGTAGAGATCCCGCGCGTGCTCGACCCGCTGCGCGCAGTCGTAGCCGAGGTGGTAGTCCCCCTCCACGTCGGTCAGCGCGCGCCCGAGGCTCTGGTCGACGTGGCGGCCCCTGTCGAAGGCGAGCACGACGAGCCCCGGGACGCCGACCTCGGTCTCGAGCGCGGTGACGCGGCCTGACAATTCGTGGTCCATCTCAGCGCTGCCGCCCCTCGTCGAGCCCGAGCCCGAGCCCGAGTCCGCGCGCCGCTCGGTCGGCGGCGCCGACCATCTCGAAGGCTCTGTCACCGGTCCGATGCAGACCACTGATGAACAAGAACATGCACCCAGTGAACTACGAAAGCGGGGCGGAGCCTCGCGCAAACGACGCACAGCGAAGCTCGCGAGCCCGCCGGATTTGCGTCGACCGCCACCGCCGGGTCCAAGCTCATGCCATTGCCTCCAGGAGCGAGCCTCGAATGGTCAAAATCATTGCGACGCGGTACGAGAGAGCTCGATGCGCTTCATGGTCGTCGTTCCGATCGCTGTGGTGGTCTTGTGCAGTGGCTGTCCGGAGCCCGAGGCCGAGCCCGAGGCCGAGCCCGCGGCCGACTGCTCGGCGCAGACGCCAAGTGACACCAGCACGCTCCCGGAGCGCGAGCTCGTGCTCGGCGAGGTCGTCGACGGAACCTTCACGCCCTGGGCAGAGGGCGAGCAGGTCACCGCCGTCTACGGCTTTCAGGGCGCGCCCATGATCACTCCGTGGTTTCAGATCCCAGCGACGACGGGCGATGAGGACGGGGCGTGCTGGCACCTGACCTACGAGCACCTCGACGCCGAGGGCGAGGTCAGTGAGGAGCACGGCGCCTACTCTGGCGGCCTCGTGTTCACGCTCGTCGGTGAGGTCATGCGAACCGGACCGTTGTTCGACATCACCTACGCGGACGCCGGCTCGACCGAGCGCCTCCGGGTGACCGTGAGCACGCCCGAGTTCGTCGCGATCGAAGAGCTCTCGATCACCGTCAATTGATCACTCGCTGCTGCGGTCGGCGACCGCGAGCTTGGAGCAGGCGTCGGCGATCCCCTGATCGCAGGACGAGTCGAGCAGCGAGCCGGCGTCCTCGGGGCTGTCCGAGCGCAGCCGAGGCCCCGTTGTTCGCGCAGCGCGGGCGCGGGGGTCGGATCCTCGGCGACCTCGCTCGCCTCGCGGGACATCAGCTCTTCGGGAGGCGACGAGGCCTCTGAAACGCGTCGAGCCAGCATGGCCGCCAGGGGACTTGGCCAGCTCTGCCGGCCCAAACTGGCCATCGGCGGCCATCGGCGGCCATGGACGAGCTGCCGACGAGATCCTAGTTGAATCGCCCCAGGAGCTCGCCATGACCCCCAAGACCAGCCCAAAATTCGCGGCGGCGTTGATCCGAGCCGCCACGCTCGGCCCCTTCATCCGCACGCTGTGCGCCATGCGACGGGGCGAGCTGCGGACCCGCCCCTCGGCCCGCAAGCTCGCCGCGTGAGCCCGGGTGGGCTCCGGGGCGCCATCCCCGCTGCCCTCTCGAGACCAGGCGAGGCGCGCTGAACATGCTACCCTCGCCCCCATGCCGATGCTCGGACTGGCCCTGGCCTCGACCCTGAGCTTCGCGCCTCCGGCTGACGTGGGCGCGGAGGCGCGAAGCTCAGGGTCGAGGCCAGGGCCAGTCCGAGCATCGGCATGGGGG
>NZ_PVNK01000179.1 GCF_002994615.1 Enhygromyxa salina | reverse complement strand
TTTAGACCCCACAGGCGTCAGCTACTCTGCCACGGCTCCTTTAGACCCCACAGGCGTCAGCTACTCTGCCACGGCTCCTTTAGACCCCACAGGCGTCAGCTACTCTGCCACGGCTCCTTTAGACCCCCACAGGCGTCAGCTACTCTGCCACGGCTCCTTTAGACCCCCACAGGCGTCAGCTACTCTGCCACGGCTCCTTTAGACCCCCACAGGCGTTAGCTCTGCCGCGAGCGGCCGGCCGGTCGGTGGGCTGGTTTGAGCTTCGCGGTCGCCTCCGTGGCCCCCTGGAAGGGCTCCGAGACTCGGGGATCCGCCTCGACACTCTGGGAGACTGACTGGGGCCGCGGGCGGAGGGCAAAGAGTGTAAAAACGATATCGTTGTCGGAGCTGGATCAGCGCGACGAGGATGTCCCGATCCCCCGCAAGACTGCCGTTACTGGGAGTCATGTGGCGTCGCCGAGCGCGATCACGGCTCGCCGCCTGCTCGGCGCCGTGGGGGTCGCGGCGCTGGCACACCTGCTGTGTAGCTGGGGCCTGCTCGCGCTGATCGTCGAGGACCGGAGCTGGCTGGGCACGGACCTGCGGGCTTCGCTGTTCAGCGTGGTGGGTCTGACAGCGGTCGTCGCGCTGATCACGGCGGCGGTCGCGAGGCGCAAGGGGCTCGACGAAGCGACCCGCACGGCGCCCGCGGTGTTTGGGCTGCTGCCGCCGATCGCAAGCGTGGCGATCGGCGTGCCCTGGGTCTGGGCGGTGAGCACCCCCGAGCTCGAGCAGGCGCTGCTGACGACGGTGCCGCTGCTCGCTACCGCGACGGCGCCCGGCCTAGCGATCGCGCTCACGCTCGAGCACGCGCTCTCGGCCGTGACCGCGCGGGCCGGTGAGGCCGAAGCCCTGGCCCGGCGCGCGGCCGGAACCCAATTGACAGGCCCGAGCCGCCGTCGACTCGAGCCTCCGACTCTGGCCGGCCGACTCGTGCGCCTCGTGGTCGGCCTCGCCGTCGCGACCTGTCTGCTGGTCCTCGCCCACGGGATCGTCCACACGAGCAACCCCGAGACCTGGCTGGGATACTCGCGGACCTGGCTGGCGATGCTCGCGGCGACCTCGGTGATCGTGTTCGCGGCGATCGCGGCTGCGAGCGCGGGGCTCAGCCCAGGTCGGGACGTGATCGGGCTCGCGGCCCGGCTCGACGCGATCGGCTGGGACGACGAGGCGAGCGCGAGCGCGCGACCGCTGGCGAGCCCCGTACGCGTGACCAGCTTCGACGCGGTCGGCCAGCTGTTCTCGAGCCTCGAGCGCCTCCGCGCCCGCCTCGCCGACGACGTCGCCACCTACCAGCGCGCCCTCGACCGGACCCACGCCGCCGACGCGGCCAAGCGCGAGTTCCTGGCCGCGGTCAGCCACGAGCTCCGGACCCCGCTCAACTCGATCCTCGGCTTCGGCCAGCTGCTGCTCGAGACCGAGCTCAGCGAGGCCCAGGCCGAGGACATCCGCCTGATCCTCGCGGGCGGGCGCCAGCTTCAGGAGCTGATCGAGGACATCCTCGACCTCTCGATGATCGAGAGCGGCGAGCTCGAGCTGCGCTTCGCCCCGTGCAAGCTCGACGCCCTCGTCGATGACATCGTCGACATTCACCGCTCGCAGGTGCGCGAGCGCGGCGTCGGGCTCGACGCCGACATTCGTGGCCGCGTCCCCGAGGTCTCCTGCGACCGCAAGCGCATCGGCCAGGTCGTGACCAACCTGCTCAGCAACGCGATCAAGTTCACCGAGGCGGGCCGCGTGAGCGTGATGGTCCGCTTCGAGGCCCAGGCCAAGATCGTGTCGATCGCGGTGTCCGATACCGGGGTCGGGATCGCGGCCGAGGAGCTCGACGCGGTGTTCGAGGAGTACCAACAAGCCGGGGCGCCCAAGCGCAAGGTCCGGGGCACGGGGCTGGGCCTGGCCATCGCCCGCCGCATCGCCGAGGCCCACGGCGGCTCACTCTCGGCCGAGAGCCAGCTCGGCGTCGGCTCGACCTTCACGCTGCGACTGCCGGTCGAGCCCCCGGAGCCCGACCAGAGCCAGGTGGCGCCGCGATGAGCGAGACCTCGCGCTCATCGGCCTCGGACTCGGTCCGGGCCCACGCCGGTCCGCCCGTGTTCGGACGGCTCGCGGTCGAGCAGCGCATCGTCGGCTTGCTCGCGTTCCTCGGCCTGGTCCACTTCGCCTGGCTCGTGACCTGGGCCGCGCTGACCCTCGACGCCGCCGCGCTGACCACCCTCGCGTCGCGACCGACGCTCGAGCTCCTGATCCCGGGTGCGCTCGTGATCCTGCTCGGCGCCGTCGTCCACGTCTCGCTGCGCCTGCCCCTCCTTCGCTGGCCGCGCCTCGATCGCGCGACTGGACCGAGCCCGCTCGCGGCCGCCCTCGCGGGGGCGCCCTCGCTGCTGGTCTGGCCCCTGCTCATCCTCCGAGATCGCCGCGCCCGGATCGAAGCGCTCGAGGCCCGCGCGACCCGAAAGGTCCCCGACCAGGAGGTCGAGCTGGCCTTTCGCGAGCTGCTCGCGGTCCCGCGGGTCGCCGCGACGACCCTCGGGGCCTGGCTCACCCTCGCGACGGTCGTCACCGTCGTCGTCGTCTCGCGCAGGACCGATGTCCCCGCGAGCGCGCTGACGATCCTCCTCACGCTCTCGCTGGCCTCGCTCCTGCCGCTGATCAGCGTGGCGAGCAGCCGCATTCGCGCGATGCTGGTGCCCGAGTACCTCACGGCCCCGCGGCCCGATCCTCTCGCGCTTCCGGTCGAGCGCAGCTTGACCCTGCGCCTGGGCGGGCCCGCCAGCTTGGCGCTGCTCGGAGCTGTGATCGTGCCCGTGCTCGTCGGCGCGCTGTGGACCGAGCGCCTGCTCGAGATCGAGGCACGCGATGCCGCGATGCGCGACGCGCTCTCGTTGTTGGCGGTCGCCGAGTCCGGCGATCGCGGGGCCCTCGACGCGATGCTGGCCCAACACCCGGAGCGCGGGCTCGTGACCGCGAACGAGCGGCTGGGCACGGTCCCCGCCGGCCTCGACTCGGCCGAGGGCTTCGTCGATCTCGACCAAGATGGCGGCGTCGATCACGTGGTCACGACCGGGGCCCACGGCGTCACCCGGGCCTGCGTACCCCTTCCGCCCACGCCCTCGACCTCGACCCCGACCTGGCTCGCGATGATCGGCCTGGGCCTGGTCGCGGGGCTGGCGTCGCTCGTGCTGTTGTTGCGTGACGTCGAGCGCGACCTCGGCCGCGCGAGCCGCCAGGTCGCGGCCGTGGCCGACGGCGAGATCCCCGAGCCGATGGCCGTCGAGACCTTCGCGACCGCGGAGCTGCGCGGGCTCGTCGCGGGCGTCGACCGTCTCGTCGGGCGCATCACCGACGCCAACGTCCACAAGTACGTCCTGATCGAGAAGGGCCACGAGGCCGACCGGCTCAAGAGCCAGTTCTTGGCCAACATGAGCCACGACCTGCGCTCACCGCTCAACTCGGTGCTCGGCTTCAGCGAGCTGCTGACGACCGGCATTGAGGGCGAACTCGCGCCTGCCCAGCTCGAGATGATCGGGACCATCCACCGGACCGGCAAGGACCTCCTCCAGCAGATCGACGACATCCTCGACACCGCGAAGATCGAAGCGGGGCGGATGGAGTTGCACCGCGAGCCAACCCCACCCGCGACGCTGATCTCGCGGGCGATCCAGCACGCGCGCGTTCGAGTCGGACACCCTATTGATTTCGACACCACCTTCGCGCCGGGCCTGCCGCCGGCCTTCGTCGACCCCTACCGGACCACCCAGGCCCTCGAGAACGTGCTCATGTTCGCCGCTGAGGGCCTCCAGACGGGTACCATCGAAATCTCGTGTGTGTCCGAGCGCGGACAAAACGGGGGTCGGGAGATCATCTTGCGCATCGTCAGTCCCCGGGCCCTCGTGCCCCTCGCCGAGCTCGAGCAGGCCCGGCGCGGCTTCTTCCGGCTCCCGGGCCACACGGGGCTCGGGCTGGGGCTGCCGATCGCAACCAGCATCTTGGAGCTGCAAGGCGGGGAGCTGCTGATCGAAGATGGATCGAGCAACAGCCTCGGAGCACGGGCGGCGATGGGCTTCGAGCTGAGGCTGCCGGCGCTGACCGCCCGCAGGCGCGCGCGCGTTCGCCTCGGCTGAGCTGAGCTTTTGGGGGATGCGATGATTGCGAACGATTTGCGCCGTTCGCCGATCCAATCAATGCGGATTGAGCGCCCACCCCTCGTCGATTGATCTCCCGGCCAGCGAAGCCCTGCGCTGATGATTTCAACAGGTGGCCGAAGGGCCGGATTCGGCTACTTAGAAGCGATTCGGCCGTTGGATCAAACCCGCCGCGCAATTTCGCCAATTGCGCAAGCGCCGTCCGCGAGCGCGGCAATTGGGACAAAAAGGTACAGATTGATATCGAAGCAATTTTGCTACGACAGCGCAGGCGTTTGCATGCAATAGTTCGGTCGTCATGTTCTCGCGTAGGACGGCCTGGGATGTCTCACCCAACCGACTCGCGCACGCGCGCATGCACCACCAACGGTGCGGACGCACGGCGCTCGACCTGTCATGCAGCAACCCGACGGCGGTCGAGCTCGCGTACCCCGAGGAGTTCTACGCCGAGCTGTTCGACGCGCGCGCGATGGCCTACGAGCCCGAGCCCTTCGGTCTGCGCGCGGGTCGAGACGCGGTCGCCGAGCACTACTACCGCCGCCGGGGCCACCGCGTCAGCGGCGAGCGGGTCTGCCTGACGGCGAGCACCAGCGAGGCCTACGCCCACCTCCTGTCGCTGCTGTGCGATCCCGGCGACATCGTCCTGGTCCCGAGCCCGAGCTACCCGCTGCTCGACTACCTCGCCGAGCTCGCGCGCATCGAGCTGGTCACCTACCCGGTCAACTACGACGGCCACTGGTGGGTCGACACCGACAGCCTCGCCAAGCTCGCCCGCGAGCACGGCCCCCGCGTCAAGGCGGTGATCTGCGTCGCGCCCAACAACCCCACGGGCTCGTACCTGACCCACGAAGAGCTCGGCGCGATCGAGTCGCTGTGCACCAACGCCGAGCTCGCGCTGATCGTCGACGAGGTGTTCTCCGACTACCCGCTCTACCCCGGCCCCCGTCGCGTCGGCTCGGTCGTCGGTGAGCGCGAGTGCCTGACCTTCGTGCTCTCGGGCCTGTCGAAGGTCGCCGCGCTGCCTCAGTTCAAGCTCGCGTGGACCGTCGCCTGCGGGCCCGAAGAGCTGGTCCGCCCGGCCCTCGCCCGCCTGTCGGTCATCGCCGACACCTACTTGAACCTCGCGACGCCGGTCCAGCTCGCGCTGCCCAAGATCTTCGCGGCCAGCGAGAGCATGCAAGGCCAGATCCGCGCCCGCGCGCTGACCAACCTCCAGACCCTCGACGCCGCGATCACCGACAGCCCGATCTCGCGCCTGTCGGTCGAGGCTGGGTGGTCGACGATCCTCCGGCTCCCGCGCCTCGGCGAGCTCGACGACGAAGGCTGGGTCCTGCGCATGCTCGAGCGCATCGATCTGTGGGCCCAGCCCGGCTCGCTCTACGACATCCCGGGCTGCCACCTCGTGATCTCGCTCCTGACCCAGCCGCAGGAGTTCGCCGAGGGCCTCACGCGCGCGGTCGCCTGCGTCGAGCAAGTCTGCCGCTGCTGAGCGCGCCGCGCGAGATCGAGTAGCATCGCGCGCATGGCCGACATGACCATGCTCAGCGACGCGCTGACCACCTACATCCACGACCACACCACGCCCGAACCAGATCTCTTCGAGCAGCTCCGGGTCGAGACCCACGCCAAGCTCGAGAATCCGCAGATGCAGGTCGGCCGGGTCGAGGGCCGCTTCCTCGAGCTCATGGTCAAGGTCACCGGGGCCAGGCGCGTGCTCGAGGTCGGGACCTTCAGCGGCTACTCGTCGCTGGCGATGGCCGCCGGCCTGCCCGAGGACGGCAAGCTGATCACCTGCGACATCGATCCGGTCGCGACCGAAATCGCGCAACGCTACTGGGACCGCAGCCCGTGGGGCCACAAGATCGAGCTGCGCCTCGGCCAGGCCGAGGACACCCTGCGCGCGCTCAACGGCGCGGGCGAGCGCTTTGACCTCGTGTTCCTCGACGCCGACAAGGGCGGCTACGTGGGCTACTTCGAGCTCGCGCTCGAGATGTTGCCGGTCGGCGGGGTGATCTTGGCCGACAACACGCTGTGGAGCGGGAGGGTGCTCGATCCCAAGTCCGACAGCGATCGCGCGATCGTGCGCTTCAACGACCACGTCAAGAATGAGCCCCGCGTCGAGCAGGTCCTGCTCTCGGTCCGCGACGGCATCATGTTCTGTCGAAAATTGTCGTGACCCCCAAACGCTCGCCTTTCGGCTCGTGCTAGCACCCCGGGCTCCTAGCCCTAAATCGTTCAGCTTGTTGAATTCAGCGCTTGATTTAGGGCTAGACTGTGCTCGGGAGCCTGTGAACACCGCGATCGCCAAGCCCACCACGACCGCGGCGCCCGCGGACCACGCTCAGACCCTCGCCCGGATCCGCGCCGCGGTCGCGACTCGGATCCACGGCAAGGACGAGATCATCGAGCTCGCGCTGATCTGTCTGGTCGCGGGTGGGCACCTCCTGATCGAGGACATCCCGGGCGTGGGCAAGAGCACCCTCGCGCGCGCGCTGGCCGACGCGATCGGCGGGAGCTTCAGCCGCATTCAGTTCACCAGCGACCTGCTCCCGGCCGACCTCCTCGGGGTCCGCGTGTGGCGGGCCAGCAGCGAGCAATTCGAGTTTCGCCCCGGTCCAGTGTTCGCCAACCTCGTGCTCGCCGACGAGGTCAACCGGGCCCCGCCCCGAACCCAGAGCGCCCTGCTCGAGGCCATGGCCGAGGCCCAGGTCTCGATCGACGGCACGAGCCATCCCCTGCCCCAGCCCTTCGTCGTCATCGCGACCCAAAACCCCGAGGAGCACCACGGCACCTATCCCCTGCCCGAGTCCCAGCGCGACCGCTTCTTGCTCCGCCTGAGCATGGGCTACGCCGACGCTCAGGTCGAAGCCGCGCTCCTGTGCAGCGGCGGCGTCGAGCCCTCGCGCGCCGCCAGCCCCAGCCCCTCCGGCTCCGAGTCGGCGTCCCCCTCGCCGACCTCGCTGCTCGTGCTGCAGGCCGCCGCCGCCGCCGTACACCTTCACCCCGACCTCGCCGACTACGCGCAACGCCTCGTTCAAAGCACGCGCGAGGCCGGCGAGATTCGCCTCGGCGTCAGCACCCGTGGGGCCCTCGCCTGGGTCGCGGCCGCCCGCGCGCGCGCGCTGCTCGGCGGGCGCGGGCACGTCAGCATCGACGACCTCCAGGAGCTCGCGGTCCCTGCCCTCGCGCACCGAGTGGTGCCCGCGCAAGCTGGCAGCGGTGATCAGGCCGGCCTCGCCCAGGAGCTCGTCCGCGAGCTCGTGGCCGCGACCCCGGTCCCCGTCTGAGAGCCCAGACCGAGAGACCAGCCCGACAGATCAGCCCGCGAGCTTCAGGATCTCGGGCACGTCCAGCCCCGCCTCTTCGAGGCCCTGCCGCGCGCCTGCGACGGCCTCCTCGAGCTTCGGCACCACGCGGATCCCATCGCCGCGACCCGTCGCCCACTTGAGCGACGCGATGACGCCACGGATCAGCGGATCGACGGCGATCACGTACGACAGCAGCGCGGGCGCGCTGTCGCTGCGGGGCCGGTCGCTGAACCAGTCGATCAGCATGTCGCGGACCAGCGGACAGGGCAGCGCGGCGTCGCGGGCGTCGCAGATGTGGACGAGGCGCGTGCCCTCGGCGGCTGCGATGCGGGCGTTCTCGTCGAAGAACCGGATCATCTTCAGCACGTGCTGGGGCTGAATGAGACCGGCCCACCGGACCAGCAGGAGCGGAAAGTGGTCGTCGACCAACTCGAGCGCGACTTCGCAGCGCGGATGGGTGAGGTGGGTGAGTACCCGGGTGGTGGCCGCAACCGCCATCGCTTGGACTTTACCCCCGGACAATGACATTTGCCAGCATACGGAATTTATGCACGGTGATTTTTGTGGGTTACCAAGCGCTATGCTGATATTGCCCCCTGACATTGGGATCATGACCGTTTGACCACATCGGGTGCACACAGTCTCCGAGGACCTTGGGGCTGAGCGAAGCGAGCTTGTCGGGCCGCAGGCCCGAGTCTTGGAGACCATAAACACAGTCTCCGAGGACCTTGGGGCCGAGCGAAGCGAGCTTGTCGGGCCGCAGGCCCGAGTCTTGGAGACCATAAACACAGTGGAGACTGTTGCTCAGTGGTGTGCTTAAGGACAACGGCCAGTCCCAAAGGACAGTGTCCCTATTTGACGCTAGGCAGAATGCCACACCTGCCCGCCAGCCCGGGCTGCTAGTCGCTCGAGATGACCCAGACGTCGACGAGCTGCTCGAGGTCGATGGAGTCCGAGCCCGAGCCCGCGTCGGCGACGTGGAGGCTGGTCCGGCAGCGCGAGCTGTGTTGGTGGGGGCTGGAGTCGTGGCACAGCTCGACGCCACACAGCACGCGATCGTCGAGCGAGAGGTGGTTGGCGAGCTCCTCGAAGGTGCAGGTGCCCGTGAGCCGAGCGGCGCTCGGGTCGGGCTCGAGCTGGACGAAGCTCTGCCCCCACGGGCCCATGAGCTCGGTGTAGACCAGGTCGAACGCGGGCACGACCACGGACTGGAACATGAAGAAGGCGCGCAGCTCCTGGATCGAGTAGACGTGGACGCGATCGGAGCCCTGCTCGACCCCACGCTTTCGCAGCCGCCGCGCGAGCTCGACGTCGAGGACCTCGGCGACGATCCGCGGCGCTTGGGTCAGGGTCTCGAGCTTCATCAAGGTCTTGGACGTGCGCGCGTCAGAGCCGACGTGCTCGCTCGAGATCAGCAAGACCGCGTCCATGGTCCCGACGTGACCAAAGCCCAGGGGCAGCGCGGTCAGCTGCCGCGACGAGCTCCAGTCGCCGATGACCAGGTGCACGTGCGGGCGGTCGCTGGGGGCCGAGGGATCGTCGGGGTTGAGCCAGGTCAGCGCCCGCTGGTTCTCGTCGACGCGAAAGCGGCCGTGGTGGCCGCGCAGGAGGCCGCGCTCGATCAGCTTGGTGTGGGCGTCGAAGTTGTCCCAGGCCGCGTCGACGGCCGCCTGATCGCGCAGCATGATCAAGATCTGCGTCTGGGGCTCGGACTGGATCAGCGACTCGACCATGCTCACGGTCCCGCTGCGAAACCCACAGACCAGGACCCGGTGAAGCTTGGTCGTGTCGGCGCACACGAAGGGCCCGAGCTTGGGCGAGCCCGTGAGGTCGGCGGGGACCTGCGCGCGCGCGCGATCGTGGAGGTCGTCGGCGAGCTCGCGCACGCGCGCGAAATTGTCGGCGATCGCGACGAAGCCCAGGCACTGGCCCGAGCCCGCAGCCCGGCGCAGCTTGGCCGCGCCCTCGACATCCTCGACATCCTCGACATCCTCGAGGTCTTCGAGATCCGCGACATCCGCGACCAGGCCGCGGGCGAGGCTCACGCTCGAGAAGTCGGGCTCGGGGTTGATGTGGACGACGATGTCGTCGGCGCCGCCCTCCCCGGCCATCAGCACGCCGACCGGGACCACGCGCTCGGTCGAGGCCAGCGAGCGGGCTCGCCGGATCAGCTCGCCCATGACCTCGCCTGCGTCGTCGCCGAGCCCGCGCTCGAGGGGGCGCCGATAGGCGAGGCCCGGGAGGTCGAAGAACATCGTGTAGAGCTCGTGACCGTGGCTGGTCAGCAGCTCCTCGAGCAGCCGCCCGACCCCAGGCCGCCGGGTGATGCAGGCCACGAACAGCGCGATCAGCCGCTCGCTCGGGACCACGAAGGCCCGGGTCCGCGCGCTGTCGCGGCCGCTTCCGTCACCGGCGATCGCCGCCCGGGCGGCCGGCACGTTGCTCTCGTCGAGGACCTCGGCGATCAGCATTCGTGCGCGCCTGCTCCGGCTCGGCAGCCCCCACAGCGAGTCCCGACGTCGGGCCTCCTCGTCGGCCTCGCGGAGGCTCTCGGTGATCGTCAGCAGCGACTGGATCGTCGCCGCGTCTGGATCTTCGGCCGCGAGGTCGGCGAGCAAGACCACGCGCTGGGCCTCGGCGACGTCGGTCCGGACCAGGAAGGTCTGATCCTCGACGTGGACCTCGCGGTAGATGATCCGCGCGAGCTCGGGCTGGCGCAGGAAGTCGGGCGGGTCGTGGCTGCGGCCGACGACGAGGTAGCGCGCGCCCTTGATCCCGCGCTTGGTGTTGCGGATCAGCTCCGCCAGCCAGGCCCGCGAGAGCGCGCCCTCGGGCAGGAGCTTGCGCGAGTAGCGGAGCAGCTCGTGGAGCAGCCGCTGCGTCGAGGGATCGATGTTGACGATGATCGTGTGGCCGTGAAGGCCCGGCGGTCTGAGCCGCGACAGCTCCATCAGCTCGCGGACCACGTCGGTGCCCAGACCGATCAGGAACGAGACCAAGAACAGACCGAAGACCGTCAGCGCGACGCTGACGACGACCGCGGCGATCTGCTCCGGCGAGCTCATCATGTTGCCGGGGTCCTGGATCTGGCGAAACGCCCACCACAGGTGGACGACGAAGCGCTCGTCGTCGGGATCGACGGCCTGGCCGTGCTCGTCGAGGCCGAACTCGCCGTCGCCGTCGAAGTCGATCAGCTCCTCGTCGTCGACGCGCAGCTGGTCGATCACGACCGCGCCCGCGAACGACAGCGAGAGCACGACCAGGCCCATGAGCGTGACCTGCTTGGCCCGCTCGTGACGCAGGACCACCGACCAGACGTCGCGGACCAGCGGCGCCCAGTAGCTCAGCAGCAGCATCATCCGGGTCAGACGAAACAGCCGCAGCCAGCGAGTCTGCGCGTCGCCGTCGTCGAGCCCGACGAGCGAGGGCACAAACGAGAGCAGCGCGAGGAGATCGAAGAGCATCAGGACCAAGGTCCCGGTCGACGGCCACTGCCAGCCGCGGTTCTCCTCGAGCTCGGCCTCGGTCGGCGTCACGCCCCGCGCGCTGCCGTGAGCGTGGAGCGCCTCACCGCGAAAAACCAGCAGGACCCGGAGCCCGAACTCGATCGAGAACAGAGCCAGGAACAAGGCGTCGAACCGCGGAACCCACTCGAAGGGCAGCAAGCTCACGATGATCGCGGCCGACAAGACCAGGCGGCTCTCGACCCGACCCAAGAAGCGCGCGACCCAGGCGAACACCTGCGATCCCGTGCGCGGCGACGAGTCGATCACCCGGGTGAATTACTATATATCCGGGGTCATGAGCGAGGCGACACGCACCGAAACCGACAGCATGGGCGAGATCGAGGTCCCGGCCGACCGCTACTGGGGCGCCCAGACCCAGCGCTCGCTGCACCACTTCAGCATCGGCTCCGATCACTTCCCGCGGCCGATGATCCGCGCGCTGGGCATCCTCAAGAAGGCGGCGGCGCTCGCCAACGGTGAGCTCGGGCAGCTCGACGAGGAGACCGTCGCGCTGATCACGAAGGCCGCCGACGAGGTCATCGAGGGCAAGCTCGACGATCACTTTCCGCTCTTCGTGTGGCAGACCGGCAGCGGCACCCAGACCAACATGAACAGCAACGAGGTCATCGCCAACCGAGCGATCGAGCTGGCCGGGGGCAAGGTCGGCAGCAAGACCCCGGTCCACCCCAACGACCACGTCAACCGCGGGCAGTCGTCCAACGACACCTTCCCCACGGCCATGCACATCGCCGCGGGCGAGCAGACCCACAAGGTCCTGCTCCCGGCCCTCGACAACATGCGCCACACCCTCGACGCCAAGGCCGAGGCCTTCGCCGGGATCGTCAAGACCGGGCGCACGCACCTTCAGGACGCCACGCCGATCACCCTCGGCCAGGAGATCTCGGGCTGGGTCGCGCAGCTCGACCACGCCCGCGGCAAGGTCGACGACGCGCTCGGCCACATCTGGGAGCTCGCGCTCGGCGGGACCGCGGTCGGGACCGGGCTCAACACCCACCGCGACTACGCGGTCCAGAGCGCGGCCAAGATCGCCGAGCTGACCGGCCTGCCCTTCATCACCGCGCCCAACAAGTTCGAGGCGCTCGCGGCCCACGACGGCCTCGTCGGGCTCCACGCCGCGCTCAAGGGCCTCGCCTGCGTGCTCATGAAGATCGCCAACGACGTCCGCTGGCTGGCCTCGGGCCCGCGCTGTGGCATCGGCGAGATCACGATCCCGGCCAACGAGCCCGGCAGCTCGATCATGCCCGGCAAGGTCAACCCGACCCAGAGCGAGGCCCTGACCATGGTCTGCGCCGAGGTCATGGGCAACGACGTGGCCGTGTCGATCGGGGGCGCGAGCGGCAATTTCGAGCTCAACGTGTTCAAGCCCCTGATGATCCACAACGTGCTCCGCTCGCTGCGTCTGCTGACCGACGCGATGAACAACTTCACCCGCTTTTGCGCCGCCGGGATCGAGCCCAACACCGAGCGCATCACCCAGAACCTCGAGCAGTCGCTGATGCTCGTGACCGCCCTCAACCCTCACATTGGCTACGACAAGGCGGCGAAGATCGCCAAGACGGCCTACGAGCGCGGCACGACCCTCAAGGCCGCGGCGATCGACCTCGGCTACCTCAGCGCCGAGCAGTTCGACGAGTGGGTCAAGCCGGCCGAGATGACCTCGCCGAGCTAGCCCTGAATCAAGCGCTGCGCGCTCGACTCAGGCCTTCTAATCTTCAAGGGGCCTTTCAAAAGGCCCCTCGCTGCGGCGGCGAAGCCCCCTCCGCTCACCCCAAACGCTCGCCTTGCGGCTCGTACTAGCCCTAAATTATTCAGCTTTTAAAATTCAGCGCTTGATTTAGGGCTAGCAGCCCGTGGTGCAATGCCTGAATCAAGCGCTGCGCGCTCGACTCGGGCCTTCGAGGGGCCTTTCAAAAAGGCCCCTCGCTCACCCCAAACGCTCGCCTCTCGGCGAGTACTCGCCCGGGGCGTACAATCCGGGCGTGAGCGAGCGCGACGACTCAATCGGTGAGTGCGTGGAGTCGCCGGCACCGATCGGTGTTGGCGGACCCCACGTGCCGATCATCGAGGACCCCGAAGCGACGCCCGAGCGCGCCCCGCGGGCGCCCGTCGCCACGGCGCCGCAGGAGGTGGTGCCGCTGGTCGAGGAGCCGGGCGGGGAGCCGGGCGGGGAGCCGGGCGAGGACCCGGGCGGAGGCCAGGCGACGATCGTTCCCGAGCAGCTGCGCGAGCACGCCCGGCGCTACTTCGGTCGCGTGCGCGAGCACGCCGAGGCCCCGAGCCCGCCGCCCGCCGCCGATCGAGTGATCGACAACATCCTGTGGGGCCTCGCGCAGCCGGCCCTCGGCCTGCGCGTGCTCCTGCGCGAGCACGAGCTGATCGGCCGCGCGGTCGTCCCGGTCGCGCTGTTCGTGATCATCTGTGGCTTCGTCGCGCTCGCTGGCGAGGCCGAGGGTCTCGGGGGCTGGATCAAGTCCTACTACGCCACCCTCGTCGCGGCCGCGCCCCTGTCTCCGGTGATCTTCACCCGCAGCTACGCCAAGCTCGCCGCCGCGTCGCGGCCCTACCTCGGGCTGGACCACCACCCGCCCTACCTGCGCTCGTACTGGCAGGCCTTCGTCGAGTCGATCGTGCAGCTGATCGTGCTCGGTGTCGGCGTCGCGCCGCTGGTCGCGATCGTGACCAAGCTGCCGCTGTTTGGCTGGATCTGGGGCGCGGTGTTTGGCTGGGCGTGGCTGCTGCACTGGATCGTGGTCGAGGCGCTCGACAGCGCCCGGACCCTGGCACCTGGTGAAGAGCCCAAAGAGGTCGAGCAGCGCTGGGTCACGCTCCATCCCCCGTGGTACTCGGGCGCGGTCCTGGCCAAGCTCCGCTTCCCGCTCGGCACGCTGCTGCTGCCGATTCGGATCTGGGGAGCGATCCTGGCCAAGCTCGGGCGGCGCTGGCGAGGCGAGGTCGCGCTCGTCGAGACGCGGCCGTGGATCGCCGCGGGCTTTGGACTTGGCGCCGCCGTGTTGCTGGCGATCCCCCTGGTCAACTTGTTGTTTCGTCCCGCGGTGATCGTGGCCGCGAGCCACGTGCTCGGACAGCTCGAGCCCGAGCTGCCGCGGCCACCACGTGGCGCTGACGACAACGAGCCCGAGGCCTGAACAAACCTATAGTTCCAAGGCGCATATGACGTCCCAGGGGCGTGTGAGACGCTCGCGCCGGGTAGCTGGAGCAGGCGAGAGAAAAACCGAGGAGTGCCGGCAAATCATGGCACCCGACCGTGCACCTCCCAGGGGTCGCGCGTAAGCTCGAATTCGTCGCCTCATGATCCTAGCCGCGGATGCCATCGAATCGAGATCGAGCCGGCATACCCCCGCGTTGCTGACCCACCAAGGTTTGTCTTCAATGCCATCGTCCGGCCGCCGCTACGAGCAAAGATACCCAGAACGGGAGGCGGCGCAGATCCTCGAGCGCGCCGCCGAGCTCCAGCGGCAGGCCAACGACAACACCCGGATGACGGTCTCCGAGCTCGAGGAGGCCGCCTCGCCCGCGGGCATCGCGGCCGTCTACGTGCGCCGCGCCGCCGCCGAGCTCAGCTTGCGACAGGCGCGGCGCGACCGTGTCTCGCCGGGCCTCGGCGGCCCGCGCACAATCCTGCTCGAGGTCACCCTCGACGGCGAGCTCCCGGTCCCCGCCTACGAATACGTGATCGAGGTCGTCCGCCGCCACACGGGCGAGCTCGGCGTGGCCTCGCTGATCGGCCGCTCGCTGACCTGGACGGCGCACCCGTCCCACAGCCGCGCGGGTCCGGGCTGGTCGCGGACGATCGCGGTCACGATCGTGCCCCGGTCCGGGCGCACGTGTATTCGCATCGAGGAGAAGCTCGATCAGCTGGTCAAGAGCGTGTTCGGGACGCTGCTCGGCGGCGTCGGTGGGGGCGGCTCGGTGCTGCCTTGCATCCCCCTCGCGTTGGTCGGGCTGCCGGGGCTGATCCCGCTGGGGATGGGGCTGTGGATCGCGGGGTTCTGGTCGCTGGGCCGGGCGGTCTACAAGCGCAGGGTCGAAGCGCGCGAGCGGGAGCTCCATGGAGCGCTCGAGGCGATCCTGGAGATCGCCGAGGACTACATGAGCCCGCCCCGGCTGACCGAGGGGTAGCGGGGGTCAACATCGAGGGTGTCGAAGCCTGCCAGCTCACGGCGCCGGTCGACGCAGCGCGATCGCAAAGCTGGCGGGCGTGTCCTCGTAGCGAAGATCGCCGACGTCGAATTCAATCGTCTCTCGCGCCGCGATCGGATCGAGCACCAGCCAATCGACGCCGAGCAGGTGGCCCGATTTGTCGAGACCCAGGATCTCGAGGCGCACGCCCTCGAACGCGTCGTCACCAGCGTTGGTGACCTGACCGATCACGAACCACCCGCCGAGGTCGGCCCGCTGCGGCGGCGCGTGCTCGAGCGTCAGCGGCAGCGGATCGGGCCGCGGCGCGTCGCTCGCGACACCGCTCGCGTGCAGCTCGAGCTCCTCGTGCTCGACGGGCTCCGCCACGAGCACGGCGACCGCGGCCCGGGCGCCGGGCGCGAGCACTCGCGGCACACGGCGCGCCGCGCCGCCGACGGGCTCGCCCTCGGCGTCGACGAGTCGGACCTCGGCGCGAGGATCGACGATCGAGTGTCCATGCGGGTTGTGGACGACGCCGAGCACCCAGAAACCACCGCCGGGTCCGACGCGCGTGCGATGAAACTCGGCGTCGAGCTCGACCCGCGGGAGCTCGGGATCGGGCTCTTCGGCGCCCTCGCTGCCACCTGCGTCGTCGGGCGCGGGCGCGGGCTCGGGCTGCGGCGCGGCGGCCTCGGTCTGCGGCGCCGCGGCGCCGGGGTCGGCCTTGCCACAGGCCACGAGCGACACGATCGCGAGCAGCCCGAGGAGGCCAGAGCTGAGTACGCCGCGCCGCACGTCCCGAGGCTATAGCCTGCGCTCAGCGGTCGCTAGCAGCCCGGGCTGCTAGCTCGACGTCACCGCGCGACCGTCATACTCTGGCTACGCTGCTCATGAATGGATCGCACCCCGCCATGAGGCTCCCACGCCGTCTCGCAACGCTGCTGAGCCTCGCGGCCCTGGTCGGGCTGGCCCCGTCGGCTGCCCACGCGATTCAGCACCCCCAACATCTCCAGGGCCGCGCGCAGCTCGAGCTCCACCCGCGCGCGACGAGCTCGGCCCCCCGGGTCACCCGCGTTCACTCGCGGGCGATCCCGGCCGTTCACAAGCCCGCCTTCGCCGCGCTCGAGGCCGAGCTCGGCGCGGACTCGATCGCGCGCTTCGACGCCGACACCGGGGTGCTCGACAGCCTGATCCCGGGCGCCTCGATCGCGAGCGCGGCGCGAGTCCCCGGAGCCAGCGGCTCGGCCCCGATCGCCGAGCGCTTCGCCAGTGAGTTCATCGCTCGCCACATCGATCTGCTCGCGCCGGGGGCCTCGCCCGCCGACCTCACCCTCGTCAGCAACGAGCTCACCAACGGCGTGCGCACCCTCGGGTTCACGCAGCACCACGGCGGCCTCGCGGTCATCGGCGGTCAGGTCAGCCTGTCGTTCAAGGCCGACCGCCTGATCGCCGTGCGCTCGCAGGCGCTGCCCAAGGTGGGGCTCGCACCGCGCTCGGGTCCGAGCGCTCCCGCCGATCCCGCCCGCGTCGGCGAGCTCGCCCGCGACTGGATCAGCTCCGACTTCGCCGCCGGCCGCCTCGAGCTCAGCTCGGTCGACGGCCCCGTCAGCGCGCCGATGATCCTCCCGCTCGTCGGCCCCGGCGGCGCGATCGAGTACCGCGAGGTCGTCGCGCTCGAGGTCGCGCTCGACCAGCCGATCGGTCGCTGGCGAGTCTACGCCGACGCGGCCAGCGGCGAGCCTCTCGCCCGCGAGTCGCTGCTGCACTGGGCCGAGCTCGAGATCGACACCTGGCGCCGCTCGCCGCTCGAGCCCCGCGCCAGCTTCCCGGCCGCCCACCTCGAGGTCAGCATCGACGGCCAGCCAACCTGGACCGACGCCGACGGCCTCGTGGCCTTGCCCGGCGCCAGCGCTAGCGCCGAATTCGCGCCCGAGGGCCTCTACCAGCGGGTCGTCAACGCCAGCGGGCCGCTGACCACGGTGCTCACGACCCTCGGCCACAACCAGACCTACGTGTGGGATCTGTTCCCAGATCCCGAGCAAGACGCCCAGCTCAACGCCTACGTCCACACGCAGATCGTCAAGGACTACGTCCGCGCGATCGACCCCACGTTCACGCCCGTCGATCTGCAGACCACGGTGACCGTCAACATCAACGACATCTGCAACGCCTTCGCCGATCAGAACACCCTCAATTTCTTCCTCTCGGGCAGCGGCTGCGAGAACACGGCGCTGCTCGCCGACGTCGTCTATCACGAGTATGGCCACGTCGCGCACCTGCTCGGGCTCCAGCCGGGTGTCGGCCTGTTCAACGGCGGCGTGAGCGAGGGCGCCTCGGACTACCTCTCGGCCACGATCACCGGTGATCCCGACGTCGGCGTCGGCTTCTTCCTCGAGACCGACGCGCCGATCCGCGAGCTCGATCCCGACGGCTTCGAGTGGCGCTGGCCCGAAGACACGGGCGAGGTCCACGACGAGGGCCGGATCATCGGCGGCACGCTGTGGGACCTCCGGACCGCGCTGATCCAAAAGTACGGCGAGGTCGAGGGCGTGGCCAAGGCCGACGCGATCTGGCTCGGTGGCATCCGCCGCTCGGTCGACATGCCCTCGTGGTACCTCGAGGCGCTGATCACCAATGACGACGACGGCGAGCTCCAAAACGGCACCCCCGACATCTGTGAGATCAACGCGGCCTTCGCCGCCCACGGCCTCTACGAGCCGCTCGGCGCCGAGCTCGAGGTCAGCGAGGCGCGTCTGGCCGACGGCAGCGTCGAGGTCACGCTGAGCTACGGCGAGACCTTTGACAGCTGCCCGGGCGCGGTCGAGCCGGTCGCTGCGCTGCGCTGGCGCCCGCGCGCCGAGCCTGGTGGTCCCGAGCTCGAGGCCAGCGAGCTGACCATGGCCGCGGTCGGCCCAGGGCTGCTGCAGGCCGTGATCCCTGCCCAGCCCGAGCAGGGCGTCACGCAGTATCAGGTCGAGCTCGACTGGGGCAACGGCACCGTCGCCCCGCGGCCGGACAACCGCGCCGACGAGTGGTACGAGTACTTCACGGGCGCGGTCACCCCGATCTGGTGCAGCGACTTCGAGGGCGACCCAAGCGACGAGGGCTGGATCCTCGACGGCGAGTGGGCCGCGGGCGGGCCCACAGGCGGCGGCGGTGATCCGGGCGCGGCCTACGAGGGCAGCGGCGTGGTCGGCATCAAGCTCGACTGGCCCGGGCTCTACTCGCCCTCGACCAGCTCGACGCTGACCAGCCCCCCAATCAACGCGGCCGGGTTCGAGGTCGTCCGCCTCCAGTACCGACGGTGGCTGACCGTCGAGGACGGCTATTGGGATCACGCGTTGATCGCGGCCAACGACGAGATCGTCTGGCAAAACCGTGGCAGCGGGAGCGAGGAGCTGGCGACCGTGCACCATCACGATCGCGAGTGGCGCTTTCACGACGTCGATCTGACCCCCCAGCTCGACGCCAGCGGGCAGGTCAGCCTGAGCTTCTCGCTTCACACCGACGGCGGGCTCGAGTTCGGCGGGTGGAACCTGGATCAGCTGTGCGTGGTCGGCTACGGCCCGGCGTCCGGAGGCTGCGGCGACGGCTTCGTCCAGTCCAACGAGCAGTGCGACGACGGCAACCTCCAAAACGGCGACGGGTGCAGCTCGGGCTGCCTGTTCGAGGACGACGAGCCGCCGCCCGCGGAGCCCGAGGAGGAGGGCTGGGATCCGAGCGGTCGCGGGTGCGGGTGCGCGGTCGATGGCGACGGAAACGGCGACGCAGACGGTCGCGCGGGCTTTGGCGCGCTCGCCTTGCTCGCTCTGCTCGGCCTGGGCCGACGCCGACGCCAGCTCAGCGCAGCCCGCAGCCGCCGCCCTCTTCCTCCGGGGGCGTAAACGGCGGCGGCGCGACGGCGATCCGCGGCTCCTGGTCGGGCTGCTCGCCATCGTTGCAGTGCACCCGCCGAAACACGACCGGGTCGTTCACCGCTCGCCCGCCGTCGTTGTTGACCGACTGAAACTCCATCAACTCCGGGTCGATCTGGCCCGAGAAGTGGTCGAGGTTGTAGCCCATGTTCCACGAGCCACACAGGACCTCGTCGAGCTTCCAGCTGCCGACGCCGTAGACGCTGATGATCCCGTCTCGGACGTGGCCCTTGGCGTCCATCGAGATCAGGTAGCGCAGCTCCCCGCGGCACGGCGGCGGCGAGCTCTCGTGCGGCTCGGCGACCCAGCTGTGGTTGGTGATCCGGCCCTCGAATTCGTCGACGCCGGGCGCGGTCCGCTGGAGCTCGAGGGTGAAGATCGTCCAGTCGCGGAAGCGCTGATCGTAGGAGTGGGACTTCCAGACCCCGGCGATCGGATCTTTGCAGGTCGCGGGCGGGGGCAGGCGGGCGCGCTGCTCGGCGACGGTCGAGGCGTGGCCGAGGCCGGGCAGCCAGCTCGCGAGGACGAAGCCGCCGAGCCCGACCACGAGCGCCACGCGGCCGCGCAGGGTCTTGCGAGCGGCCCGTGGCCCACGGCCTCGAAGTTTGGGTCGCGCGGACACGGCGAGGGACGAGGCTAGCACGCGCGCGAGACCGGATCACATCGCCGCGAGCAGCCGCTCACGCTCGCGCCGGGTCCCGTCCATCGCCCGGTGCAGCGACCACTGCCCCCGCGCCCGGGCGAGGTTGTGCTCACCGCGACCGGCAAAGCGCGCCTCGTCCCAGCCAAAGTAGTCCTCGAACAGCGCGTCCGCGGCGAAGCGAGCGGCGAGCTCGAGGCTGATCCACTCCGGCCCGAGCAGCAGCGCCTCGCGCTCGGCGGCGCTCGGGGCCTCGCCGAAGCCCGCGCGCCAGCCCGCGAGCGAGGCCGCGAAGAAGCCGAGGTCAAAGCGCGCCTCGGGCTCGTCCTCGGTCGCGCGGTTGCACCACGAGCGCCACGCGTCACCGAGCTCGTAGGCGAGGGGCAGCGGCGCGACGGTGTCGAGGTCGATCAGCGCGAGCGGCCGCTGACGCCCGCTCCCGTCGGCGCCCGCGAACATCATGTTGTTGATCTTGAGGTCGCCGTGGGCGACCCGCTGTGGGCACTCGGGCAGCGGCGACAGGCCCTCGGCGGCGTCGAGCAGCGTCCGCGCGAGGGGCTCGACCTCGGCGTAGAGGCGGTGGCCGTCGAAGCGCGCGAGCGCTTCGCGCAACCGAGCGAGGTGCCGCGGGGTGTCGTGAACGCCGACCCGCAAGGCGACGAATTCATGGTCGAGGTCGGCCAGCGCGGCGTGCCAGCGACCGACGAGCTCGCCCGCGACCCGAGCCTGCCCCGCGTCGGCGAGGGCGTTGAAGCTCACGCCCTCGATCGCGCTTTGGAGCCGCCAGACGCCCGCGCCCCGGTCGAGCCACGCGTCGCCGCTTTGGGTCGGCACCAGCCTCGGCGTCGCGAGCCCGGCGCGCTCGAGGTGCTCGGTGACCGCGAGGATGTTGTGGTGGATCGCCGGGTCGAAGATCGTGCTGACCCGCTGGAGGATCCTGCGCCGACCCGAGGACTCGGTGACCGCGTAGGTCGAGTTGATCAGCCCGCTCCCGCACGGCGCGACCTCGGCGTCGGCGAGGCCCCAGTGGCCGAGGACCTCGGCCAGCAGCTCGGACGGGCTCGTCATCCGCTCAGCTCGGCTCGGTCTGCTCGGGCGCGGGCGTCTCGGGCGCGGGCTTTGCTGGCGGGCTGCCGCCCTCGGGCTTGGCCGCGGAGGCCTCGGCCTGCTGCTTGTCCCACTCGGCCTGGGTGGGGTAGCGCTTGACGAGGTACTCGAGCTCGGCCATGCGGTCCTCGAGGCTGTCGGGCGGGGTCGGGAGCTTGGCGGCCGGCTGGTCCTTCGCGCGCTCGATGTACTGCTTGAACAGCGCCAGCGAGGTCTCGGCCTGCTCGCGGATGGGGAGCTGGCCCCGGATCACGGCCTCGTCGTGCAGCCACTCGATGCGGTCGTCGAGCGCGCGCGCTTCGGCCATGCGGTCGGCGCCAGCGGCGAGGTGCTCGGGCTGAAGCGACAAGATCTGGCCGAGCGCGAACAGGTGCTCGGCCGAGGGCTCGCGCGCGATCGCCAGCTCCAGCGCCGCGGCCGCTTCGGCGAGCTTGCCGTGCTGGCGCAGCTGCTCGCCAACCCGCGCGTAGAGCCCCGCGTCGGCCTTGCTGTCGTCGACCCCCGCAGCCTCGACCAGATAGTAGAGCGCCGCGGCCCGCCGATTCTTGGCCTTGATCATGGAGAGCCCCATCTCACCGTCGCAGCGGGCGCTGGCCGGGGTCTTGTTCGCGCACTTGCGCAGCACCGCGCGCTGCTGCGCAAGGTTCCCGGTCTCGGCGAAGGCGGCGGCCTCAGCCAACACGGCGTCGATCTCGGCGTCGGGGATCTGCTCGCCGTCGCGGCCCTGCGGGGTCTCGTAGGCAGGGTTGCGCAGCGGGTCGTTCGGGTCTGGGGCCGGCCTCGGCTTGACTCCGCGATCGAAGGGGCTAACACGATCGAGCTTCTTGGGCCCCGGCTTGTCGTCGCTCTGGCAACCGCCAGAGACCAGGCAAGGCATGAGGAGGGCGGTCAGTGTGAGCGCCGGAAGGCAGCGCCAGCAAACGGACGACGAGCGCATGAGCGGGAAGTATACTGGCGCGGTGACCGAATCAAGGCCCCAAGCGCGCTATCTCGCGGTTTACCCGGGCTCGTTCGACCCGATCACCCGCGGGCACCTCGAGATCGTCGAGCGCGCCGCTTCGTTGTTCGACGAGGTCGTGGTCGCCGTCGGCCATCACCCGATCAAGCGCGGCTTCTTTGCGTTTGACGAGCGCGTGCGAATGATCGAGGAGGCCATCGCCCACATCGACAACACCCGCGCCGCCCACTACACGGGCCTGATGATCGATTTTTGTCGCGCGATCGGTGCACGGGTGATCGTCCGCGGGCTCCGGGCCGCGGGCGACTTCGAGCCCGAGTTTCAGATGGCGCTGGCCAACCGCGAGCTCGAGCCCGAGGTCGAGACGGTGTTCTTGATCCCCGAGCCGACCAAGCAGTTCATCTCGTCGTCGCTGGTCCGCGAGATCGCCAGCCACGGCGGCCAGTTTCAGCCCTTCGTGCCCGAGTCGGTGGCCCGAGCCATGGAGGCGCGCTACCCCGAGTTCTACGCCAGCACGCCCAAGGCCTGATGACCAAGCGCACCCCCGAGTCCGAACCTCCGACCAAGGCGCTCGCCAAGCTCGGTGAGGGCCAGGCCTGGCGCGGCGACGAGCACGAGCTGCGCCTCGCCGCCGCCCGCGAGGCCGGGCTCGAGACCGAAGAGCTCAACGAGGTCGAGCTCGACCTGTTCACCGAGGGCTTCAAGGCCGGCATGGTCCTCGACGATCCCGACGACCGCGCGATCGTCCTGCGCGGCCGCACGGTCCTGCGCGAGAACCAAATGGGCAAGGCCCTCCGGCCAACCTTCAAATTTCTCGGCGTGCCCAACGACCAGGTCGCGCTGCGGATCTTCGACGGGGAGTTCGAGCTGCGCGTGAGCCAGAACGTGGCCGAGGCCGCCAAGCCCGCGCTCGACTCGGCCCGGCTGGTCCTCAAGCTGTGGATCGGCCTGGGTCTGGTCGGCATGCTGGCCTGGTACTGGTTCAGCCTCGCCTGGCTCGCCGCGCTCTTGTGGGGTGGCGCCCTGGTCGGCGGCGGCTACGTCCTGCGTCAGGGCGCCGTCTCGGGCCGCGCCCTGCTCGGCGCCCGGCTCACGGTCGCGCTCGCGATGCTCGCCCAGCAAGAAAAACTCATCTTGCCTCCGTCGCGCCAACGCCCCGCTGAGGCGCCGTGAGCCCGAGGATCTCGCCCGGCCTGTGCGAGCGCTGCGTCCACGCCCGCAAGATCGTCAGCGCCAAGTCCTCGGTCTTCTGGCGCTGCGCGACCTCGGAGCGGGTCCCCGGCTGGCCGAAGTACCCCCCGCTGCCCGTCCTTCGCTGCCCCCACCACCGCGCCGGGCTTCCATCGGCGGGAGTCCAACGCCATGATGCAACAGTCATGAACGAGCCCGCCGCCCCCGACAGCCAGCCGTGGATTGAACTCGAAGAGCGCTTCGCCGCCCACAACTACCACCCCCTCGACGTCGTCCTGACCCGCGGCGAGGGCCCGTGGGTTTGGGACGTCCAGGGCAAGCGCTACCTCGACTGCCTCGCCGCCTACTCGGCCGTCAACCAGGGCCACAATCACCCGCGGATCGTCGCCGCCTTGATCGAGCAGGCCAAGATCCTCGGCCTGACCAGCCGCGCGTTTCGCAACGACAAGTTTGGGCCCTTTTGTCGCAAGCTCAGCGAGCTCTCGGGCTACGAGCGCGTGCTGATGATGAACACCGGGGCCGAGGCGGTCGAGACGGCGATCAAGGCCGCGCGCAAGTGGGGCTACGAGGTCAAGGGCGTGCCCGCGGGCAAGGCCAAGATCCTCGTGTGCGAGGGCAACTTCCACGGCCGGACCACGACGATCGTCGGCTTCTCGACCGACCCTGGCGCGCGCGACAACTACGGCCCGTTCACGCCCGGCTTCGAGGTCATCCCCTACGGCGATCTCGCCGCGGCCAAGGCCGCGTTCGACGAGCACGTCGTCGCGGTGCTCGTCGAGCCGGTCCAGGGCGAGGGCGGGATCATCATCCCCCCGGCCGACTACCTCCCGGGGCTGCGCGCGCTGTGTGACGAGCACCAGTCACTGCTGCTCTGCGACGAGATCCAGTCGGGCCTCGGCCGCTGCGGGTCGATGTTTGCCCACTCCCTCGCCGGCGTGCGGGCCGACGGCGTGACGATCGGCAAGGCCCTGTCCGGCGGGCTCTACCCGGTCTCGGCCTTCCTCGCCGACGCCAAGGTCATGGACGTGTTCACCCCCGGCAGCCACGGCTCGACCTACGGCGGCAACCCCCTCGCGTGCGCCGTCGCCGACGCGGCCCTCGACGTGCTCGTCGACGAGAAGCTCGTCGAGCGCTCGGCCGAGCTCGGCGCGTGGATGAAGACCGAGCTCGAGAACATCGCCTCCCCGCACATCAAGGAGCTGCGCGGGGTCGGCCTGTGGTACGGCATCGAGCTTCACCCCGAGGCCGGCGGCGCCCGCCGCTTCTGCGAGGCGCTGCAGCGCGAGGGCATGCTGTGCAAGGAGACCCACGAGCACACGATCCGCCTCGCGCCGCCGCTGGTCGTCGAGCGGGCCGAGCTCGAGTGGGCGCTCGCGCGGCTGACCAAGGTCCTCGGCGGGAACTGATCCTGGGGAGCCTGGGGAGCCTGGGGAGCCCAGGGTACAAAGGCCACGAGCGACGACCCGGCTGAATGGGTCGCCGCTCGTGCGCCAGGCTTGGTGTGTGGCTCGAGCCTACTGGAGCACGGTCACGCTGAAGCACCAGTTGTTGAAGCCGATCGCATTGAGCGTGCCAAACTCGGCGAGCTCGCAGGTCGGGGCGACGAACCACGAGGTCTCGGCCACGCCGAGCATGTCGGTCGCCAGGGCCCGGAACGCGTCATCTTCGGGGGTCCCGCGGAGGCCGACGCAGAACTGACCGACGTCGTTGGTGATCTCGACCGGGGTCTCGAGGACCACCGTGTGGGGACCGGCGACGAGGTTCTCCATCGGCACCGGCTCGGTTGCGATCTCAGCGCCTGGAGCCGCCATGCCGTCCCACTCGTAGACCACGACGTCGAGGCTCTCGGGGTCGGGGATGCTCTCGGACAGCTGGTAGGTGAAGCTGACGACCTCGAAGGGCGCGACGAGGTTCTCGATCGTGAAGCACTCGACGGCGTCCTGGGAGTTGCCGGCGAGGCCCTGCGGGTCGGAGCAGCCGATATGCTCGTTGCACGTGGCGTCATCACCGACGTTGTTGAGGTTCTCGAGCTCCTCGACCACGCAGACCTCGTTGCAGCCGTCGAGCGTGTCGAGGTTGCCGTCGTCGCACTCTTCCATGCCCTGGGTCAGGCCATCGCCGCAGACCGTCATGCAGGAGTTGGGGCACTCATCGTCGTCGATGTCGTTGCCGTCGTCGCACTGCTCGAGGCCCTCGACCACGGCGTTGCCGCAGACCGGGATCACGCAGTTGGTCGGGCACTCGTCGAGGTCGACGTCGTTGCCGTCGTCGCACTCCTCGTTGCCCTGGATCAGGCCATCGCCGCAGACCGGCATGCAGGAGTTGGGGCACTCGTCGTCGTCGATGTCGTTGGCGTCGTCGCACTCTTCGAGGCCAGCGACGATGCCGTCGCCGCAGACTGGCAGGGCGCAGGTGTTGGAGCATTCGTCGTCGTCGACGTCGTTGCCGTCGTCGCATTCCTCGCCCTCGTCGACGTTGCCGTCGCCGCAGACCGGTTCGCTGTCGCCGTCGCCGTCGCCGTCGCCATCGCCGTCGCCATCGCCATCGCCGTCGCCGTCGCCGGGATCACCGTCACCGTCGCCGTCGCCGTCGCCGTCGCCGTCGCCGTCACCGGTCTCCGAGCCACTTTCGGACCCGCTGCTCTCGGCCTCCGTCGGTGCATCGTCGGTACAGCTCGCGACCCCGAGGGTCAGGCTGAGGGCGCAGGTCATCGTTAGCAGGGCATGTGTCTTGTTCATCTAGTCTCGCTTGCAGAGTGAAGGAGGAAAGGAGGGAAAGAGAGAGGGTAGAGGATGAACATCGATATCACCAGAGCCCCGCGGCCCCCTCACTCGAAGGCCACCCGCTTGGTGTTGGAGGCACCTTGCAAGGAGCGGTGACATCCATGGCGGCCTCTGGGACGCCGCAATTGCGAACGCGATCGCGGACTCGAGACACTCGAGCGGCGATCGGTTTCGGGTCGCGTCCTCAGCTGCGTCTGGGGCCGTAACTCGTAGCGCGTGCCCGAATTCCGGTCCGGGTTCGGTGCGGAGCTGTCTTCGGCACCCGGTGCTAAGCGCCCTCCACGGTCAACCCCTCGCTCGCGATCGCGTCGAGCAGCTTGTGCTTTTGCAGCTTGCCGAGCGCATTGCGGGGCAGCTGGTCACATAGATAGAGCCCGCGGGGCTGCTTGAAGCCCGCGAGCATCGCCCGGTGGTGGGCGACGAGCGTCTCGAGCAGCTGGGCCGGGTCGTCGAGGAGCCCGGCGAGCCCCGGGGCCGGGACCACGCACGCGACGATCTTCTGCCCCCAGCGCGAGTCGGGCACCCCGACGACCGCGACCTCGACCACCGTAGGGTGGCTGGCGAGGACCTCCTCGATCTCGCGCGCGGAGATCTTGAAGCCGCCGGACTTGATGATGTCGACGGACTTGCGCCCGATGAGGTGGAAGTAGCCGCGCTCGCCGACGTAGGCCACGTCGCCGGTCCGAAACCACTGGCGCCCGTCCCGATCGTCCACGAAGGACATCGCGGTCTGGCGCGGGAGGTTCCAGTAGCCGTCCATGATCCCGTTGCTGACGACGATCAGCTCGCCGGGCTCGCCGGGCGGCAGCTCGTCGCCCTCTTCGTCGATGATCGCGGCGTCGCAGCCGGGCACGGGCTGGCCGACGGAGCCGGGCTGGCGCAGGCCGACGTAGGGATTGGACAGCGTGATCAAGGTCTCGCTCATGCCGTAGCGCTCGACGATGCGCTGGCCCGTCAAGTCGACGAAGCGCTGCCACAGCTCGGCCGAGAGCGCCGCGCTGCCCGAGGTGAACAGGCGCCCGCACGCGAGGGCGGCCGCGGCCGCGGGCGTGGCCTCGAGGTAGTCGACGAGCGCGGCGTACATCGTCGGCACGCCCATGAACACGCTCGCGCGCCCGCGCTCGTGATCGCGAAAGCGCTCGACGACGGCGGCGACGTCGAAGCGACGCTCGAGCAGCACGGTCATGCCCTGAATCGCCGCGCCGTGGACCCCAATGCACAGGCCGTGGACGTGAAACAAGGGCAGCGCGAGGACCAGGCGGTCACGTGGCGACCACGCCCACAGCCCGGTCAGCGCGCGCATGTTGGCGATGATCCGACCGTGGCTCAGGAGCACGCCCTTGCTCGGCCCGGTCGTGCCCGAGGTGTAGATCATCAGGGCCGGATCGCTGTCGCGGGGCCGCTGGAACTCGCCGGGGTCCCCCGCGAGCGGCTCCTCGGCGAAGCGAAACCCGGCCGCGCCCTCGCCGACGCCGACGCGCACGGGCGCGCGCGCGAGCCCGGCCAGCGCGAGCGCGCGCTCGAGGACCTCAGCGCCCGCGACATCCCCGACGACCGCGGCGGGCTCGGAGTCCCGGAGGATGTGCGCGACCTCGTGCTCGCGGTAGCGGGTGTTGATCGGCACGTGGATCGCCCCGACGAAGTAGTTGCCGAACAGCACGACGACCAGCTCGAGGCAGGTCTCGACGTAGACCGCCACGCGGTCGCCCTTGCCGACCCCAGCCTGGCTGAGCGCGGTCGCGTAGCTGCGCGCGCGCGCGCCGAGCTCGGCCCAGGTCAGGCGTCGGCCCTCGAACTCGTAGGCGAGATCGGTGCTGCGGCCCTCGAGCGCCGCGAACAGATGCGCTGTCGAGTCGTCGCTCATTCGGGCTCCTGTCGTCGACACCCGCTCACTCGCTGGCCCTCCCGGCTCACCGGCCGGATTCTAGTCTCCCCCCTCGCGCCCGTCGACTGTCGACCGCTCATTGTTGCGGTGCTTCGCTCGCAACCGCGGCCTCGACCGGCCCGCTGTAGACACCCCCGTCGAAGGCTCCGAGCTTGCGTCCGACGGGCGGGCTCTCGAACGCGATCGTCCGCAGCCACGACCAGGTGTAGATCCCGTCGTCGTGGCCGTCGCCGAAGCGAAGGCCGAGGGCGTAGGCGCCGACCTCCCACAGACTCGAGATCGTCGTCGAGTCCGGCGCCGGGCGATGGGCGATCCGACTCGAGTGGCCCTGGCAGCCCGCGCACGGGCACCAAGCGCGGAGGTAGGGCACCGGGTAGGTCGAGGCGAAGCCGTCGGGCCAGGTGATCGTGAGGGTGTTCTCGCGGGGGTCGTGAGCCACATCGGAAGGTCGCGCCATCCCGGCCACGGTACAGCGATCTTCACGGCGAGGCCCGCGACCGCGCGCGCGGCTTGCTCCCCGGGCCGCGGCGTGCTCTGTTCCGGCGACCGCCGAGGCGCCCTTGGACTACGCGATCCAGACCATCAACCTGAGCAAGACCTACAAAGGCGGCGTCCAGGCGCTGCGCGGCGTCAACCTCGAGGTACCCAAGGGCAGCTGCTTCGGCCTCCTCGGACCCAACGGCGCGGGCAAGTCGACGCTGGTCAAGATCTTGCTGTCGATCGTCCGCCCGAGCGGCGGCGCGGCCACGCTCCGGGGCGTCGACATCCGCAAGGCCGCCGCCCGCCGCCGCGTCGGCTACCTGCCCGAGGGCCACGCCTTCCCCGCCTATCTCACGGCCGAGGGCGTGTGCCGCTACTTCGGCCAGCTCGCGGGCCTCAGCGGCGCCAAGCTCGAGCGCGAGGTCGCCGACAAGCTCGCGCTCGTCGGCCTGTCCGAGTGGGGCGAGACCAAGGTCAAGGAGTTCTCCAAGGGCATGGCCCAGCGCGTCGGCGTGGCCCAGGCGCTGATCGGCGACCCCGAGCTGGTGTTCCTCGACGAGCCGACCGACGGCGTCGACCCCGTCGCCCGCCAGGGCCTGCGCAGCGTGATCCGCGAGGTCACCACGACCGGCTCGACGGTGTTCATCAACTCCCACCTCCTCGCCGAGATCGAGGTCCTGTGCGACGACGTGGCGATCCTCGACAAGGGCCGGGTCGTCCAGCGCGGCAGCGTGTCCGAGCTGACCTCGGCCGCGACCGGGGCCGGCCTCCGGATCCGCTGTCGCACGGGCCCGCTGCCCGACGCCGTCTGGGACCAGCTCGCCGCGCGCGAGGGTGAGCGCGAGCCCGACGGGTGGTTTCGGGTCACGGTCCAAGACGAGGCCGAGATCTCCACGATCATCGACATGCTCCGCGCGGCCGAGGTCATGATCTACGCCGTCGAGCCCCAGCGCATGGGCCTCGAAGAGGCGTTCATTCAGCTGATCGGCGCCGACCGGGGCCTCCAGGTCAGCCGCGGAGGGACAGTATGAAGATCTTGCGTGCGCTGTGGCCATTCGTGGCCGACACCTGGCGGCAGTCTCGCCAGCAGGTCGTGTTCTTGATCATGCTCGGGATGCTCGCGCTGACCGTCGCCGTCGCCGTCGGGCTGACCCACGTGGTCGAGACGACCGACGACGAGGGCGACACGGTCGAGACGATCGGCCTGCGCGGCTTCGACGACAGCGGCGAGGCCCTGAGCATGGCCTGGGTCTCGCTCTACTCGTCGGCGATCGCCTCGGACTACGTCGAGGACGGCGAGATGCCCGACCCCTTCAGCGAGGAGGGCCAGGCCCTCCAAGAAGAGCTGCTCGCGGCCGCCGACGTCGAGGCCCGCAAGCAGCCCAAGCGCAAGGGCGCCGAGGTCGTGGTCTACGCGACCAGCTTCACGCTCTACGCGATCAGCATGCTGTTGTTCATCGCCGCCTGCGCCGGTTACTTCCCGGCCATGCTCGAGGCCGGCGCCGTCGACATCGTCCTGGCCAAGCCAATCGAGCGCTGGAAGATCTTCTTGGGCAAGTACCTCGGCGGGCTCGCGCTGTTCAGCGCCGCGCTGGTCGGCGCCTACACCCTGCTGTTCCTCGGCCTCGGCGCCAGCACCGGGGTCTGGCACCTCGCGGTGTTCCGGGTCCTGCCCCTGCAGCTGCTGTCGGCCGCGACCTTGTTCTCGGTCATCGGGCTCCTGGGCATCGCCCGCCGCAGCACCTCGCTGGCGATGATCGTCGGCTACGTCTACTACCTCGTCGTCGACAAGGTCGTGAAGGTGCTGCTGTTCTTGCCCTTTGGCGGCGACAGCTGGCAGCGGATCCAAAAGGGGCTGCGCTGGGTGATCCCCAACTTCGTCGACGTCCGTGACACGGCGCTGCTGTCGATCATCAACCCGCCCTCGCTGCACTGGCAGCCGATCGTCGTGATGCTCGCGTGGCTGGTGCTGGCCCTCGGCGCGGGCTACTGGCTGTTCCACCGCCGGGACTATTGAGCGAGTGAGCGACCCCCTGCGCCGCCCGTCGGCGCAGCCCGACGATGGGCGCGGGAGCCCGTCATCAATCGATCGTCACCCTCACGTCTCCGCGGAAGTCCGCGGGGGCGTGGAGCTCGATCGAGTGCCGGCCCGCGTCCAGCCGGATCGAGCCGAGGTCGCCGATGTAGCCGTACTGTGGCCTCCCGCACGGCTCGCACTCGACGATCCTCAGCTCGACCTCGGGGTTGTCCGCTGCGCTCTCCGGGATCCACAGCGTATAGACCCCCTCGTCGTCGACATCGAAGCGCCCCGCCGCCCAGATCTTGCCGCCGAGCGGGCCGATCGTCACCTCGTTGGCGCAGTCGAGCGTGAAGGTGGTGTCGATGGTGTGCTCGCGGTCCTGGCTCACGCGGCCGAGGTCCGGCGCGGCCTCGCCGACGCCACACCCGAACACCCGCCAGCGGTAGCGCTCGCCCTCGTTGCACGCGCCGAGCTCGGGCTCGAAGTCGGCGAGCAGCTCGTCGGTGCTCGCGCCGAGCACCGACTCCAGGGCCGCCGACAGCTGCGCGCCGCTGGGGTAGCGGCCGGTGGTCCGGCAGACCTCGAGCACCCCCTCGAGCCCGAAGCGCGCCACGAGATAGGCCGCGAAGCGGCCGAGGATGCCGTACTCGCGATTGGGCGGCCGTATAGACGGCTCCTGCATGCGCGCGACCAGCCTCTCGAAGTCGCGGGTCCTGGCGTCGTGGGCCGTCGCGCTGTAGTAGCTGGCCAGGCCCTCACTGAGGGCGCTGGGACAGGCACCTGCAGCGTAGTTGGCCAGGTGGACGATCTCGTGCTCGAGCGGAAGCACCCAGGTGTGGATGACCCGATCGTTGGAGGCACACGAGAGCTTGACGCTGTCGCACGGAAGCTCGACTGCGTTTTGCTCGAGTGAGTACCAGCGATACGCGCCGAGCTGCTCGCTCACGCCGAACTCCGCCGCGAGCGCGCCAGCGTAGGCGTCGACGTACGCGAAGGTCCCGCCGCAGGTCTCCTCGGGGCTGCGGTCCCTACCGTCGATGTAGATCCACTCGCCGAAGAACAGCACGTTGGGCTCGTAGAGCTCCTCGCTGCACCCCCCGGCGAGCGCGAGCGAGATCGACCCCAGCGCCGCCAGTCGGCTCAGCCCTCCCATTGGCTGTCCTCGATCGTGACCGCTGCCGTCCTCGAGTTGGCGGCCCAGGGTGGAGCGGGAGCGGGTCATCGCATCGACCGTCTACGCTTCAACGCCACACCGTGCCGCACGGATCCTCCGGCAGTGTTTGCGATGCCCGACGAGTTCGCGCAGGAGCAGCCCAGATCCGTGATCGAGGAGTTCGAGCCCTCCCCTCCTCGGCGGCTTTGGCCGCGGCCGCGCCCCCTCTCGCCGCCTGGTTCGCCGCCGCGTCGGCCAGCTTGTTGATGGTCTTCCGGTCTCCCGCGACGCTGCCGAAGCGCGCAGTCACCTGGGCGCAGGTACGGTTGGCGCGCGTGGCCGGGCAGGAGCTCTATGCGTAGGTCATCATCCGCATCCTCGCCGAGTACATCGACGACGAGGCCGCGCGCGAAAGGCTGCTGGCGCCGATCTGGGCTCAGGAAGAGCTGGTTCGGGACTTTCGTCGCAAGCGCCGGGGGGCGCTGCTCGACGTCAACCCAGAGTCGGGCGAGCGGCTCGAGGAGCAGGGCGAGGACGAGAGCGGCAGCGACGAACCCGAGGTTGGGGCGCAGGATGAGCCGGCCTCCGAGACCTGAGCGATGAGGCCGAGGCCGCAGCGCTTGATCAAGGACTAGCAGCCCGGGCTGCAATGCATCGTGTCGCCTCGCGCCGGAATTTTCGCCGAGGGCGCGAAGCCAAAACGCCGCTGTACCGGGCGTACTGCAAGTTTTGGCGACAAAGCCCTCGGCGAAAAGGCCAAGCGAGGCGGCGCGAGGCATCGCACCACGGGCTGCTAGCCCTAAACCATTCAGATTTTTCAATTCAGCGCTTGATTTAGGGCTAGACCAGCAGCGTCCGGGAGCTCGGCGCGAGGCAAACCGCCCCCGCGCCTCGCAGACCAAGGATCGAGTAGCTCGCCATCCCCGTGGCCAGCAACGCCCGTCATCAATCAATCAATCAATCGATCCATCAATCGATCGTCACCCTCACGTCTCCGCGGAAGTCCGCGGGGGCGTGGAGCTCGATCGAGTGCCGGCCCGCGTCCAGCCGGATCGAGCCGAGGTCGCCGATGTAGCCATACTGGGGCCTCCCGCACGGCTCGCACTCGACGATCCTCAGCTCGACCTCGGGGTTGTCCGCTGCGCTCTCCGGGATCCACAGCGTATAGACCCCCTCGTCGTCGACATCGAAGCGCCCCGCCGCCCAGATCTTGCCGCCGAGCGGGCCGATCGTCACCTCGTTGGCGCAGTCGAGCGTGAAGGTGGTGTCGATGGTGTGCTCGCGGTCCTGGCTCACGCGGCCGAGGTCCGGCGCGGCCTCGCCGACGCCACACCCGAACACCCGCCAGCGGTAGCGCTCGCCCTCGTTGCACGCGCCGAGCTCGGGCTCGAAGTCGGCAAGCAGCTCGTCGGTGCTCGCGCCGAGCACCGACTCCAGGGCCGCCGACAGCTGCGCGCCGCTGGGGTAGCGGCCGGTGGTCCGGCAGACCTCGAGCACCCCCTCGAGCCCGAAGCGCGCCACGAGATAGGCCGCGAAGCGGCCGAGGATGCCGTACTCTTCGTAGGCGAGCCCGGACGGCTGTGCCATTCGCCCGACCAGGAGCTCGAAGTCATCCGCCTTGGTGTCGCGGCTGTAAGCGCTGTAGAACTCGGCCAGGCCCTCCGCGAGGACACTGGGGCATGCCCCTCCGACCGCGCCGATTTCAGCCAAGTGGACGATCTCATGCTCATGGGGGAGCAGCGGCGTGTGGGCGATTCGCTCCTCGACGAAAGCACAAGCGGACACCTCGCTGCACGGTAGTTCGGCGTCGTACTCGTCGCGCGAGTACCAGCGATACGCGCCGAGCTGCTCGCTCACGCCGAACTCCGCCGCGAGCGCGCCAGCGTAGGCGTCGACGTACGCGAAGGTCCCGCCGCAGGTCTCCTCGGGGCTGCGGTCCCGACCATCGATGTAGATCCACTCGCCGAAGAACAGCACGTTGGGCTCGTAGAGCTCCTCGCTGCACCCCCCGGCGAGCGCGAGCGAGATGGACCCCAGCGCCGCCAGTCGGCTCAGCCCTCCCATTGGCTGTCCTCGATCGTGACCGTCCACAGCTCGCCGCTGCCGTCCTCGAACGCGATGTCGAAGCTGCCGAGCGTCCACGTCCCGCGCCTCTCGCTGATCCAGATGTCGGTCGAGTTGGCGGCCATGAAGCGGTTGGAGCCCCCGTCGGTGTTGAGGCCGGAGATCATGAACAGCGCGGCTCCAGCAGGAACTTCGTAGCCCAAGTGCACGGGGTAAGGGTCGTCGGTGACCTCGTAGCCCTGCGCCTGCCCCCACAGCCGCAGCTGCACGCGGTCGGCGACGAGGGACGCGCTGCCGTTTGTAATGACGACGGGGTCGTCCTCGAACAGGTCGAGCTCCTCGATCGTGAACTGCGGCCCGTAGTTATCGTAGGAGAACTCGGCCGCCGCGCAGCCGCGAGGCGTGCAGCCGGCGTCGAAGATCGCCGACGCGGTGACCTTACCGCCGAGGATCGACGGACCGACGAGCTCGGCGCCGAGACTCGCGGCGAGCTCGACGCCCGCGACGACCCCGCCCGTGGGGGTGTGGCCGTCTTCGAAGATCTGATCGTTGTTGCCCTGCGCGTCCGTGCATGAGAGCCACTCGGACTCGTCCTGGGGCAGGCTCAGCCCGTCGATCTTGGTTGGGGCCTCGATCCGGAGCACGAGGTCGTGGAGCTCGCCAAAATCGCCGAGCTCCCAGTGTGAGACGACCTCCGGCAACGTGGCCGAGTTGTTGTTCTTCAAGCTGGTGAAGCACTCGGCGTAGTGCTCGGCGATCCACACCTGGATCGCCGCGATCTCCTCCGCCAAGACACCGAAGGAACCGTCGAGGACTCCAGCCTGGAGGCGCTCGGACAGCGTGATGCAGAGCTGTTGGTACATGTCGTAGACGCAGAACTCCTTGTAGTACTCCGCGTGCTGGTAGTCGAACTCGCCGCAGCAAGCAATGACCTCGGCGGCCGCGTAGGGTTGGAAGGTCGGGCCAAAGCCGTCGTACTGCTCGCACCACGCGGCTCCGACCACCTCGGCGCACGAGGCTCCGTCAAAGCTGAAGTCGAGGCTGGAGTACAAGTCCCCCATGCACTGATACTGGGTGCCAACGGGGCCGTCGGCCCTGCGGTTGTGGCGGCACTCGTTCGGCGCCAACTCCCCGGGGTCCTCCTCGCCGCCGGTCTCGCCGCCGGTCTCGGTGTCGCACTCGTCCTCAACGTCCGAGCAAATTTCCGTCTCTGGATCTGCCGTCTGCGGGTCCTTGCACCCAACTGCGAGCAGCCCAGTTAGAGGGAGAACGAATACGGCCAGGGTGGAGCGGGAGCGGCTCATCGCATCGACCGTCTACGCTTCAACGCCACACCGTGCCGCGCTGAGCCGCCGGCAGTGTTTGCGATGCCCGACGAGTTCGCGCAGGAGCAGCCCAAGTCCGTGATCGAGGAGTTCGACCCCTCCCCCCTTGGCTTTGGCCGCAACCGCGCCCCCTCTCGCCGCCTGGTTCGCCGCCGCGTCGGCCAGCTTCTTGGCGCCCCGGCGAGACGCGATCTTCGTCCTCGCCCCCTCGAACAGTCACCGCAAATGTTCTGTGTGCGGAGCGATGATCTTCCGGCCTACTGACGGCCGGGGGGGGTCTAAACCATCCCCCTTTTAGGGGGCCACGCACACGATAGCGAAGGTCACACCAGCCCACCGAGGAGACAGCGCAGCGACCGACCGACCGTCCGGCCGCGCAGCGGCCGTGCATGGCAGAGTCGCAAACGGCCGGGGGGTCTAAACCAGCCCCCTTTTAGGGGGCCACGCAAACGAGGGCGGAGCTCATACCAGCCCACCGAGGGAGAGAGCGAAGCGACCGACCGACCGGCCGCGCAGCGGCCGTGCGTGGCAGAGTCGCAAACGGCCGGGGGGGTCTAAAGGAGCCCAGCCCCCGCTCTCAGATCTCGGAGCGCAGGGGGCCGAGCAGCTTCGCTACGAGGCGCCGCCACCAGGGGCGCTCGCGCAGCTGCTCGAGCTCGAGGAGCTCGCTGCGGCCGAGGTCGGCGGCGAAATCGATCAGGAGGTCCTCGACCAGATCGCTCGCGCCCGTCGCAACGAGTATTTCCTCGTCCTTGCGCATCGACCGATTGTTGATATTGGCCGAGCCGAAGCACGCGAATGCTTCATCGATGACCACCACCTTGGTGTGCATCATCGTCGGGCAAAAGTAATAGACGCGGACGCCGGCCTCGATCAGGGGGCGGAGCTCGGACTCGGCGACGATCTTGGCCACGCGCACGTCCGCGTGGGGGCCCGGGACCAGGAGCTCGACGCGGACGCCATCGCGCGCCTTGGCGCACAGGGCCTCGACGGTCTCCTCGCCGGGCGTGAAGTAGGCGGTGGCGATCTTGATCGAGCGCTCGGCAGCGTCGATCAGCGCCCACAAGGCGATCGCTATCGTGGTCCAGCCGACCGCGGCGGTCGACGGCAACACGTGGATCGACAGGCGATCGCGCGGGTCGACGCGGGCCGGGGTCGGCGTGGGTGGGGCGAGAGGATCGCCGCCCGCCTCGAGCCAGCTGCCGATGAAGGCGCCCCACAGCCCGAGCACCGCGGGTCCGACGAGCTCGAAGTGGGAGTCGCGCCACTGCGAGGGATCGCGGGCGTCGCCCTGCCACTCCCGCGCGATCCCGACGCCACCGGTGAAGCCGAGCTGACCGTCGACGATCAACAGCTTGCGGTGGGTTCGGTGGCTCGACTGCCAGATCCGCCAGGCCCGGACCGGGCGAAACCAGCGGACCTCGACGCCGGCCGATCGCATCGTGCGAATCAGGCGATCATCCATCTCGCGGGCGCCGACTGCGTCGAGGACGACCCGGACCGAGACGCCCCTGCGAGCGGCGAGCGACAGGGCCTCGGCGAAGCGCTCGGCGATCTCGCCGGTCCAGTATACGAAGGTCACAAACGCGATCTGTCGCTCGGCCTTGGCGATCGCGTCGAGCATCGCAGGAAAGATCTGGACGCCGTTTCGGAGCCTGCGAACCGAGCGTGCCGCGGCGGGGAACACCCCCGTCGATGCCGTCAGCGCGTGCTCGAGCGTCGCGGCTCGCTCATGAGGCCCCGGTCGTGGCGCCGAGCCACCGCTCGGTTGCCGCGTGACACGCAGCTGGTGACCCGACTCCGTCATTGTCGCACTCTCCTACGCCGAGGCCCCGCGGTCAGGCGAATGTTATTCGCCCATCACACTCGCGAGCGGTTGCGGAAATTTCCACGCCAGAGTGGAAAACAGCGATCGCCAGCGGCCCTCGAATGAACCCACTCGGACCCGCGCTCCGATGATGAAATGCTCCGCGCGCCCCCGAGACCGCACCCGACTCACGATCTGGCGTTCGGCGGAGCCCCCGCCAAGAGACGTCCAATTCCAGGCGCCGAATGGTCTTGAACTTGCACGCCTCCAGCGGCTGAACCCAAACACCCAGGAGAGCACCATGAAGAACATCATCACCCTCGTCCTCGTCGGGCTCCCGCTCCTCGCAACGACCCCGGCGGCGATGTCTGGCTGCGCCAGCACGCGCACCCTCGGCGAGCAGTCTGACGACACGCTGATCAAGATGCGGGTTGGGCAGCGGCTGTCGGCCGACCCGGAGGTCAAGCGCTTCAATATCGACGTCGACGTCATGAACGCCGTGGTGACCTTGCGTGGTGAAGTCGAGGATCAAGCCGTCTCCGATGAGGCCGAGAAGCTCGCGCGCAACACCGAGGGCGTCACGCGTGTCGAGAACAAGCTGATGATCGCGTCCGAGGACAAGGACGAGCCTCGCGGCGATCTCGGCATTCAGGCCGCCGTGGGCACCCGGCTGCTGGCGGACCCCGACGTCCGCCGCCACAACATCGACGTCGACGTCGTCAACGGCGTCGTCTACCTCTCGGGCGTCGTCCACGATCAACCGGCCAAGGACACGGCCGAGCGGATCGCCTCGCGCGTCGACGGTGTCACCCGGGTCGAGAACGAGCTGCAAGTGTCGGCCGCCGACGAGGCGCTCAGCGACGACGTGAACAACGTGAACATGAAGTCCGACAAGGGCGAACACAACAAGTGAACGAGCAAACTTCAGGAAAGAGCGACATGGCCAACTCCACAACAATGATCGGCATCTATGAAGACGTGTCCGACGCCAACCGCGCTGTGACCCGATTCCATGAGGAAGGCTTCACTTCGGAGCAGATCAGCATCATCGTGTCGGACACCACGAAGGCGAAGCACCTCGCGTTCGAGACTGGGACCAAGGCGCCCGAGGGAACGGCAGGCGGGGCGATCGTCGGCGGGGCGCTTGGCGCCATCGTCGCCGGGCTCACCGCGGTCGCCGGTATCGTCGTGCCCGGGGTTGGGCTCGCTATCGCCGGCCCCCTCGTCGCGGCGCTCGCGGGCCTCGGCGTGGGCGGGGCAGTCGGCGGTCTCGTGGGCGGATTGGTCGGGCTCGGGTTCAACGAGACCGAGGCGAAGTTCGTCGAGGATGCGGTCAAGGACGGCCACATCATCATTGCCGTGACCGACGAGGACTCCGAGCAGATGACCGTCGCGCACGGCGTGTTCGAATCCACGAAAGCCCGCAACATCAGCAAGACACGAACCACCTGATTCGTAGCGCAACACACCACAACACAACACAACACAATCAGCACAGGAGCTCGACATGGACAACGTCCAAGCAGGAAAATGGAAGCAGATCAAAGGCAAGGTCAAGCAGCAATGGGGCAAGCTCACCGACGATGACATCGACCGTATCGCCGGCAACCAACAAGAGCTCGTCGGCCGGATTCAAGAAGCCTACGGCAAGAGCCGGAAAGAGAGCGAAAAAGAGGTCCGCGGTTTCTTCGACCGTCTGGATAGCTAGCAGCCCGTGGTGCAATGCATCGTGTCGCCTCGCGCCGGATTTTTCGCCGAGGGCGCGAAGCCAAAACCGAGCGCCCGCCCGCGCGCGTTTGGGCCGATCAGCCGGAGTCCTCGGACCCGAACAGCCGGTTCCAGCGCGCGCCCAGCCGCTCGAGCTCGCGCGCGGCCGGCCAGCCCGAGGGCTCGCAGCCGCCGAGCCCCATGGTCTGCTGGACCATGACCGCCGCGGGCTCGCCCTCGCCCTCGCAGCGCTGGTGCGGCATGCCGAGCAGGTGCCCGACCTCGTGGTTGATCATGTAGACGCGATACCCCTCGATCTCCTCGCCCCACGGCGCCGCGCCCTCGCGCCAGCGCGTGAGGTTGAGCGAGGCCCGCCCGGCGCGACCGCAGGAGTACTTGCCGACGGTCCGGAGCGGGCGACACAGGCGATCGACGGTCTGAGGCCGCGCGAGCAGGACCACGAAGCGCTCGCGCGCGTCGACCCGCACGAGCTCGCGACCGGCGGCCTTCCACCCGCGCGGATCATCGAGCACCGCGCCGACGGTCCGGACCCAGGTCGGCAGCTCGGCCTCGAGCCCGACCTCGATCAGCACGCGATAGCCGATCGCCCCGCGCTCGCGGGCCTCACGAAAGGGCACGGTCGGCCGAGCGGGATCGCGCAACACCCAGTATTCTTGGCCGCGGATGTGCTCGCGCGCGGCGTCGAGGCTCTCACCAGCGCCGAGATCCAAGAAGCTGCGGGCGCTCAGTAGCCAGCCCAGCAACCATAGGTTCAGCGTCGACATCCCGGGTCCGCTCGCGCCCATGATGTTCGCTGGGTCCGGTTCACGCAAGAATTCGGACCGCCACGGACGCAAGAGCCCTGAGGACGTAACATCTCGGCCCGGGGTCCGAACCCCGCGTCGACCCCGATGCCAAGCTTCAAGCTGATCTCCTTCGCGACATGCCCCTTCGTCCAGCGCTCGGCGATCACGCTCGAGCACAAGCGCGTGCCCTACGAGACCGAGTTCATCGATCTCGCCGCCAAGCCAGCGTGGTTCCTCGAGCTGTCCCCGCTCGCCAAGGTCCCCGTGTTGGTCGTGCGCGACGGTGCCCGCGAGGTCGTGCTGTTCGAGTCGGCGGTCATCAACGAGTACCTCGACGAGATCACCGAGGGCTCGCTGTTGCCCGCCGATCCCCTGACTCGCGCCCGACATCGGGCGATGATCGAGTTCGCGTCGGCGGCGATCGCCGACACCTGGCGCATGGCCACGGCGAGCACGCGTGAGGACGCCCTCGCCCACGCCGCGGCCCTGCGGTCCAAGCTCGCGCGCTTCGAGGCCGAGCTCGTCGGCCCCTTCTTTACTGGCGAGCAGCTGTCGCTGGTCGACACCGCCTGCATCCCGATGCTCCAGCGCGTGGGCTGGACCCAAGATCCCGCGCCCGAGCTCGCGGTCCTCGACGAGCTGCCCAAGGTCCGCGCGTGGCGCGAAGCGGCGCTGGAACTCGACGCAGTCAAGAAGTCCGCCGTCCCGGATCTGCGCGAGCGCTACGACGCCTACCTGATCGAGCGGGGCAACTCGTGGGTCGCGTCGAAGCTGCCCGCCGCGAGCTGACGCGTCTCACGCAATTTTAGGCTAAGCTGCGGTCCCCGATGTCCAGACTCCCGAACCTCCAGGTCCTCGTCAGCTTCAACAACGGTCCAGACGCGAGCTGGAAGGTCACCCGCCTCGCGCTCTCGGAGTCCATCAACGAGCTCTACGAGGCGAGCCTCGAGATCGCGACCGACGAGGTCCAGATCGACACCGCCGAGCTGCTCGGGGCGACCTGCGAGCTCACGCTGCAGCGCGGTGACCACCCTCCCCGGCTCGTGTTCGGCGTCGTCGCGCGGGTCGATTTTCTCGGCCACGAAGATCACCACCTCCACGCGCGGGTCCGCGTGGTCCCGGCCCTCGCGCTCGCCCGCCAGCGCAGCAATTCGCGGATCTGGCAGGACCGCTCGGTCCAGGACATCGTCCGCGAGGTCGTCGCGACGAGCCTCGACGAGTACGAGCGCAGCGTCGAGCTTGGCCACCTCCAGCGCGGCGCCGCGGCCCGGGACTACTGCGTGCAGTACCGCGAGACCGACCTCGACTTCGTCTGTCGGCTGCTCGAGGAGGAGGGCATCTCCTGGTACTTCGTCCACGACGGCGAGCGCGGCCATGAAGTCCTGACCCTGTGCGACGACAACGAGGACTACCCGAAGCACCAAAACGTCGACGGCACCGCGGTCCTCCCGGTCGTCGCGCACAACCCCGACGAGGCCGACCTCGAGTCGATCCAGGCCTTCGAGTGGGCCCGGCAGCTGACCCCGACCACCGTCTCGCTCAGCGAGTTCGACTGCGCCAGCCCGAGCTCGGTCCCGGCCGAGGAGACCGGCCAGGCCGACGCGCGCGGGCGCGTCCGACGGATCTACGATCACGGCCAGCGCCGGTTCGGGACCGGCGATCTGGCCCAGCGCACCCAGGACTACGAGCAGGCCCTGCGCATGTCTGGCCACCTCGCCACCTGCGAGTCCAACGCCTCCCTCGCCCACGTCGGTCACCGCTTCGTGCTCGACGGCATCGCCCTCGAGGGCACGCCGTCGGACTGGCTCGTGACCCGCGTCGAGCATGACTACGGCAGCGGCTCCGGCGAAGCTCGGGTCTATCGCAACCGCCTGTCCTGCGTGCCCGCGTCGGTCACCCTCCGGCCGCTCGAGCTCACGCCCAAGCCCGAGGTCCGCGGGCCCCAGACCGCGACCGTCGTCGGTGGCGGCGAGATCGACGTCGACGCCCAGGGCCGGATCCAGGTCCAATTTCACTGGCCCGAGGGCGACAGCGGGGCCGGGAGCTCGTGCCGCGTCCGCTGCGCGCAGAGCTGGGCGGGCCCGGGCTGGGGCGCGCAGTTCATCCCCCGGGTGGGCATGGAGGTCGTCGTCGAATTCCTCGAGGGCAACCCCGACCGGCCGCTGGTCACGGGCTGCGTCTACAACGGCGCCGCCGAGCCCCCCTTCGCGCTGCCGGGCAACTCGACCCAGAGCGGCTGGCGGACCAACAGCTCGCCGGGCGGCGGCGGCAGCAACGAGCTGCGCTTCGAGGACGCCGCCGGGTCCGAGCAGATCTACATCCACGGTCAGAAGGACTGGACGACCGAGATCAAGCACGACAAGGCCCAGACGATCGGCCACGACGAGTCGCTGAAGGTCGGCCACAACCGCCACAAGTCCGTCGCGGCCAACGAGTCCGAGCGCATCGGCGTCAACAAGCGGGTCAGCGTCGGCGCCGATCAGCTCGAGACCGTCGGCGCCAACATGACCCTCGAGGTCGGCGACAACCAGGTCCTCGTCATCGGCGCGGACCAGAGCGCGAGCGTGGGCGGCAGCCGCAGCGAGACGATCGGCGCGTCGGCGAGCCAGACCGTCGCCGTGGCCAAGACCGTGACCGTCGGCGGGATGCTGGCGACGATCGTCGGGGGCGCCATGAACACCTCGGTCGGCGCGGCCAGCCTCGAAGAGGTCGGCGGCATGAAGTCGGTCTCGGTCGGCGCCACCAGCAACGAGAGCGTGGTCGGCGGCAAGTCGGTCGACGCGGCCACGATCCAGCACAGCGCGCGCGGGAATCTCAGCGTCAGCGCCGGGACTGCGGTCAGCCTCGAGGCCGGCGAGGACATGCACCTCAGCGCCGCTGGCGAGCTCGGCATCATCGGCGAGAAGAAGGGCCTGATCGAGCTCGGGACGGATCTGACGATCAAGGTCGGCAAGGCCTCGATCACCCTGAGCAAGAGCGGCGAGCTCGTCCTCGAGGGCACGAAGGTGACCGTCAAGGGCAAGCAATCGATCACGCTCAAGGCCAAAAAAGTCAATCAGAACTGAGCCCGCGCGCGGTCCCTCCCCTAGCAGCCCGGGGTTCAAAAAGGCCCCTCGCTGCGGCGGCGAAGCCCCCTCCGCGCCCCCCAAACGCTCGCCTCTCGGCTCGTGCTCGGCCTCAATCAAGCGCTGCGCGCTCGACTCAGGCCGAGGCCCTCGCCAAGCTGAGAGCTTCGCGCGCCAAGCATCGACAGACGCGCCGCACGCCGGGCTCGCGGATCGCGGAACAGATCTCCGCTCGTCCGCCGTGCCTGCGCGCGATCTCGCGATTTCGCCGCCTGAGCCGGCTTGACACGGATCTCAGCGGCTCCGAGGCTGTCGCCTCGTTTCTGCACCCCTGCGCGACTCATGAGCCCCCGCAAGCCCCCGACCTCGGCCCCCGATCCCGTCCTCGTCCTCGACCTCGGCAGCGCCTCGGTCCGCGCCGCGTTGATCGTCGATGGCCGCCCTCAAATCTTGCGCTCGCTCGCGGAGGGTGGACGCCGGCCGACGATCGTCGGCTTTGATCCGAGCCAGGTGCACTCGACCGAGCCCGAGCTCGTGCTCGGCGACGCGGCCCGGCGGCTTGCGATCACCGAGCCGCGCTCGCAGGTGTTTGGGGCCCTGCGCCTCGCCGGGCGCCGCCACGAGCTCGCCGAGCTCGACGATGAGCGCTGGCGCCAGATCCCCGTCGAGCGCGGGCCGGGCGGCGACGTCCAGTTTGGCCTGGCGGGCGACACGTGGCCCGTGCCGCGCCTGCTCGGCGCGCTGACCCAGGCGATCGTCGAGCAAGTTCGCCGCCAGCTCGAGCTCGATCCCGAGCGGGTCGTCGTCTCGATCGCGCCGGGCAGCGACGACGCCCGGCGCCGCGCCGTCGTCCACACCCTGCGTGTCGCCGGGGTCGAGACCATCGAGCTCGTCCACGGGACGACCGCCGCGGCCCTGGCCTGGTCGACGCTCGAGCGAGAGGGTCCCGCCGCGCTCGGGATCGTCGGGCTCGAGGCCGCGCTCGCCGCCAATGACGACGCCCCGGCCGAGGAGGAGCCGGTTGACGAGGACAGCCACGACGACGACGCAGCCGCGGACGCCGACGAGAACGCCGAGGACGAGGCGCAGGCGGGCGACGATGATCCAAAGGGTGACGCGGCAGCTGACAGCGAGGCCGCGCCCGACACCGAGCAGCTGATCCTGGTCCTCGACCTCGGCGCGGGCAGCTTCGACGCCGCCCTCGCCCGCCTCGACAGCGGCGACCTCGAGCTGTTGGCGGCCCGGAGCCGCCTCGACATCGGCGGCGACGACATCGACGAGCGCGTCGTCGACTGGCTGCTCGGCCAGTTCGAGGACGCCAACGAGGTCGACCTGTCCGGCGATCCGACCGTCCGCGCGCGGATGCGGGACGTCGCCGAGAAGGCCAAGATCGCGCTCAGCGACGACGAGCAGCACGACATCCGCCTGCCCTTCTTGTGGGCCGACGAGAGCGGACCCAAGCACCTGTTCGTGACCCTCGAGCGCGAGCGCTTCGAGCGAATGATCCGCGACCTCGTCGAGGCCACCGCGGCCCTGGCCCAGGCGGTCCTCGACGACGCGGGCCAGGACCCCGACGAGCTCGACGCGCTCGTGATGGTCGGCGGCAGCGCCCGGATCCCGGTCATCCAAGATCGCATCGAGGCCCTGTTCGGCCGGGTGCCCGAGACCGAGCTGGGCACCAGCGCCCTCGACGACGACTTCGTCACTCGCGGCCTCGCGCTCGAGGCTCACCGCCGCAGCCGCCGACGACCCCAGACCCAGGTCGTCGACATCGCCAGCCGTGAGCTGTGGCTCGACGGACCCGAGGCCCGGCGCCTGGTCGAGCGCAACACTCCCCTGCCGCTTTGCCGGAGCCTCAGCCTCGAGCTTGGCGAGACCGGCCACGCCGAGCGAGACCTCGTCGAGCTCGACGGCGAAGGCGGGGAGGACGAGCGGACCCTGGCCCTGCGCGTCGACATCCGCGGCGAGGCGGCCGAGGCCGAGCTCAGCGTCGAGCTCGATCGCAACGGTCGCGTCGAGGTCCGCGTTGATCCCCCGAGCCTGGCGCTGACCCTCAGCGAGCGCGTTGGGCTGAGCGAGCGCGCGCTCGAGCGCCTGTGCGTCGAAGCGCGAGCCCGGGCGAGGGCCGAGACCCAGCGCCAGCGCAACGAGCGTCTCGGTCAGCGGGTCCAGACCCTGGTCCGGCTCAACGAGGCCGCGCTCGGCGACCAAAACGCTGCGATCGACGACCTGCTGCGCACGAGCCTCGTGCAGTGGGGCCGCGAGGCCGAGGCCGCCCTCGAGCTCGGCCACGACGAGTACCTCGTGGCCGCGCTCGAGGCCTTCATGGGCCTGAGCGACGCGCTGCCGGCCAAGCTGCGCGAGCAGATCGGGGATGAGCCGCTCGCCAGCTACATCCCCGACCCGGACGAGGAGCCCGTGCCCGAGCCCGAGGAGCTCGGCGATCCCGCCGACGACTACGACGTCAACGAGCGAGTGACCCCGCTCGAGCTCCACCGGGCTGACGCGGCCCCGCTCGACGACACGGTTGTCGATGACGCCGCTCCCGACGACGGGGCCGCCGCTCTCGATGACGAGGCCGCCGCTCTCGACGACGACGCCGCTTCCGATGACGAGGCCGCTTCCGACGACGACGCCGCGTCCGACGATGACGCCGCGTCCAACGATGACGAGGCTGCTCTCGACGACGCCGCAGCTTCCGACGATGACGAGGCTGCTCTCGACGACGCCGCAGCTTCCGACGACGCCGCTTCCGACGACGACGCCGCTTCCGACGATGACGAGGCTGCTCTCGACGACGACGCCGCTTCCGATGACGAGGCCGCTTCCGATGACGAGGCCGCTCTCGACGACGACGCCGCTTCCGATGACGAGGCCGCTCTCGACGACGACGCTTCCGACGAGCCCGCCGCTTCCGACGACGACCCCGCTTCCGACGACGAGGCCGCTTCCGACGACGCCGCTTCAGACGATGACGAGGCCGCTCTCGACGACGAGGCCGCTCTCGACGACGAGGCCGCTCTCGACGACGACGCCGCTCTCGACGACGAGGCCGCTCTCGACGACGAGGCCGCTTCAGACGATGACGAGGCCGCTCTCGACGACGACGCCGCTTCCGATGATGACGAGGCCGCTCTCGACGACGACGCCGCTTCCGATGATGACGAGGCCGCTCTCGACGACGACGCCGCTTCAGACGATGACGCCGCTCTCGACGACGACGCCGCTTCCGATGACGAGGCCGCTCTCGACGACGACGAGGCCGCTCTCGACGACGCCGCCGCTTCCGACGACGCCGCTTCCGACGACGACGCCACTGTTCTCAACGAGGCCACTGCTCTCGACGAGGCCACTGCTCTCGACGAGGCCGCCGCTCTCGACGAGGCCGCTCTCGACGACGACGCCGCTTCCGACGACGACGACGCTGTTCTCAACGACGCCGCCGCTTCCGACGACGACGCTCATGACGACGACGCCGCTTCCGGCGACGCCGCCCTCGACGACGACGACGCTGTTCTCAACGAAGCGGCCTCTCTCGACGACGCCGCTCCCGACGACGACGCCGCTCTCAACGAAGCGGCCTCTCTCGACGACGACGCCGCTCCCGACGACGACGACGCTCCCGACGACGACGCCGCTCCCGACGTTCTCAACGAAGCGGCCTCTCCCGACGACGACCCCGCCCTCGACGACGACGACGCCGCTCCCAACGACGACGCCGCTCCCGACGACGACGACGCTGTTCTCAACGAAACGGCCTCCCCCGACGGCGACGCCACTCTCAACGAAGCAGCCTCTCTCCACGACGACGCCGTTCCCGACGACGACGCCGCTCCCGGCGACGACGACGCTGTTCTCAACGAAGCGGCCGCTCTCGACAACGACGCCGCTCTCGACAACGACGCCACTCTCAACGACGAGACCCCTCTCAACGACGACGCCGTCCCCGACGACGACGCCGCTCCCAACGAAGCGGCCGCTCCCGACGACGCACCGGAGCCGGTACCCGAACCCGACGACGAGTCCAGGCCCGAGCCCACCGATCCCACCGATCCCGAGCCCGAGGCCGAGCCCACGCCGACGCCCGACGACTCCGAGAGCGCGGCCGAGTAGTCCGACCCAGCTTCGCCTCCTCGACCTCGCCCCCCTCGACCCCCGGATGCTGGCGCCGACCCGGTCCAGCATCCGGTGCGAGCTGAGCACGGCGAGCGGCGACTCGGACACTGGAACAGCGACGCCAACATCTGTAGATGTCGGCGGGTGACCTGCGCGAACCCATCGCCACCGAAGCGCGAGAGCGGGTTCTCCCGGCTTGACCCTTGCGCAGACAGGCCCCTTCCCGCGCCCGTGTGCGCCCTTTGAGTCCAGGTCACCCGCGCCATGCACGCGCACACCTGAAAGTTTGACGCGGATCGCCGAGTGTGTACTCTGCCCCCCGCGGCCCGCGTACCGCCCCAACCCCGCGTAATCAAAGCATTTTCCGAATATGTCGCAGCTCGAGCTGACCACCCCCACGCCTGATCCCGCCGACTCGCTCAGCGCGGCCCGGCGCAAGCCCAAGGGCGACGAGGCTCCACCGGCCGGCCAAGGTGGTGGCGGCAGCGCCGGCGTGATCGATGGCGACCTCGCCGAACAGGCCCGCCGCAAGTACCTCAACTACGCCCTGAGCGTGATCACCTCGCGGGCGATCCCGGACGTCCGCGACGGGCTCAAGCCCGTTCAGCGACGGATCCTCTACACGATGTTCGAGGATCTGCGCCTGACCTTCGACGCGCGCCACCGCAAGAGCGCCAAGGTCGTCGGTGACGTGATCGGTAAGTACCACCCGCACGGCGACACCGCGGTCTACGACGCGATGGTCCGCATGGCCCAGGACTTCGCCATGCGGATGCCGCTGGTCGACGGTCAGGGCAACTTCGGCTCGATCGACGGCGACTCGCCGGCCGCCTACCGCTACACCGAGGCCAAGCTGAGCAAGCTCGCCGCCGAGCTCCTGACCGAGCTCAAGAGCGAGACCGTCGCCTACCGCCCGACCTACGACGGCACCGGGCGCGAGCCGATCGTGCTCCCGGCTCGCTTTCCGCAGCTGCTGGTCAACGGCACGACCGGCATCGCCGTCGGCATGGCGACCTCGATCCCGCCCCACAACCTCGGCGAGGTCATCCGCGCGTGTCTGCTCCTGATCGACAACCGTGACGCGACGGTCGCCAAGCTCATGGCCAAGATCAAGGGCCCGGACTTCCCGACCGGCGGGCAGCTGGTCGCAACCCGGACCGAGCTGCGCGAGGCCTACGAGAACGGCAAGGGCACCTTCAAGCTCCGCGGCAGCTGGAAGCTCGAGGAGCCCAAGCAAGACAAGCGCGCGACCAAGAAGAAGTCGAGCAAGAAGGCCCCGAGCGGCCCGCGCATCGTGATCACCGAGATCCCGTGGGCGGTCGAGAAGAGCACCCTCGTCGAGGAGATCGGCCAGATCATCGTGGCCAAGAAGCTCCCGGTCGTCGTCGGGGTCCAAGATCTCAGCACCGAGGACATCCGCGTCGAGGTCGAGCTCGACCCCAAGGCCGACGTCGACCCCGAGCTGGTCATGGCCTACCTGTTCAAGCACACCCGCTTGCAGACCACGATCAAGCTCGACATGACCGTGCTGGTCCCGACCGAGAACCCCGAGGTCGCCGCGCCCGCGCGCCTCGACCTCAAGGCGGTCCTCGAGCACTTCCTCGACTTTCGCCTGCTCACGGTCCGGCGCCGCTTCGAGTACGAGCTGCGCAAGCTCGAGGAGCGGATCCACATCCTCGAGGGCTTCGAGAAGATCTTCGACGAGCTCGATCGCGCGATCAAGCTGATCCGGACCAGCGACGGCCGGGCCGACGCAGCCAAGAAGCTGATCAAGGCCTTCGACATCGACCAGATCCAGGCCGACGCGGTCCTCGAGACCCGGCTCTACAAGCTCGCCAAGCTCGAGATCCTCAAGATCCGCGAGGAGCTGGCCGACAAGCGCAAGCGGGCCAAGAAGATCCGCGCGCTGCTCAAGAGCGACAAGAAGCTGTGGGCCGTGGTCAAGAGCGAGCTCGAGGCCCTGTCGCAGGAGTACGCCGACCGCCGCCGGACGCGGATCGACGCCGAGGATCTGACCGAGGACTTCTCGGCCGAGTCCTTCATCGTCGAGGAGGACGCGATGGTCCTCATCACCCGCGACGGCTGGATCAAGCGTCAGCGCAACGTCAACCTCGAGACCACGCGGATGCGCGACGGCGACGCCCCGCTCGCGCTCGTCGGCGGCAGCACCCGCGAGTCGATCGTGCTGTTCTCGAACCGCGGCTCGGCCTACGTCCTGCGCATCAACGACGTGCCCGCGTCGAGCGGCCACGGCACCCCGGTCCAGAAGCTGTTCAAGTTCAAGGACGGCGAGAAGGTCATCGCCGCGACCTCGACCGACCCGCGCTTCATGGTCGAGTTCGCCGAGGCCAACAAGCCCGAGCTCGGCGACGAGTACGAGGAGCCCTACCCCCACTTCCTGGCCGTGACCCAAGGCGGCATGGCCCTGCGCTTCACCCTGTGGCCGCACCGCGAGCCCAGCACCCGCAACGGCCGCCTGTTCGGCAAGCACAAGCCCGGCGACGAGTTCATCGAGGTGTTCAAGGTCTACGCCGAAGACCAGATCTGCGCCCTGACCCGCAAGGGCAAGCTGCTGTGCTGCGAGGTCATGGACGTCAACCTCCTCGCCGGCCCCGGCCGCGGCGTGACCCTGATCAAGGTCGAAGACAAAGATCGGGTCGTCGGCGCGTGGAAATCGTCGCAGACCGTCGAGGTCCTCAAGTCATCCGGCGGCACGCTCAAGCTGAGCGAGCACAAGGCCACGGTCACCAACCGCGGCGGCAAGGGCCGGCCGATCATGAAGCGCGGCACCGTCAAGTCCCTGACCTACCCGCCGCCACCGACCCCCGACTTCGAAGCTGGCGCCGAGCGCCTGATCGAGCTCGGATACGCAGGAGCCTGAGCCCATGGCCAAGACAAAATCCAGCAAACGCCGCACCAGCAACGACTACGGCGCGGCCGCGATTCAGGTGCTCCAAAACGTCGAGCATGTCCGGGCCCGGCCCGGCATGTACATCGGCGGCGTCAACAAGGACGGCCTCCACCACATCGTGTGGGAGATCCTCGACAACGCCGTCGACGAGGTCATCAACGGCTACGCGTCCAAGATCGAGGTCAAGCTCGAGGCCGACCGCAGGGGCATCACGATCATCGACGACGGCCGCGGGATCCCGGTCGACAAGCACCCCAAGCTCAAGATCCCCGCCGTCGTCGCCGTGTTCACCCAGCTCGGCGCGGGCGGCAAGTTCGACGGCGAGAGCTACCGCCACTCGGGCGGCCTCCACGGCGTCGGCGCGGCCGTGGCCAACGCCCTGTCCGAGCGGCTCGAGGTCCGGGTCAAGCGCGGCGGCAAGATCCACGAGGTCCTGTTCGAGCGCGGCGTCCAGGACGGCCGGCTGCGCTCGGCCGGCAAGTCGCGCGGCTCGGGCACCGAGGTCTTCCTCCGCCCCGACCCCCAGATCTTCGGGGCCAAGGCGGTCTTCGACCCCGACGTCCTCCGCCAGCGGATCGAGGCCAAGAGCTACCTCCACAAGGGCCTGACGATCACCTTCACCGACGAGTCGACGAACAAGACCGAGACCTTTCACCACGCCGACGGCATCGCCGACTACCTCGACAAGCTGATCGCCGTGCGCGGCAAGTCGGCCGCGCACAAGGGCCGCTTTTATCTCGAGCGCAGCGAGGCCCCCAAACTCGAGCTCGCGCTCGCGTGGACCGAGGCGACCGAGTCGACGATCAACTCCTACGTCAACGGCGTGCCCACGCCCGACGGCGGGACCCACGAGCAAGGCCTGCGCAACGGGCTCGGCAAGGCCCTGCGCGCCTACATCCAGGCCCACAAGCTCGAGCCCAAGGGCGTGAGCATCTCGCTCGACGACATCCGCGAGGGCCTGATCGCGCTGCTGAGCGTCTACGTGCTCGAGCCGCAATTCCAGAGCCAGACCAAAAACCGCCTCAACAACCCCGAGGTCGCGGCCCAGATCGAGGGCGCGATCCGGCCCGCGCTCGAGCAGTGGCTGCACGAGAACCGCAGCTTGGGCGACGCGATCGTCGCCCGGGTGATCCTCGCCGCGCGGGCCCGGGCGGCCTCGCGCGCCGCGATCAGCTCGGTCACGCGCAAGTCCGCCGGCCAGGCGAAGATCGGCCTGCCCGGCAAGCTCGCCGACTGCGGCAGCAACGATCCGCGCAAGTGTGAGCTGTTCATCGTCGAGGGTGACTCGGCCGGTGGCTCGGCGAAGATGGGTCGGGATCGCAAGACCCAGGCGATCCTGCCCCTGCGCGGCAAGGTCCTCAACGCGGCCCAGGCCAGCATCGCCAGGGTCCTCAAGAACGAGGAGCTCGGCAACATCGTCAAGGCCCTCGGCTGCGGGATCGGCAAGGACTTCGACGCCAAGGGCCTGCGCTACGATCGCATCATCTTGCTGATGGACGCGGACTCCGACGGCCACCACATCGCGACCTTGCTGCTGACCTTCTTCTACAAGTACATGCCCGAGCTGATCCGGCGCGGCCACGTCTACCTGGCCCAGCCGCCCTTGTTTCGGGTCAACATCGGCAAGGAGTCCCACTGGGCCGCCGACGATCAGCACTTGCAGCGGATCCTGGCCGGCATCAAGCGGGGCAAGCCCGAGATTCAGCGCTTCAAGGGGCTCGGCGAGATGATGCCCAAGACCCTGCGCGAGACGACCCTCGATCCGAAGAAGCGCCAGCTGATTCGGGTCGGGATCGCCGACGAGCTGGCGACGGATCGCACCATTCATGACTTGATGGGCAAGGACGCCTCGATGCGCTATCGCTTCATCATGGAGCGGGCCGCGGAAGCCGACGAGATCGACATCTAGCCCTGAATCAAGCGCTGCGCGCTCGACTCAGGCCTTCTAATCTTCAAGGGGCCTTTCGAAAAGGCCCCTCGCTGCGGCGGCAAAGCCCCCTCCGCTCACCCCAAACGCTCGCCTTGCGGCTCG
>NZ_PVNK01000178.1 GCF_002994615.1 Enhygromyxa salina | reverse complement strand
GGCCTGGGTGACACCGTGTGGGGCGTTGGGCTGCTAAGATGGGTGGGTCTGATGCCCTACGTCGAGTACGCCTGCGAGGGACGCTTGTTGTTTCGGACCGAGACAACTGAGGCGGCTCAGTTTGTGCCTCGGATCCATGAGATCGTGGTCATCGATGATGAGCCCTACCAGGTAGTCGATGTCGAGTACTGGGCGCGGCGGCTTGGGTCTACAGATCGGCGCTTCGTGTGGCCGACGGTCTACGTGATCCCGCTGTCGACGGAGGACTGGAAGCTCAGGTTGGAGCGGCGGCACCCCAAAGAGAAGCCGTCCGGGCCGCCCGTGCGGTACTGAAGTAGGCTACGGGCCGCCATGGTCTCGCTGCGACCTGACCTCGTCCAGACCTTGCTGCCCGCGCGCGAGCGCGAGCGCGTCGCGGCCTATGTGCTCGACGACGCGGGTCGGGGGACCGATGTATTCGGGACCTCGGCGGCAGGGATCGGCAACGCCTACGCGCTGGCCTACTGGCTGCACCGCTACTACTTCCGCGTTGTGT
>NZ_PVNK01000177.1 GCF_002994615.1 Enhygromyxa salina | reverse complement strand
GATCAAGCCTGCGAGCAGCAGCAACAGCGCGATCGCAACCAGGGGGAGCACGACCCGGGCCGCGCCGGCGTCGAGGAACTCGGCGATCGCCGGGGCCAGCTGGCGCTCGGCGTCGGCGAAGGTGTCAGGGATGCCCTCGGCGAGGGGGGCGGCTGGATCGAGGCCCGGGTCCGCGAGGGCGTCGACGACCGGATCGGCAGCCAGATCTTCGGTCAGATCTTCGGTCAGATCTTCGGTCAGAGCTGGGTCGCTGTCCTGCGACCCCCCCGGGGGCGCCGCCCACAGCCACAGCCACGCGAGCACGCCGTACCAGCTGAGGCCGAACATGCTCACGACGGGGACTCCGTGCTGTTCGGGTCCACGGCGGGCGCGGGCTTGGCCACCGAGTGGAGCGAGGCGACGGCCGACTCCGCGATGCCCGAGGCCGTGAGCACGTAGTAGGCCCGATCCTCCTCGACCCCGGGCCGCAGGACGATGCGCTCGGACGCGGCCTCGGCCCGCTCGCGGACCAGGGCCAGGGCCGAGCGGGGGACGATCGCCTCGCCGCTGCGGCGGAAGGGGTGGGTCACGCCGGTCGCGTCGAGCTCTTCGTAGCCCGAGAAATTGAGCGCGCCGCGCAGGGATCGCCGCTGCCGACGGACGAAGCCAGCGATCCGCTCGGCGGTCGCGCTGGCCCGCTCGGCCCCGGCGAAAGGATCCCAGGTTGCGATCGGATCGGCGTGGCGCTCCGACGCCCGCCGGAGGCGCGCGAGGTCGGCGAAGGGCAGCTCCTCGCGCCAGCGATCGCCGCGAGCGTAGTGCTTGGCCAGCGTCGCGAGCACGTCGTGGACCCGGCTCTCGCGGCCCTCGGGCGCGAGCGCGTCGACGATGTCCGCGGCCCCGTCGTCGCCGACGAAGGGTTCGACGAGGGTCTCGCCGCCGCGCCCGAGCAGGCCCGAGATGTCGTCGCGCTCGTTCGGGCGGAGCTCGACGCCGAGCTCGCGCAGGTGATCGCGCAGCTCGCCCCGCGCGCGCCGGGCGGCCTTGTCGATCAGCAGGAGGCTCTCGGCGTCGGCGTCGAGCGAGGCCTGGACCGCGAGCAGCGACTCGACCCGGGCGATCGCTCGGGACAGGCGCAGGCGCGTGGTGAAGTACTCGAGCAGCGAGCCGTGGCCGCCGGCGATCGTGTTACGGAGCGCGGCCCACATGCGGTCGAGGGCCCGGAGCAGGGCGAGCTGGGCCTTGCCGAGCACCCACCCGAGCCACGCGCCGAGCCCGAGGCCGCCGAGCAACAACGCGGTGACCCAGGCCTGGTCGCGGACCAGCGGCTCGTACCAGTGATCGGGATCGATCCACAGCGCGTCGGCGAGCATGCGCAGGACCGGCGGCACGAACAGCAAGATCGCGAGCAGGGCCAGGACCGCCCACAGCAGCATGCGCGGGGGATCGGGCTTGCGCCGGGCGGCGTCGAGCATGCGCGCGTGGGCGTCGCGGAGCTCCTCGAAGTCGGGCGGCGGGGCCGGGCGGGCCTGGTCGCGCTCGCGCACGGCGTCGTCGAGCTGCTCGGCGAAGGCCCGGCGGAGCTTGGCCACGAGCTCCTCGGTCCGGCGCAGGCTCTGGGGCGAGGGGTCGTGCCACAGCTCGCGATCGACGCGCCTGCGCAGGCGGGCCAGCAGCTGATCGCGCCAGCGCTCGACGGCCGCGCGATCTCGGGCCACGACGTCGTCGAAGCGCTTGCGTTGGAGCAGCCGCCAGGTGCTCTCGATCTCGCGCATGCGGGCCTCGAGCCAGCCGCGGGGCACGGCGGCCGGGGCCTGGGCTGCGAGCAGCGAGGGGTCGCCGGGGTCGGGGCCAAAGCGCTCGCTGACCCGCTCCGGTCGCTGCCACCAGCGCGGCGGGGGATCGGGCTCGTGCTTGGGGGCGTAGCGCTCGAGGACCGCGCGGACGTCCTGCTCGGCCTCGTCCTCGCGGTCGAATGAACGGGCCTCGATCTCCTCGAGGGCGTCGGCGTCGCTGAGGCTGGCGTCGACCCGCGGCGCGTCCTGGATCGCGTCGAGCAGCTCGAGGGCGACGCGGTCGCGCCCGTAGGCCGCGAGCTTGGCGCGGGGGAATTCGGCGACCGCACACACGAAGGTCGCTAGCGGCTCCTTGGGCTGGTCGCCGTGGAGCAGCTGGCTGCCGAGCTCGGTCCCGACGTCGGAGCCGGGGCCCGCGCCGAGATCCGCGTAGAGCAGCAGGGTCGCAAAGTTGCGCACGCACTGGCTGAGCTCGGCCTCGGACAGGACCGAGAACTCGGCGACGTCTTCGATCAGGTACAGCTGCGGGATCGCGCGGCGGCGCGCGGGCGTGGCGGTGACCGCCGTGACCAGCTCGTGAACCGTGGCGACGAGCTCGGGGCCGTCGGCGGCGCTCGGCGGGTGCGGCATCGTGAGCAGCGGCAAGATCACGCCGTTGCGATCCTTGCCGGTTCGGTAGGCCTCGAAGATCGGCCCGAGCTCGGCCAGCAGCCGGGCCTGGACCTTGCTCAGGATCGACCACAGGTGGGCGCGGACGTCGAGCTCGCCGAGGTTGGCGAACACGAAGATCGTCAGGCGCGTGTGGTGCTCGACGGCGCTCGCGTCGCGGACCGCGACCATCCGCGTGTGGGCCAGGGCCCGGCGCACGAGCTCGAGGGTCTGCTCGGCGATCGTGTCGACGCTGGCGAGGTCCGACGAAGCGACGCTCACGACCCCGAGCGCGTGGTCGGTGTCGGACCTGCTCGCGCCCTGGGCATGCTCGGCCCGGAGGCGCTCGGCGACCCGGGCACCGAATTGACCGAGCCCGAGCAGCACCGCGGGCACCTCGAGGGTCCGCGACGCCCGACCGCGCGTGGTGCTGCCGTCGCCGTCGACCATCGAATGCCCAGCGCGAGCGCTAGTCGCCGACGACCCCGGCCAGGATGCTGCGGGCGTCCGTGAGCTCGCGGTACTCGGTGCTGCGGGTCTTGCCGTCGAGCTCGAGATCCTGGGCTCGGGTCGCCCAGTTGCGGGTGAAATGCTTGAGCTCGGCCTTGATCGCCTCGTCGATCGAGGCGACGTCGGCGAGCAGCGGCGCGACCCAGCTGTCGTAGACCGCGGGCATGTCCTTGCGCAGGGCGACGAGCGCGTCGGCGGCCGCGAGCATGCCCTCGGCCAGGGGGAGCGCGCGGTCCTCGCGGACTCGGAGGGTGAACGAGCGCGTGCCCGTGGTGGGATCTTGGAGCTGTTCGACGACCCCGCGGGCGAGCCCGAGCGCGAGCCCGACGACCGAGACCCGGCGCTGGGCCTCGACCGCCTCGAGCTCACGGCGGCGATCCTCGGGATCGAGATCGGGCAGCCGCTCCCAGTGATGGTCGATGTGCAGGGGCCAGGCCTGCTCGCGCTGGGCCTGGAAGCGGCGGTAGGCCGCCTTCATGTCGTCGTTGATGTGGGGGAAGCAGTACAGGGGCACGCCGAGGATCGAGCGGTAGAACACGATCCGGTGGGAGTCGCCCCACTCGAGCTCCTGCGAGTCGTTGCCCGTGGCCTCGGCGTAGACCTCGTGGAAGGGCCCGCTGCGCAGCGACTCGTGGAGTCCGACGAGCAGCATGTTGGGGTGCTTGATGCTCCCGCGCAGCTCGGGCTGATAGCGCGACAGCGGCTGGGCCTTGTTGATCGACAGGTCGATCTTGCGCCGCGCGTAGGTCCGGACCTTCTCGTCGCGCCACAGCTCGCTCGGGTCGAGGGGGCGATCGTCGAGGAGCTCGATCGGCTCGGCGCGGGGGTCCTCGGACTGGCGGCCGTAGTAGGCGGCCTCGAGCGCGAGCGCGTCGTCGATGCGCAGGCCGAGGCGGCGGCTGGGATCCGAGGCCTTGGGGTCGCCGACGATCTCGGGCCCGAGCCGCTGCTTGGCCATGTCGATCAGCTGATCGACGATCTCGCCGACGATCCGGCGCGCGTCGGGGCGGACCGTGCCGCCGTGCTCATCGAAGCGCGGGCGCAGGGCCTCGCGCAGGGCCACGAGCACCGCGTCTTGGTTTTGGAGCTCGGGCCGGCTCTCGATCTGGTCGACGTAGTACCAGCTCCAAAACCGCATCCGCGCCGAGGGGTGCTGGAGCAGCTCGACGTCGAGGGCGTACTCGTTGGCCTCGCTGCGCAGGCCCTCGACGCCGCCGTCGAATTCGTAGCGCCGGGCGATCTCTTCGAGGTTGCGGGCGAGGCGACCGGCCGAGGCCTCGATGTCGCGGAAGGTCCGGCGCAGGTGCTCGGCGGCGCGGCCGAGCGCGCCGACGAACTCGAGCAGCGCGGCCTTGATCAGCCACGCGCGGATCTTGTCGACGTAGTCGTTGAACAGCGAGACCGCGCGATCGCGGGCGGCCTCGAAGTCCTTGTCTTTGCGGGTCAGGAGCTTGTCCCAGCCGCCGTAGGTCCGCTTGATCTCCCCGGCCTGGGTGTTCATCTCGCCGCGGAAGCGCCCGTCGCTGCCGAGCTCGCTCTCGGCCTGGAGGCGCTGGACCTGGGTCCGGAGCTCGTCGATCGCGCTGGCCGTGAGCGGGCCGTCGCTGCTCTCGCGGAAGTCGATCAGCACGAAGCGCTGCTCGTAGAGGTTGAGCTCCGGGGCCTCGTCGGGCCCGGCGTTGGCCAAGAAGGTCGTCCACCAGTCGCCGGTTGCGATCCGGTCGAGCTCGAGCTGGACTGCCTTCTCGATCTTCTCGCGGGCCTCGGCGACCTGACGCTGGAGGGCGTTGAGGCTCGCGGCCGGGGTCCACGAGCCGTCGAGGATCCGGTCGGCCGAGATCTCGCGGACGCCCACGGTCTGATCGCGCAGCTCGTTTTGGAACTTGTCGAGCGCGGCCTGGAACTTGGCCCGGGCGAGCTCGGGCAGCTTGGCCATGCGCTGCCAGATGCCGCCCTCGACGTCTTGCTGGGTCGCGAGCAGGCGGATCTTGCTCTCGAAGCTGTCGTCGATCCGCCGGGCCTTGGCGTCGTCGGACAGCTGCGAGAATTCCTCGGGCTTGATCGCAAAGCGCTTGAACTGTTCGCGCTGGCGCGGCGAGATCAGGGCCGGATCGTCGAGCAGCACGTAGCGGCGCACGGCCGTGGCCGCGTAGCGCCGGGCGCAGTACTCGAGCACGTCCTCGCGCGGGAGGATCATGACCGAGGCGCCGAGGGTGCCGTAGAAGGCCGAGTAGCCGTCCTTGCGATCCCACAGCGAGTCGGGAAAGAGGCGCCGGTTCTCTTTGGTGTAGTTGTCGTAGTCGGCCTGCTGGTCGCCAATGATCGGCGAGAAGATCTGGACGTAGGTCGCGTCGGCGAGGGCCTCGCCGACGTCGTCGAGGCTGAAGGTCTGGGGCCGATCGACGACGTAGAGCAGGTCGTAGGGCCGACGCGAGACCGAGAGCCTGTGCTTGTTGCGGGGGTCGTAGTGGAACGCGAGCTCGTCGACCGGGTACTGGGTGTCGAGCTTCATCAGATGCTCGACCTCCTTGAGCGCCGCGTAGCCGTTGGCGTAGATGCCGTCGCGGTTCATGCCGACCACGCTCTCGAAGGCCTCGGGCAGGATCGCAAAGCCGACCAGCCGGGCCGAGCGATCGTCGAGGATGTCGCGCATCATGTAGGCGAAGGGCAGGAAGCCGCCCGAGCCGGTCCCGCCCGCGACCGAGAAGTACACGAACACCTGGATCGACGCGCTCTGGTGGCGCATGCCGTCGGAGTGACTGCGCAGCTCCTGAGTCACGGCCTGGAGCTTCTGGACCATGTCGGCCGACTCGATCGCCCGGAACATGCTCAGGCGGCTCTCGATCCGGATCTGGCCGGCCCCGGCGCCGCTCTCTTCGCGGAAGTGGTACCAGTCGTGGACCCACTGGGTGAAGTAGCTGTCTGCCTCGGCGAAGCTCTCGCCCCGGCGGAGCTTGGAGTAGGCGACCTTGTCGAAGTCGCTGATCAGCACGGTCTCGTCGACCTTGCCGTACTCGTCGGTGCCCTTGCGGAGGCGGGCGAGGTCGGCGTCGTTGGTGTCGACCGCAATGAAGCGGACGAGGCTGCGAAACTGGAGATCGTAGTCGCTGTGGGCCCGCAGCCGCTTGGCGATGCGCCCGACGGCGCGGCCGCCCGAGCCGCCGAGTCCAACGAACAGAGTCGGGGTGACCTCACCTGGCATGATCCTGATCGGCATGGCTGTCTCCTGTTGGTCTTCGCTGGGCTGTCGTTGTTGAGGGCGCGCGTCAGCGCCGGAACATCAGGTAGGTGTCGTCGCGGCGCAGCACGATGCTGCTGCCGATCGGGAGCTCGCCGGTCGGGACTGGCTGCCAGCCCGACGATTCCTTGAAGATTTCGATGCCCTCGGCCTCGACGACGAGGGTCGCGTTGCCGTGGCCGCGGGCCTCGATCCGCGCGTCGGCCGGGAGCTCGCGCAGGCTCGGGAGCGCGGCCTTGGGCCCGCCAAGGTGGACGGTCGCGGGCGTGTAGAAGCCGCGCTTGGTCGTGTCGAGCGAGCGAACCAGGCGCCAGTCTTCGTCGCCCTCGGTGAGCTTGGACAGGGCCTCGTGGCTCTCGGATCGGGCGAGGACCGCGGTCTCGGCGAACTTGGCCGGCGAGGTGAACCCCCGGATCAGCCAGATCGAGAAGCCGAGGCCGAAGGCGACGAGGGTCCACTTCAAGATGATCTTGCCGGGGCAGACCCAGAAGCTGGGCTTGGCCACGGTCACGGTCAGCGGGATGTCGAGGGCGGGCCCACCTGCGCGGTCGTGGACGAGGAGCGAGTAGGCGTAGCTGCCCGCGGCGCAGCAGTCGGTCGCGGTCAGCGAGATGCTGACCTCGGCCTCGCTGCCGGGCTCGCCGGTCAGGCGCAGCTCGCTCTGATCGAGGGCGAGCGCGAGGCCCTCGGGGAGGTCTTCGTCGCGGGCGACGAGCTCGAGCTCGACGGCGGCGTTGACCGGGCCCGGGAAGCGCAAGGTCGCGCTGGCCGACTCGCCACCGGTGACCTCGGCGGCCTGCGCTTCGATGAGCGCGTGGCGCAAGCTCGCGCGGATCGGCACCCGCCGCTCGCCGACCTTCTCGGCCGCGCCCGTGGCCTCGACGACGAGGTCGAGGGCGACCGGCAGCTGGCCCAGGGCGTCGGACACGAGCGGGCAGAAGCTCGACGCCGCGACCTCGACCTGGACCGTGAAGGGATCTTGAAGCCCGACGGTCGTCGGCTTGGGTACACAGCGCAGGCAGGGCAGCTCGCCGGCGAGCAGGTTGGCCTGCCCGGTGTCGCCAGCGATCTCGCAGCGGACCTCGGCCTCGCCGCCGTCGGGGAAGCTGCCCGAGAGCTCGAGCGTGACGACCGAGGGCAGCGCCTGCGGGAGGACCCCGAGCTCGAGCCCGTCGATCGGCTGGTCGGGCTGGTCGGTGCGCGCGACCGAGGTGATGCCGAAGGCGACGGCCTGGATGCCGCGCCGAGCCGTGACCGGGCTGGCGAGCGAGCCGCCGTGGGCCCGAAACCAGCGCTCGCTTCGGCCCTCGGGCATGACCCCGAGCTGGGCGTTGTGGGTCCCGTCTTGGTCGGGCTGCATGGCCGACGAGCGCTCGCAGGCCGCGTCCTCGCAGACCTCGAGCTCGAAGGCGAAGGAGTGGTTGGGGTGGATGGTCTCGCCGCGATCGCCGACCAGCCGGGCCCACGCGCACGCGGGCTGGCCCGAGCGCACGGCTTGCTCGCGGGTCCACGGCAGCGGCGGGCGCCCGTCGTCGCCCGGGCCCGGACCCGCCGTGCACGGACCGACCACGGCCTCGACGCGGAGGGCCCCGTAGCTGGGGATGACGAGGACCTCGACGCCCGCGTCGGGCGAGCGGACGGAGAAGGGCAGCTCGTGGGCGCCGCTGCGGGCGACCCGGAGGCTCCAGCCGTAGTCGCCGTGCTTGTAGGTGGGGCCGCCGGTCAGCGGATCCTCGCGCGAGCCCATGCTCGCGTCGGTGAACGCGAGGCTGATCGGCGCCTGGCCCTCGGTGCTCACGGCCAGCACGCGGACCTCGCGGGCGCCGGCGAAGCTGCGGTCGAGGCCGACCCGGCCGCCGCCGTCGTAGCGCAGCCCGCGGGAGAAGGACAGGACCTCGGCGAAGGCCTGCAGCAGCGAGCGCGAGTCGAAGGAGATGTTGGGATCGGTGGTCCAGCCCGTCGCGGTGGCGTAGGCGACCAGGGCTGGATCGACGCGCCCGCTGGTTTGCTTCTTGCTCAGCAGCGCGAAGCGAAAGCGCTGGTCGGCGTGGCTCTGGAGCCTGGCGAGCCACGACTGGGCCGGCTCGATCGCGCCGCTGCAGGCCCCGTCGGTCAGCATCAGCAGGGTCTGCGGGGCGCCAGCGGCGGCCACGGCCTCGAGCAGCTCGGCCGCGCGATCGAGGGCTTGCCTGCAGGGCGTGCCGCCTTGGTGGACGGCCATCTGATCGAAGGCGGCTCCCGCCAACGCGCGCTCACCCTCGCCGCCGTCGCGCTCGGCGAGCAGCTCGCGCGGCGACACGAAGCGCGGGCCGTTGACCCCGCCGTCGGCGAGTTCGTTGAGGCCGACGATCATGATCTGATCGGCGTCGCTCAGCGAAGCCGCGAGCGCGAGCGAGGCGAGCATCACGATCCGGTCGGGATCGCTGCTGTTCATGCTGCCCGAGTCGTCGACGACGACCAGGTACTGGCCCCAGGTCTCGGCTCGCGCCGGGCTCGGCCACGCCAGCGTGACGAGCGCGAAGCACGTCGCCACCAACCAGGCCAGACCGGTGACCCGAGCGAGGCGATCACTGAGAACAGAGGAGCTCACGGGCTGACGAGTTGCGGCGCGCAACTGGCGTGAGGTTCGGATGAATTTGTCAGCTGTGCAAGCGCTTCTCAGCCCGGTGGGTAGTCGTCGAAAGGCGAAAACCGATCCCATCTCAGCTGGGGGACAGCGCGTTGTCGACCGTGGTGTAGTCGTAGTCCGAGCTACGCTGGAACAGACGCATGCTCAGGAGGGCCTTGGCGCGGACCTGCGGGCGGGTCAGGGCGCGGAGGTCGTCGTCGAGATCGCGGCGGCGCTGCGCGTTCGTTCCTGTCTCGGATCGCCAGGCTGTGTAGCAGTCGGTGACGCAGCGGCGCAGCTTGGCCCAGGATCGGCGCTCGTCGACGCCGAGGGTGCCCGCGACCGCGAACAGGCTGGTGAAGTGGGCGTGAAACAGCGTGTGCTCGAGCTTGCCCCGGACCTCGTCGAGATCGTCGGTCACGATGAAGGAGCCGTCGGCGAAGCTCGGCTGCTCGATCGCGAGCGCGCGCAGGCGCGGCGCGTGGATCCGAATGCCGCCGAGATCCCGGACCCAGATCGCTCGCAGCCGGCCCTCGGCCACGCACGCGAGGGTGTTTTGGGTGTGGAGCTCGAGCGCGACGCCGTAGACCGACAGCAGTCGCAGCGCCGCCGGACACAGCTTGGCGATCCAGTCGTCGATCAGGGCCTCGACGCGCTCGCGTCGCCCGCCCGGGTAGCCGGCGCTGGCCCGGTCGAGGACGAGCTCCTCGGTCCCCGGCCAGCGCTCGCCGATCGCGGCGCAGACCCAGGCCTGCTCGCCCGTCCCGAGCTCGGGTACGACGCGGAGGATCGCCCCGAGCTCCGACGCGCGCGGGCCGACGCGCGCGGGCTCGAGCCCCGCCGCGGCCGGCTCGGGCAGCAGGTGCAGCTCGGCGGTCAGCGGATCGCGGCGCTGGATGGCGGCGATCAGCCGTGACACCTGCGGGCCGTTGTGAACGCTCATCGGTGAGACCACGCGCCGGGTCGAGGTCGTGTGCACGGGGCACGCGAGCTTGAGCTGACGGGTCGGCGCGAGCGCGAGCGTGCGCAGGCTCAGGAGCGAGCGGCAGGGCAGGGCGGGGGCCTGGCTGGGACGGATCGCGCCGCGCTCGATCAGGCCCGGGAACAGCCGGCGGAGGTTCGCGGGCGCGGCCGGGTGGATCGGGACGCGGACGAAGCCCGACGGCGCGGCCCCAAACCACCGCGCGGACTCGTCGCTCCACTCGCCCGCGACGCGCACGATCGCGGCGTCGACGTCGACGCAGCGGACCCGGTTGAACGCGAGCTGCTCGGGCGCGTGGCGCAAGACGGCGGCGCGCGAGAGGCCGAGGCGCGTGCGGGTCATGGGATGCCAGGGGTGGCCGTCGGTCACGAAGTGCTCGGGATCTCGGAGGCGAGGATCGTCCGCGTCGACTCCCCAGCGCGCGGGGTCGCGCGCGACGAGCGAGCGGAGCTCGTCGGCGACTCGGGCCTGGGCGAGGTTGACGATCGAGTCGAGGATCTCGACGCCGACCCGATCGCGGTTGCGTGGGTCCAGGCCTGCCCGGGCGCACACCTGCGCGACGGTGGCCAGGGGATCGTCGAGGCGCGGATCGAGCTCGAGCTCGAGCTCCGGCCAGTGAAGCTCGAAGGGGCCGCGGCGTCGCAGCGGCACCGTCAGCGCGCCGTCATCGAGCTCGATCTCGACTGTGTCCGCGCCGTAGCCCCCGTCGAGCAGCCGCTCCCGGACCCCCGCGAGCAGCACTCTCGCCGCGATCTCGTGGACCGCGGCCGGCCAGATCCTGGCACACAACTCCGAGAGCCAGGCCGCCGAGACGGGCGGCGTGATCTCGGCTGAAGCAAACAGCGGGCCGCGCCACACCAGCTCGACCCAGCGCAGCCAAGCCTGAGCCTGGCGCGCGAGCGCCATCGTCGTGGGTGTTCGGAGCGGGTCGCTTTGCCGGGTCAACTCGACGACGGTACTGCTGCGCCCGGGGGCCTGGCATCAGCGCTGTTTCCGCCCGCGAATTTGGCCTGTCTTGGGCCCGTGCCTGGACGAAGCCCTCGAGTCGGCCTACTTTGATCAGGATGGACGGTGCGCGCGAGGTCGCGTGGGCGGTGACGCGTGCGGGTTGTATGCGTAGGCAGATCGCCGACGACTTCGAGATGCTGGTCGGCGCGGTCGCGGGCGCGTGGAGCACCTCGTTTCCGCGCCGGCTGGGCTACACGACCCGGACCGAGGCTGTGTCCGACGAGAGCGTCAGGCTCCACGTCCGGCGCGGCGACTTCGAGGCCCACGTCGAGCTGTGTTGCGACGAGGATCGCCGGGGCGCTGCGCTGATTCGGGCGGTCGCCTCGGCGCGGTCCCGTCGGCTCAGCGCCGCGGAGGCGGCCGGTCAGCGCGTCATCCGGCGCACCCGCGCGATCGCAACTGGAGTCGGAGCCGCGCTCGGCGGCGGGTTTTGCTGGCTCGCGGCCGGGGTTCAGATGCCGATCGTGGGCGGGCTGATGCTCACGGTAATCACCACCTCCTTGCTCGTCGGCGGAGCCAACCTCGGGGGCCGCATGGGCGAGGCGATGGCGGAGCGCCGCCGGATCAGCGCCGAGCGTGCGATCCGCGAAGACATGAGCGTGCAAGCCGATATCCGCCGGTGGAACAGCGTCAATCGGCAGCTGAGGAGCCACCGTCGGGCCCTCGCGCGGGGCCTCGACGGGGCGCCATTTCGGCGCCCCGCGGTGGGCGCCTGACCGGCCTACTCAGGTCGGCGGCTTGCTGACCCGGCCCCGCTTGTTGTTGTTGCGGAGCGAGAACCCGACCAGGCACTTGGCCGAGCCCTGGCCGTTCTGGTAACGCGGGGCGATGTTGACCTCGCCATCCTGGCGGATCGACTCGACGAGGACCTGGATCATGTCGGCTGACAGCGTCCGGCTGCCGCAGGAGGTGCCGCCCCAGCGATACTCGACCGTCGACTTGCCGGCGGTGACGAACAGCCGGCCATGATACTTGACGTAGGCGTCCGCGGAGGGGCTCAGGACCTCTACCGTCTTGGCTTGACCTTCGCTGCCGGTCTTGTCGGCGGCGTGGGCAGTGGTGGGGATGGCAACGGCGATGGCGAGGAATGAGGCGAGAGCGAAAGAGCGACGAGCACGCATGGACTGTGGGTCTCCGGTGGTGAGTGAGGTGCGCGCCCCGATGGCGCGGCAGTGAGTGCGCTGACCGACGGATCAGTCGCGCACAGATTCAGCCGAGGCCAGTGCGCTGTCTCGGATGGGGCGGAACATACCCAAAGTCGGGTTCTCCGTCCCATCCTGCCCCATGCTTCACGGGGTGGGGGGCGCCCCGTCACCTGGCTTTGTGGCTTTTTTCCCAGCTCGCCCCGCGCTTGCTAGCCTGATCGCACATTGGTGCCCAGTGCCCCTCGGGCCAGGCACTCGAACGCGGGTTCGCTCGCCGAGGTACTGCATGCCGGTTCAGCAACGACGACTCTCACTCTCTGGGGCCAAGGCGGCGCTGGTCTGCCTCTCGCTCCCGCTGCTCGCCGCTGGCTGTGCCGCCAACCAAGCCGAGACCGAGGCCCCGGGCGTCGAGCAACGTGACTCGGAGGTCGCGCAGCTGCGGCGCGAAAATGCCGGCTTGCGCACGCGGGTTCAAAACCTCGAAGAGCGCGTGCGCCTGCTCGAGCACGGCGGCGCCGACTGGGGCGCCGCCAGCACCAGCCTCGGCGGATCCGGCTACGACAGCTACGCGGTCGACCCCGGCGACACCTGGGCCGAGCCCGAGCACGACGGCCCGCGCGAGCTTCCGGTCGTCAAGCTCACGCCTCACGAGCGCTCGATCGACCGCCACGGAGCGGTCGCCCAGCCGACCTCCGCCCCGCGCCCGAGCGGCTCGATCGCCCTGTCTCCGGTCCCCCACAGCGGCGCCCCCGAGCAGGTCGGCAGCCAGTATGTCGTCGACGCCCGCGGCGGCGTCGACCACGATGAGCTCGTCGATGAGGCGCCCGCGTACGCCGCCGCCGACGTCGGCGGCGAGCCGGCCAGCTATCGCCTCGTCGGCAGCAAGCTGGTCCAGGCGACCAAGCGCAAGTCCAGCACCAGCAAGCGCAGCAGCGATCGCGACTCGGGCGTGATCAAGGATTACAAGGCCGCGATGAGGATCTATCGCGAGGGCCGCTACGGCGACGCCGAGGCCGCGTTCGCGGCGATCGTCCGCGCCCACCCCAACCACGACTACGCCGACAACGCGCTCTACTGGCAGGGCGAGGCCGCCTACGATCAGGCTCACTACGCCGACGCGCTCGCGGCCTTCACCAAGGTCGTCGAGCAGTACGGCGGCGGCAACAAGGCCCCCGACGCGCTGCTCAAGATCGGACTGTGCTACGGGCGGCTCGGCGATGCTGCCAACGCCCGCGACGTCCTCACCCAGCTCGTCGCTGCCTATCCTCGGGCAGAGGCCAGCAAGATCGCCAAGCGCAAGCTCGCCGATCTCGGCGACTGAATCCACGGAGTCCCATGCGCCTCTCGCTTCGAACGAGTCTCCCCGGTCTGTTCTTGTTGTTCGCCGCTGTCGAGTTGTCGACGGCCGGGACCGCCGCCGCGAGCCCGCCGTCGAATGACGGCGGCGCCGGGGCCAGCGTCGGCATCGGCGGGTTCTCGCCGCCGCCCCAGGGCGAGTACGACCCGAGCACGACCTCCGATCCAGGCTTGCTCGATCGGCCGCGGGCCCAGGCGGCCGATCAGACCTACGGCCCGAGCGGTCAGGGCGATCAGCTCGGCTACGACATCATCGACGTCGGGCTCTACGCTGAAAACGGCTGGGAGCAGACCACGCCCGACTATCACATCGTCCAAGAGGGCGACACGCTGTCGGGGATCTGCGCCTACTACTACGGCGACATGTACCTGTGGCCGAAGGTCTGGTCCTACAACCCGCACATCACCAACGCGCACTGGATCTTCCCCGGTGATCGCATCCGCCTGACCGACCCCTACGACACCGTCACCGGCCCCGGCGGCGACGGCCTGAGCTTCGCCGAGACTTACGATCCCAGCCAACCCAGCAGTCAGACCTACCTGCTCGAGCGCTACGCGTTCATCGACGAGGAGGAGATCGACCAGGCCATGGAGATCACCGGCGGCGCCGAGGCGGCGATCATGATGGGCACGCTGGACACCGCCTACATCAGCTACAAGCCCGAGAACCCGCCGATCCCCGGCGAGCGCCTGAGCGTGTACCGCAAGAAGAAGGCGGTCTACGACATCAAGGTCAAGGGCAAGAAGCAAAAGCACAAGCAGGGCAAGCGGATCGGCTGGCTGGTCGAGGTCGTCGGTGAGGTCTACGTCCGCGACGTGGCCGAGAAGTCGGCCGAGGCCGAGGTCGTGGACGCCGTGCGTCCGGTCGAGCGCGGGCAACGGGTCGGCGAGCTCAAGACTCGCTTCGCGCGGGTCTCTCCCGCGACCAACGACGTCACGCTCAATGGCCTGGTCGTCGAGACGATCCGCGAGCAGACGATCAACGGCGAGACCCAGTTCGTGATCGTCAACCTCGGGGCCCAAGACGGGATTCGCCGGGGCAACACCCTCGAGGTCGTCCAAAAAGGCGACGCCTACACGCCCGACCATCGGCTCCACCAGCCCTACGACAAGGGCCACCCCCGGCGGGTCGTCGCGCAGCTGCTGGTCCTGCAGATCGAGGGCGACAGCGCGCTGACCGTGGTCACCGACTCGACCCGCGAGATCGTGACCGGGGACCACGTCGAGATCATCGCGGCCGGCGAAGAGGCCCCCGACTTCGACCCCTACGAGGCCAGCAAACGCAGCGAGCGGCGCGCCAGCGCTGACGGCTCGACCCGCAGCGGCGACGGCGAGGCTTCGGCCTCCGGCGAACTCGAGCTCGGGGGCTCGTAGGTTGTTTTAGACCCCCACAGGCGTTAGCGACTCTGCCACGCACGGCCGCAAGCGGCCGGTCGTTCGGTCGCTGCGCTCCCTCTCTCGGTGGGCTGGGGTGAGCTTCGCAGTCGCTTGCGTGGCCCCCTAGAAGGGGGCTGGCTGGTTTAGACCCCCACAGGCGTTAGCGACTCTGCCACGCACGGCCGCAAGCGGCCGGTCGTTCGGTCGCTGCGCTCCCTCTCTCGGTGGGCTGGGGTGAGCTTCGCAGTCGCTTGCGTGGCCCCCTGGAAGGGGGCTGGCTGGTTTAGACCCCCACAGGCGTTGGCGACTCTGCCACGCACGGCCGCAAGCGGCCGGTCGTTCGGTCGCTGCGCTCCCTCTCTCGGTGGGCTGGGGTGAGCTTCGCAGTCGCCTGCGTGGCCCCCTGGAAGGGGGCTGGATCCTTTAGACCCCCACGGGCGTCCGCACCTCGCCTGGAACGGACTTCGGGTGGGGGATTAGCAACGCTCGGCGAGGGGGCAGTCGAAGCGGTGCTCGGCCCACTCGATCAGGGGGGCCGAGCTCGGGCGGACGACGGTCTCGAAGTCCCAGCCGTCGATGCACACGACCTCGATGCCCTCTTTGCCGTCGACCGTCGCGCGCAGGATTCCGCGGCCGAGATCGACGCTGAGGCCCTCCAGCCGGCCTCGCTTGCGCCGAGCGACCTCGGCCACCAGGTCGGCCGCGAAGGCGACCACGGGCATGACCGCGCGCCCCTCGAGGTCGTGGCCCCGGCCGCTGGAGAAGTGCAGGCGAAGGTGGCCTCGCCGCACATGAAACTTGAAAGAGCTCAAGGCCACGCAATGACCATTACTCCTTGTGCGACCGATGACAAGCTCTGATTTAGCTTTGTTTTTGTGAGGGTCCAGTACCAGTGGATTTTTTGGTGAACTGGCGGAAAAAAGGCTCTGGCACCTCGTTTTCGCCGTATATCGATATGCGGACGAGGCATGGATCTGCCCCAAAAACGCCCCCGAAATGGTCTTTCGGACAGGGGGTTCCAGGCGTGCAGCGGGGCCGTTCTGGAACCGAATCGTGTACTTAAGACCACTTTACCGTCTGAGTGTATCGATTACAGGTGCAGCGTCATTGGAGCAGCTGTCCAATGGGACAGTTCGCGCTCGGATCGCATGGTCGGGATCGCGTCTGCCCGGGCTCGAGCGGCCGACCTTTCTCGCTGCGCGGCGTGACACGCGGACCTTCATCGCTCTAGGATGCTGGCGATGCCACCCAACTCGCTCGTGACTCTCGCGGCTTTGGCCCCTTCGATACCCGGTGTACCCATGGATGGCGGGGGGGTGTTCGGCTCGGTCGCCGCCGCCTTCGCTCTCCCCGTCGCCGCAGCGATCTACATCCTGCTGTTTTGGGGCAAGCGCTCATCGGGGGAGTGCTCGTGGCGCGAGGACGACCAGATCGGCCTGAAGGTGATCGTCGGTACACTGATCATGGTCGGCACCGCGCTGTTCGCTGGCGGGCTCCAGGGCTTGCTCCACCTGCTGCTGACCTTCAAGGAGTTCGTCCCGCGCATCAAGGCGGCGCTGCCCGACCTGCTCGTCGGTGCTGTCGTCGTTGGGGGGGCGATCATGTTCGCGGTGCCCAAGACCAACCATGAGCAGCAGCCCAAGGCGCTGCGCCTGACAGCCGGAGCGATCGCGCTCGTCGGCGCGGTTGCGACGGTCGTCGGCCTCGACTCTCTGCTCAAGACCGTGTTCCAGTGGCCGAGTTGGCACGCGGTGGCAGGCTCGTTCACCACGCTCCTGACGTCGGCCGTGGTGTTCGCTGGGGCGGGCTTCTTGTACGCCAAGATGGTCGGTGTCGAGGTCCCCGACATTCCGATGCCCGCGAACGCTCCGGCCCAGGTCCAAGCCCACGCGCAGCCCGCTCAGGCCCAGCCGCAGCAGGGCTACCAGCAGCCCGCCCAGGTCCAGCCGCAGCAGGGCTACCAGCAGCCCCAGCAAGGTGGTTATCAGCAACCGCAGCAGCCGCAGCAGCCGCAAGGTGGCGGCTACCCGCCGAGCGGTCAAAGCGGTGGCTCGGCGCCCCCGCGCCCCGGTGGCGGTGCGGCGCCGCCTCCCGGTGGTGGTGGCTATCCGCCCGGTGGTGGCCCCTACGGCCAATAGGCTGACTCAGACCACGACGCGCAGCCGCTTGCGGCCAAAATCGCCAGGCTGCGCGTCGAAGTGGCCAGCGAGCGGCGTCGCGCAGCGGGGACACGCGCCCGTGGCCGTCAGGCGATAGCGAAGCAGCGTGTACCAGTCGCGGACGATCAGTTGTTCGCCACAGCTCGCGCACGAGCTGGTGTCACCCGCGACGTCGTGGACGTTGCCCGTGTAGACGTGACGGATCCCGCTGGCCCTGGCGATCTCGCGGGCTCGACGAAGGGTCGCGGTCGGCGTGGGCGGGATGTCGAGCAGCTTGAAGTCGGGGTGGAAGGCCGAGAAGTGGAGCGGCACGTCGGGCCCGAGCCGCTCGACGATCCACTCGCACTGCGCGCGCAACTCGGTGTCGCTGTCGTTGTGCCCCGGGATGACCAGGGTCGTGATCTCGGTCCAGACCTCGGTCTCGTGGACCAGGTACTCGAGGGTCTCGAGCACGGCCGCGAGCCGCCCTCCCGTCAGCTTGCGATAGAAGTGATCCGAGAAGCCCTTGAGGTCGACGTTGGCCGCGTCGAGCTTGGCGTAGAATTCGGTCCGCGCCTGGGCGTGGATGTAGCCCGCCGTCACCGCCACCGTCTTCAGCCCGCGCTCGTGGCACGCGTCGGCGATGTCCATCGCGTACTCCGCGAAGATCGTCGGATCGTTGTAGGTGAACGCGACGCTCTTGCACTCGTGGCGCCGGGCCGCCCCGGCGATCGCCTCGGGCGACGCCGCCGTCGTCAGCGTGTCCATGTCGCGCGACTTCGAGATGTCCCAGTTCTGGCAGAACTTGCAGCTCAGGTTGCACCCCGCCGTCCCCAGCGAGAGCACGCTCGACCCCGGATAAAAATGGTTCAGCGGCTTCTTCTCGATCGGGTCGATGCACAGCCCCGAAGACCGGCCATAGGTCGTCAGAACCATCTCCCCCCCAACGTTTTGGCGCACGAAGCACAGCCCCCGCTGTCCGTCTCCAAGCGCACAGTCCCGAGGGCAAAGATCACAGACCACCCGCCCATCCTCCCGCCGATGCCAAAACCGCCCCCGATAGTGAGTCGTCACGTCTTTATCGTCTCCAAGACTCGGGCCTGCGGCCCGACAACCTCGCTGCGCCCGGCCCACCGAGAGCGGGAGCGAAGCGAGCGAGCGGCCGTGGGTGGCAGAGTCTCCAACACCCCGGAAAGGGCGATCAATGCCACCAGCCTTGAGCATTTTGCGCGAACCGGGTGCGCGGCTCCTCGAACTTGCGCACGCTGAAGCGCTCGAGCTTCAAGTCCGGGCTCCAAAAGCTCGCGCGCAGCCCGGCCTTGCGCTTGAGGCTGTCGAGGAACGCGCCGGGCTCGGGCAGCGACTCCCAGACCTGCGGGAGGAACACGCCACGCTTGCCCTTGCAGGTGAGCACCAGCCCGTCGACGTGGGGGCGCAGCTGCTGGCGGGCGTCGGCTTCGTTGGCGACCTCGAGCGGCGAGCGCAGCCCGAGGACCGAGACCGACACGCGCATGAGCTCGAGCTCGTCGGCCCGCAGCGCTCGCGTGCGCGGATCGTTGAACGCGGCCATGACCGCGTTGTGGCGGACATCCTCGCGCAGGCTCCGGCGGGCCTCGAGTGAGCCGATGCAGCCGTGGAGCTGCTCGGCCCGGTGGATGGTCACGAAGGTCGCGGCGTGCTCGTCGAGCCAGGCGCGGGGCGGGATCAGCATCTTGGTCGCGCCGAAGCGCTCGTCGACGGCCCCCCGCGCGATCGCGAGGATCAGCGCGGGGTCGATGTCGAGGGGGTCGGTCATGAGCGGCCCTCCCGGATCGCGAAGGCGCCGTAGCCCACGACCTGGTCCCGCGGTCCCGCGGTGTCGCCGGAGTTGCGCAGGTCGAGGAGCTCGACGGCGATCGCGTGACGTTGGCCGAGGGCGAGGAGGCCGTCGATGCAGCGCGCGCCGCAGGCCCGGCGGGGATCGAGCCCGGGACGGGTCGCCCCGACGATCGACTCGGCGGTCGCGCGGTCGAGCTGGGTGGCCTGGGCGTAGTCGTGGTAGTGCGAGAGGTCGCTGGAGATCACGATCGCGGTCTCGGGTCCGCCCCAACACAGCTCGAGGACCTCGGCGACTTGTTCGGGCGTCGCGTCACCGACGACGAGGGGGAGCAGGCGAAAGCGGGGCAAGATCGCCTGGAGAAAGGGGAGGTGGACCTCGAGGGAGTGCTCGCGCGCGTGGGCCTCGGCGCTGCGCTGAACCTGCGGGAGCTCGAGCACCCGCGCCGCGAGCCCGGCGTCGAGCTCGACCTCGCCGAGCGGCGTGGCGAAGGCGTCGGCCTTGGGCAGCGCGAGGCCGTCGAGGTAGACATGGTGCGCCGGCCCGAGCAGCACGACCCGCTCGATCTCCTGGGCGCGCGCGCGGAGGCTGGCGTAGGCCGTCGCGGCGATCGGGCCCGAGTAGGCGTAGCCCGCGTGCGGGGCGATCACGCCCTTGGCCGCGCTCGGACCGGGAGTGGCCCCGGCGAGCAAGCCGTCCACGGCTTCGCCGAGCTGCGCGGGCGAGGCAGGGTAGAAGCGGCCAGCACAAGCTGGCGCCCGGGTTCTTTGCTCCGGGGCGTGCTCGGACCCGTGGGTCCGGGAGACTTTAGGTGGAGCTCCCACTGGGGGTCGATCATGGCACGAAGGATTGGGCCAGGGTCATCGGCCACGCAGCAGATGCTGCGCCGGCTGCCTCTCGCGTCTCCTGACTCGGGGCTGCGCACCGACAACCTCGCTGCGCTCGGCCCCTGGGTCCTGGGAGACTGAGATCAGGCGGACCCTGGAGGGGGTGCGTAAAAAACGCGCACGCGCTTGGATTCCGGGCCAACCTGGACGCGATATTATGGTCTACTCGGCTGATGCGTCGAACTTGGTGGTTGCTCAGCGTGGCGACTTCGCTCGCCTGTTACCAGGGTGTTGGAGACTTCGGGGACAGTCTTGGGACCGAGACTGGGGTAGGGCTCTCGAACGGAGATCTCGGCGATGGAGATCCCGGGGACGGGGACTCGGGCGATGGCGATCCCGGCGATGGCGACCCTGGTGATGGCGACAGTGGCGATGGTGACGGGGACTCGGGGGACGGCGACGGGGACTCGGGCGATGGCGACAGTGGCGATGGCGACGGCGGTCCCGGAGATGGGGACTCGGGCGATGGCGACGGTGACTCGCAGTCGGTCTGCGAGCGCTGGAACAGTGACCGGGCCGACCTCTCGGAGGGCAACTGGAGCGGCTCCGTCAACGGCTGTAACGCGGGTGACATGGACGCGGCGTGGCGCGAGCGCAGCTTGAGGCAGATCAACCTCTATCGCTGGCTCGCCGATCTGCCGCCGGTCACGACCTCCGCCGACCGCAACGCCAAGGCCCAGGCCTGCGCGCTGATGATGGACGCCAACGACGCGCTGAGCCACTCCCCGCCGATGAACTGGACGTGTTGGAGCGCCGAGGGATCGCAGGGCGCGGGCAGCTCCAACATCGCCGGGACCGCGGCCGTGACCGCCGTGGATCTGTACATGGTCGACTACGGCAACGCCTCGACCATGGGCCATCGCCGCTGGATCCTGTCGAACTCTCTCGGGCCCACGGGCATCGGCTCGAGCGACACCTACTCGTGCATGTGGACGATCGGCGGCAACGGCAACGCGGGCAAGCAGTGGACCGCGTGGCCGCCCCCGGGCGAGTTCCCGGCCGAGGCGATCAACCCGCTGTGGTGGGGCGAGGGCCTCGACGAGACCGGCTGGACGATCCAAAGCGACGAGCTGAACCTCGGCGGCGCCGAGGTCAGCGTGACCGTCGACGGCCAGGATCGCCCGGTCTCGATCACGAACCTGAGCTCGGGCTACGGCAGCACCAGCGCGATCACCCTGATCCCGATGGGCTGGAGCGCCGAGGCCGGGACGACCTACCACGTCGAGGTCAGCGGGGCCGGAGCCCCGATCAGCTACGACGTCGAGATCGTCGACTGCTAGTCCAGGACGGGGTGGGTGGGCAGGTAGGCGCCGTTGCCGAGCAGGGCCTCGGCGATCTCGCGGAGCTGGACGTCGCCGTTCTTGCGGCCCTGCTCGACCGCGCGCAGCCGCCGACGGATGCGCCGGTTGGCGCGCTCGCAGAACACCGAGGCGAGCTGGGCCTCGTGCGTGGCGGCCTTGCGACCCTCTTCGAGCGCGCGGGTGGCCCGGGACACGACGGCGACCATCGCGTAGAGATCGATCGCGACGTCGGCGATCCGCTCGACGAGCAGCTGCTCGTCGATGATCGACTTGCCGTGGTGTCGGAGCAGGCGCTCGACGACCTGGCCGAAGGCGTCGGCCTTCTCCTCGATCAATACGGCGGGCCGCTTGAGCTTGGGGTGGGCGCGGTCGAGCTCCTCGGTGATGACCCGCTCGCGGACGCGCGAGACCAGCTCGGTCAGGAGCATGCTGTAGTTCTCGAGCGGATCCTTGAGCGCGCTGGCGAGCTCGCGCAGGTGCTTGCCCGGGGCCTGGATACCCGACAGCCCGATGAACAGGCGGAGGATCTCGTTGGTGCCCTCGAAGATCATGTTGATGCGGCTGTCGCGGACGAAGCGCTCGAACGCGTACTCGCGCGAGTAGCCGAGCCCGCCCATGATCTGGAGGCTCTCGTTGGCCACGCTCCACATCATCTCGGACGCGAACACCTTGGACATCGCGGCCTCGATCGCGTAGTCGCGCTCGCCCCGGTCGATCAGCCCGCAGGTCATGTAGGTCATCGACTCGGCCGCGTAGACGTTGAGGGCCATGGTCGCGAACTTCTTCTTGATCAGCCCGAACTCGCTGAGCTTCTTGTTGAACTGGGTCCGCTGGTTGGCGTAGCTCGCGGCGTCGCGGATCAGCCGCTTGGCGCCGCCGACACAGCCGGCCGCGAGCCCGAAGCGACCGTTGTTGAGGATCGTCATCGCGATCTTGAACCCGCCCCCGACCTCGCCGAGCACGTTGGCCTTGGGGATCTTGCAGCCGTCGAAGTGGATCGCCGTCGTGCTCGATCCCTTGAGCCCGAGCTTGTGCTCTTCGGGGCCGCTCTCGACCCCGCCGAGCTCGCGCTCGACGATGAAGGCGGTGATGCGATCCTTGACCTCGCCGTCGATCTCCACGGGCGTCTGGGCGAACACGGTCATGATGTCGGCGAACCCGCCGTTGGTGATCCAAAGCTTGCTGCCCTCGAGCACCCAGTGCTCGCCGTCGTCCGAGAGCGTCGCGCGGGTCCGAATGCTGGCGGCGTCGGAGCCCGAGCTCGGCTCGGTCAGGCAAAAGGCCGCGACCTTCTCACCGAGGGCGAGGTCGGGCAGGTAGCGCTGCTTTTGGTCGTCGGTGCCGAACAGCAAGATGCCCTTGAGGCCGATCGACTGGTGCGCGCCGATCGTGACCGCGATGCTCGCGCTGGTCGCCGCGATCCGCTCGAACAAGCGGGCGTAGCCGGTGTTGGACAGCCCGAGGCCGTCGTACTCGGTCGGGATGATCAGCCCGAACAGGCCCATCTGCTTGAGCTCGTCGATCAGCTCGGGATCGAGCAGCTTGTCGTGGTTGATGTCGGACTCGTCGATGCGCTCGCGCAAGAAGCGATCGAGAGGTCCGAGCAGCGAGCCGAGGGTCTCGCGCTCTTCGGCGCTGAGCTCGTCGGGGTAGGGGAAGACCTCGTCGTCCTCGACCGAGCCGAAGAACATCTGGCGAGCGAAGGACAGCTCGTTGTCTTCGGGCTTGCTCCCGGGCACTTTCTTGGGCTTGCGCGCTTCGTCCATGGCCGCGCGAGCGTAGCGCTTGTGCCCGGGCTCGGCGAGCCGGCCGTGTTACAAGCCGCCCCATGCACGTGCTGGTGATTAACTGCGGGAGCTCGTCGATCAAGGCCGAGGTCGTCAACACCGAGTCGGGGCGTCGCCACGGCGGGTTCGTGGTCGAGCGCGTCGGGGAGCGCGACGGGGCGGCGACGGCTCTGCGCTGGCGGGGTCCGTGGGCCGAGCGAGGCGAGGACCCGTACCCGCTCGAGGCCGGCGCTGGGGCCGATCATGGCGCCGCGCTCGCCGAGGTCCTGCCCGCGATCCGCGAGCGTCTCACGGCGGCGGAGCTGACCCTCGATGGCGTCGTTCATCGCGTGGTTCACGGCGGCGAGCACTTCGCCGACCCCGCGCGGATCGACGCCGAGGTCGAGGCCGCGATCGCAGCCTTGGCTCCGCTCGCGCCGCTGCACAACCCGGCCAACCTCGCGGGGATCCGGGCAGCCAAGCAGCTGTTGCCCGGGCTCGAGCACGTCGCGGTGTTCGACACGGCCTTCCACCAGACCCTGCCCCGACGCGCCCAGGCCTACGCGATCCCGCGCGAGCTCGCCGTCCGTCACGGCATTCGTCGCTACGGCTTTCACGGCCCCAGCCACGCCTACGTGGCCGCCCGCGCGGCCGAGCACCTCGGCGAGGACATCCGTGACCTGCGCCTGATCACCTGCCACCTCGGCAGCGGCTGCTCGGTCTGCGCCGTCGAGTATGGGCGCTCGGTCGAGACCAGCATGGGCATGACCCCGCTCGAGGGCCTGGCAATGGGCACGCGCAGCGGCGATCTCGATCCGGGCGTGATGCTCCACTTGCTGCGCAGCGGCGAGCTCGACGTCGACGGGCTCGACGAGCTGCTCAACGCACGCAGCGGGCTCGCGGGCCTCTCGGGTGTCGGCAACGACATGCGGGACATCGAGCGACGCGCAGCCGACGGCGACGAGGACTGCCGCCTCGCGATCCACGTGTTCGCCCACCGCCTGCGCAAGTACATCGGGGCCTACGCGGCGGTCATGGGCGGCGTCGACGGGATCGTGTTCACCGGCGGCATCGGCCAGCACAGCGCGCTGATCCGCCACCGCGCGTGCCAGCGCCTCGAGTACCTCGGCGCCCGCCTCGACGAAGATCGCAACCGCGACGCCTCGGTCGAGACGGGCGAGATCGCCGAGCTGAGCGCCGACCACAGCCGCGTGCGCCTGCTAGCGATCGCAACCGACGAGCAGCTCGAGATGGCTCGGGAGGCCGCGGCGCTGCTGGCCTCGCTCGACAAGGTCGGTCACCACGACGAGGACCGCGCGCGGCCGATCCCGATCGCTATCTCGGCCCGCCACGTCCACCTGACCCCGGAGGTCGTGGCCGCCCTGTTCGGCGAGGGCCACGAGCTGACCCTGCGCAAGCCGCTGTCGCAGCCGGGCCAGTTCGCGTGCGAGGAGACCGTCGATCTGATCGGACCCAAGCGCAGCATCGAGCGCGTGCGCGTGCTCGGGCCGGTTCGCCCGCGCTGCCAGGTCGAGATCAGCCGGACCGACGAGTTCCACCTCGGGATCGATGCGCCGGTCCGGGCCTCGGGCGACGTCGCCAACAGCCCGGGGATCACCCTGCGCGGGCCCAAGGGCGCGGTCCAGCTGCGCGAGGGGGTGATCTGCGCGTGGCGCCACATTCACATGACACCGGACGACGCGGCTCACTACGGGGTCGTCGATCGCGACGTCGTCGAGGTCGCCGTCAACTCGCCGACGACCGGGCGCGACCTGGTGTTCGGCGACGTGATGGTCCGCGTCTCGCCCAAATACGCGCTCGAGATGCATATTGACACCGATGAGGCCAACGCGGCCGACCTCAGCCCCCGGACCGAGGGCATGCTGGTCTTGACCGGCGGCGCCGCGCGGCTGACCAAGCGCAAGGTCGTGGCCAGCCGGCTCGTGTGAACCGGGCCAGACTCAGACCCGCGCGGTCGTCGAGCGGCAGCTGAGCACGGCCTCGGCCAGGCGATCTTCGAAGTTGTCACGATCTCCGCAGGCCTCGACCAGATCGCTGCCCGTGACCGCGTTGATGATGACCGCGACGCTCTGGACCGCGCGGCTGCGATAGAGGAACAGCAGCCCGTCGATCGCGGCGTTGTTGTGCTTGATCCACTCGGTCCACAGGTAGCGAAAGCGGGCGTCGTAGCTGGCCATGCCCTCGGCGTCGATGCCGAGGTAGACGTGGCCGAGCTCGGCGACGAGCTGGTCCATGCGCGGCATCATGGACTCGGCGAACTCGACGTAGGCGTGGCCCTCGACGTCGATGCGCACGACCGTCGCGCAGATCTGCGAGAGCCGCCCGCGCCCGGCGGCCGCCGCGACCCACAACCCGTCTCGGGTCTCACCAAGCTCGATGTTCGGGGCGATGTGGCTCATGGATTGGACGGGCACGGTGATGCTGGGGCCGGTGAGGGCGCGGCAACTGTACGTCGTTTGACTAGCTATGTGTACACCTTTTGATCTTTCGGACCATAAGGGACCTACAGGGGCAAAAGTGCGCAAGCTTCGCGGATCAGGAGGGCGACGAGAGGTGCCTGGTCGGCTACAGTCGCCCACCGATGAACGGCAGCAAGCAAGCCTCGATCTGTGCCCTCGCCGGCCTGCTCGTGCTCGGGTGCGGGGGCAAGGACGAGAAACCCGAGGACGCGCCCTCGGGCGAGCGGACCAAGGAGCCGACGCCCGAGACGCCGAAGGACGCGCCGAAGGGGCCCTTCGCCGCCTTCGACTTCGAGGCCGCCGAGGCCAGCTGGCAGGGCTCGTGGGTGCTCGAGGGCGAGGTCGCGGGCAAGCCGGTCGCGTGGATGATCGACGGCGCGCTGCTCGTCGAGTCCGACGGCGCCAAGGAGCGCAAGCTCGAATTCTCGCTCTACTCGCCCTGCCAGGTCGCCTACACCGACACCGAGGCCGGGGTCACGGTCTACAAGAGCTTCGTGTTCGTCCGCGACGCGCTCCACGCCGGGCTCGGCTCGGCCGGGACCGTGGCCGGGGACTCGGTGATCGCGTGCACGGGCGGCAAGACCTACGTGCTGACCGGCGACGAGTGCCTCGCGTGGTCCGAGATGTTCGACAACTGGAAGAGCGAGCCCGCGAACTGCGCGATCGAGGGCGAGGGGGACGCCCGCGCGTTCGTGATCGACGGCAAGACCAAGATCCCCTTCGTCGACGACATGTCCCTCGCGACCGCGCAGCTCCAGGGCAAGGTCGCGGTCAAGCACGCCAACTTCGAGGCGGCGAAGGCCGCGCTAGCGAGCACGGGTGACCCTGCGCCCTGACCAAGACGCTGGCGCCGAGCTGGCCGCGAGCAGCGAGGCCGCGGATCCCCGCGAGCGCGCCCGCGCGCTCTATCGCGAGCGCGCCCGCGAACGCGAGCTGGTGGTGGCCTCGCTCGAGCGCCAGGACGCGCGCCTGTCCCGGGCGCGCGTGGCCTGCTTTGTCGCGTTCTTGATCCTGGTCGTCGCCGGCTGGCAGCTGTCGCTGCCGTGGCTGACGCTGGGCATCCCGGTCGCGGCCTTCGTGATCTTGCTCGTGATCCACGAGCGCGTGCTCGAGCGGCGCGACGCCGCCCGCCGGGCGCTGGCCCACTACCGCGAGGGGCTCGACCGCTGCGCCGATCGCTGGGCTGGCAAGGGCGCGACGACCACGGACCACGCCGACCCCGACCACCCCTACTGGGCTGACCTCGATCTGTTTGGCGAGGGCTCGGTCTTCGATCTCGTGTGTCGCGCGCGGACCCGCGCAGGCGAGGAGCAGCTCGCGCGCTGGCTGACGATCCACGCCACGCAGCGGGTCGAGCCCGGGCAGATCCGCGCCCGCCAGCGCTCGGTCCGGGCGCTGATCGACGCGGTCGATCTGCGTGAGGATCTGGCGGTGCTCGGCGCGGCGGCGCGGGTCGAGGTCCGGCCCGAGGTCCTGATCGACTGGGGCCGCGCGCCGCCGCTGTTCTCGACCAAGACCCGGCGCTGGCTGCCGATCGCCGCCCTCGTGTTGCCGGCCCTCGCCGTCGCGGGCGTCGTCGCGTGGGCCATGGGCCTGGGCGTGTGGGCGCTCCTGGTCGTGCTCGGGATCGAGGCCTGGGTCTACCGCTCGCTCGGGGACACCCTGGCTCGGGTCGCGGGCCCGGCCGATCGCAACAGCCACGAGCTCGGGGTCCTCGCCGCGGTCCTCGCCCGAGTCGAGCGCGAGCGCTTCGAAGATCCTCGCCTCGTCGAGCTGCGCGACGCGCTGCGGACCGATGATCTGGGGGCAGGGGACGCTGTCGCGGGGCTTCGGCGTCTGGCTGGCTGGTACGAGGCTCAGCGCAACGGGCTGTTCGCGCCGATCGCCCTGGTCTTGATGTGGGGGCCGAACTTCGCCCTCGCGATCGAGCGCTGGCGGCGGCGTCACGGGCCGCAGATCGTGGCCTGGATCGCGGCGCTCGGCGAGATCGAGGCGCTGTCGTCCCTCGCCAGCCACGCGTTCGAGAACCCCGACGACGTGTTCCCCGAGATCCTCGATGACGCCGAGGCCGACGACCCCGAGCAGGGCCAGGCGATCCTCGAGGGCTGTGATCTCGGCCACCCGCTGCTGCCTCGGGCCACCTGCGTGCGCAACGATCTGCGCCTGTGCCCCCCGGTCCGCGCCCACGTGATCAGCGGCTCGAACATGTCGGGCAAGAGCACCTTTTTGCGCACGGTCGGCACCAACGTGGTCCTGGCCCTGGCCGGGGCGCCCGTGCGCGCGAGCTCCCTGCGCCTGACGCCGGTCCGGATCGGGGCCACGCTGCGCGTCCAGGACTCGCTGCGCGAGGGCGCGTCGCGCTTTTGGGCGGAGCTCACGCGCCTGCGCACGGTCAGCGAGCTCGCCGACGCCGCGCCGACCCTGTTCCTGCTCGACGAGATCTTCCACGGGACCAACTCCCACGACCGGCGGATCGGCGCCGAGGCGCTCCTGCGCAGCTTGCTCGAGCGCGGCGCGATCGGCCTGCTCACGACCCACGACCTCGCGCTCGCAAAGGCCGCCGAGGCCCTGGCCCCGGCCGCGACCAACGTCCATTTCCAGGACGATCTGCGCGACGGCGAGCTGCACTTCGACTACCGCATGCGCGAGGGGGTCGTGCGCAAGTCGAACGCGCTGGCCTTGATGCGCTCGGTCGGGCTGGACGTATGAGATAAGCGGGGCGTGAGCGACGAGTACCCGGCCCGGCTCTACGCCGCCGTCCACGACGGCAACCCCGGCGATGTCGAGTTCTACCGCCGACGCTGCGCCGGGGCCCGCTCGATCGTCGAGCTCGGCTGCGGCGACGCCCGGGTCCTCGCGGCGCTGGCCGAGCCCGGCCGCTCGCTGGTCGGCGTCGATCTCGATCCAGGCCAGCTCGCCCTCGCCGCGGCCCGCCCGGTCGCGCAGGGCGAGATCGAGCTGGTCGAGGGCGACATGCGTACGGTCGAGCTCGGACGTCGCTTCGAGCGGGTCATCATCCCCCACGGTGGGCTCTACTGCCTGCTCGACGAGGCCGCGCTCGCGGCCGCCCTGGCCCGGGCCGCCGCGCTGCTGACCGACGACGGCCTCCTGATCCTCGACGCGTGGGCGGCCGACGGCTTCCACGCGGAGGCCGATCCCGACGACCAGGATCCGAGCTGGATCGAGCGGGTCAAGACCGTGGACATCGACGGCGAGGCCTGGGAGGTGCTCGAGCGCAGCGCCTGGGACAAGCCGCGCCAGCGGATCGATGCGACCTATCTCCACGTCCGCGTGGGCAGCGAGGACGGTGTCGAGGGCACGCTACGCCAGCGCTACGTGCTCGCGAAGCAATTGCGCCGAGGCCTGAGCGAGGCCGGGCTCGAGCTCGTCGAGCTCGCGGGCGACTTCGATGGGACGGCGTATGGCGCCGAATCTGAGCTCATGGTCGCAATCGCCCGTCGCGGATCCCAGGCCTAAATCAAGCTTCCCGGTCGGGGCCCCGAGCGCGCTAAACTTGGCCGATGTCCGGTTTGATCGCACCTCAGTCCTTGCTCGCGCTCTTTGTCCTCGGCTCGATGGCCACGCTCGGCTGCAACGGCGGCGGGTCTGGAGATGGTGACGACGAGGAGAGCGAAGAGGGCGCCTTCGACGAGGGCACCGGGCTCGGCGAGGGGGACTGCGCGGACATCTGCGGGACCCCGGCGTGCGGGACCTGCCCGAGCGCGACCATGGTCGACGGCGGCGGCTTTCAGATCGACGCGACCGAGGTCGACAACGGCCAGTACGCGCTGATGCTCGAGGTCGAGTTCGACGTCGAGATCTTGCCCCCCGGCTGCGAGTGGAAGAGTGACTTCGAGCCCGAGGAGTGGGCTGACGATCTCGATCCCACGCTGCCGGTCGTCGGCGTCGACTGGTGCGACGCGATGGTCTTTTGCGCGTGGTCGGGCAAGGAGCTGTGCGGCGCGGTCACGGGCGGCGCGTCGGACTGGGACAACGCCGAGGACGCCGAGGGCGACACCTGGTATCGAGCGTGCTCGAGCGCGGGCGCGCAGGGCTACCCCTACGGGCCCGACTACGAAGCCGCCGCGTGCAATGGTGAGGACTCCGGGCAAGACGCGCTCCTCGCTGGCGGCTCGCTCTCGACCTGCGAGGGCGGGGCTCCGGGTTTGTTCGACATGAGCGGAAACGTCTGGGAGTGGACCAACTCGTGCGAGAGCGCGACCGGGGACGGCGCGACCGAGTGCAGGCGACGCGGGGGATCGCGCTACAGCGACGGCGACAACATGCGCTGCGCCGCCAACAGTCGCCGGGTCCGCGGCGAACGCGATAACGCGCTCGGGTTTCGTTGCTGCGGCTGAAGGGTCCACTCCGACCCGGACATGGATGTGGAGGATCGCCTGCCAGGTGGCGGGCGGTGCCGCGATTGATCGTCCGCCCACCGTCTGTCCACCGTCCGTCTACCGTCCGTCCACCGTCCGTCTACCGTCGGCGTATCATGGCACTCACAACACACAATTCTGTAACCATTAGCTGAGCGAAAGGCCTGCGACAAATGGACATACTCGCCCTTCAGATTGTGAGTTGGCGCAATGAACACTGAAGTATCCTACAGTATGCGCTGCGGTTCCCCCTGGGCTATGACATACAGGAAATTCAGCCTGCGACCCGTTTTTTGGCACCCACGCGAGGGCAGAGCGTTTTTTCCGCGCCTTCGCCCACGTCGGTCGCAGGCTAAATCTACTCGATTTTTCACTTTTAACGTTTCGCACTAGCTCGAACACTGGGATAATTCAGCATGCAATCGGTTCATCGTTCTGGTTTGATTTTGGTTCTTGGCGCGGCGTTCGCGATGTCAGCCTGCTCCGACGACCTGCAAGAGGCCGAAGCTGGCGCGGATAGTTCGGGCACGGCGACCGAGACCGCTGGCGATGGTGACGGAGACGGCGAGTCGGGGACGGCCGATCAGGGCGACGGAGACGGTGACCCCGGCGACGGCGACGGCGACGGCGACGGCGACACGGGCGACGGCGACGGCGACACGGGCGACGGCGACGGCGACACGGGCGACGGCGACGGCGACACGGGCGACGGCGACGGCGACACGGGCGACGGCGACGGTGACACCGGAGACGGAGATGGAGACATGGGCGACGGCGATGGAGACACGGGCGACGGTGTCTGCGAGGCCGGCTGCGGCACGCCCAACTGCGGCGACTGCCCGGACGGTCCGATCGGCGTCGACGTCGGCAGCTACGCGATCGACGCGACCGAGATCACCAACGCGCAGTACGGGCAGTTCCTCGACGTCGAGTTCTCGGAGGCGTACCTGGAGGTGCTGATGCCACCGTCGTGCGACTGGAAGTCCGACTTCACGCCCGATGACTGGCCCTTCGATCCCGAAGCCAACCTGCCCGTCGTCGGCGTCGACTGGTGTGACGCGACGGCCTTCTGCGCGTGGACAGGCAAGAGCCTGTGCGGCGAGGTTGGCGGTGGTCCGGACGACCTGCAGGACTTGCAGACACCAAACAACCAGTGGTTCCGGGCGTGCACCCAAGGTCTGATCAAGAATTACCCCTACGGACTGATCTACGACGACACCTCGTGCAACACAATTGACGCGGGCTTCGGTGAACTGACCGAGGTCGGGACCCTCCCGGACTGCGAGGGGGGCTACCCCGGCGTGTTCGACATGAGTGGAAACGTCTGGGAGTGGACCAACGCCTGCGACGACGACGACATGCTGCCGGCTAACGAGCAAAACTGCCGCCGCCGCGGAGGCTCTTACTTCAGCGACGGCCCGACCTCTCGCTGCAGCATCGACAGCGTGCGAGCTCGGGATTACCGCAACAACAACCACGGGTTCCGTTGTTGCGAGACGCTCTGACGCCCAGGACTCCTCCCCAGACAGCCACGAAAGTACGAACATGAAACGGACTCAGCTCAATAAATACGGATCCTCGCTTCTGGCCTTGGCGCTGGTCGGTGCTTGCACCGATGACGTCTCTATTGGAGAGGATGACGGCGCGACAGCTGAGACCGGCGACACGGCGGGCGACGGCGACGGCGACACGACGGGAGACGGAGACGGCGACGGGGACGGAGATGGCGACGGCGACCCCGGAGACGGAGACGGTGATCCCGGCGACGGCGACGGAGACGGCGACGGGGACGGGGACGGCGATGGCGACGGAGACGGCGACGGGGATGGAGATGGAGACGGAGACGGAGACGGAGACGGCGACGGCGACCCGCTCGAAGAGATTCCGGAAGAAGAGTGGGAGCCGGTCGAGAACCCCGACGGCGTCCCGAGCCCGCTGCCGGGCGTCTATGACGACCTCGGCGCGGCCGACCCCAACGACTCCTTCCGCTCGCTGATCGGCCTCGACCTGCGCGACCGCGAGGCCCTCGAGGACTTCGTGATCGAGGTCTCGGATCCGCTCAGCGATCTGTACGGCGACTACATGAGCACGCAGGAGCTGATCGACAACCACTCGCCGCTCGAGGAGGACTTCGAGCTGCTCCAGGCGTGGCTCGAGTACGAGGGCCTGTCGGTCAACTACGTGGCCACCAACCGGATGCTGATTCAGTTCAGCGGTACGGTCGGCCAGTTCAACGAGGCCTTCAACACGACGCTGCACGTCTGCATGCGCGAGAACCCGCAGCAGGGCAACCCGCCGATCCCGGTCTACTGCGCCGGGGACTCGATGACGCTGCCGATCTTCGTCGCCGATCGTAGCCCGGGCATCGTGACCTGCGACCTCCCGGCCGAGGTCGGCAACCTGCCCAACGAGGCCGGCGAGATCATGGCCATCCCGCCCGCCAGCGCCAACAGCGGCTCGCGCCTGCACCCCGATCGCGTCGCGCGGGCCTACAACGTCGACGCGCTCTACGACATGGGCTACGACGGCAGCGGTCAGAAGATCGGCGTGGTCATGGGCGCGACCGTCCACTTCAAGTGGCTCCAGACCTTCTGGCATAGCTGGGACATCGTCCGGAGCAACCCGGAGGTCATCTACTTGATGGAGGACCCGATCACCCGCTACGTCGAGTCGCAGCTCGACAACGCGTGGTCCGGCGCGATCGCGCCGGGGGCCGAGATGATCGGCTACGAGGGGCCCGACTCGCGCAACACCTCGATGGTCTTCGTGTTCAACGAGGCCGTGACCCGGGCCCAGGACGACGGCGTCTCGGTCGTCACCACCTCGTTCGCTCACCGCGAAGACTCGGAGCCCCGGGTGGTTCGCGATCAGTACGACGATTCGGGCCTGATCGGCGCCGCGCTCGGCATCACCTTGCTCGCCGCGAGCGGCGACTCGGCCCGTCCGGACACGCCGAGCACGAGCCCGTGGGTGACCGGCGTCGGCGGCACGCGGGTTTCGCTCAACGGCCAGGGCAACCTGATCGCCGAGACGACCTGGAACGAGTCGGGCTCCGGCGTGGCCAAGTCCTTCGACATCCCGCCGTGGCAGGTCGCGGTCGCGGGGGGGATCGAAAACGGTGACCGCCGGGTCGTCGTCGACGTGTCTGCCGCAGCCTCGCCGAGCTCGCCCTACTGGGTCTACTACAACTCGGCCTGGATGCTCTATGGTGGAACGAGCTTCTCCTCGCCGGTCTGGGCAGGCATCATCGCGGTCGTGAACCAGTACCGCGCCGACAACGGCATGGCGCCAGTCGGCTTCCTCAACCAGATGCTCTATACGACGCCAGCCGTTCAGGCTACGTTCCGCGACATCACCTCCGGTGGCACCGACATGTTCGACGCCGGGCCCGGTTGGGATGTGCCGACGGGCTGGGGGGCTCCCGACGCGGCTGCGTTCGCCGCGGCGGTCCCCTCGCCCTGAGCGCGCCTGCGTTGACCCGCGCGTGGGTCCAAAGTCCCGATGGCCAACAAGCCCAGGAGCAAGACCCCCAGCGACGAGCGAGCCGCGAGCCCGCGCGAGCTGGGTGTCTTGATCCGGGCCGCGGTCATCATCGGCGCCGTGCTGCTCGTGGTCCGGCTGCTCGACGGGCTCGGCCTGGTCGCCGCGATCGACGACGGCTTGCGCGAGCGCTGGGTCTCGTCGTCCGAGTTCCTCGGCAACACCCGCGCGACCAAGTCGATGGTCATCCTCGTCGCCGCCGACAGCGAGACCACGGCGCACCCGGAGTGGGGGCCGCCGCCGTGGCCGGCTGAGCGCCTCGAGCAGCTCCTCGATGAGATCGAGCGCGCCGCCCCGGCGCCGCTGTTGGTGACGGAGGCGGGCCACACCCGGATGTTCGAGCCAGGTCCGGAGCTCGATCGGATCGTGGCCGAACGCCAGGTCCTGTTCGCGCGCAGCGACCAAGATCCGGGCTCGCCGTGGGTCGGCGCCGGGCTCGAGCGCGGCGATCTCGTCGTCGGGCCCCGCGGCCGCGCTCACGCGGTCGCCCGCCAGGCCGGCCTCGAGCCGATCGAAGACGACGGGCTGCCGGTCAACTGGTTGGTGCCAGCGTCGCGCTTGCCGGTCGTGCCCGCTCACAAGGTCACGAGCGGAGACATCCCCGAGTCGTCCTTCTCGGGTCGGATCGTGATGCTGGGCATCACCGACCCGAGCTACGAGATGTTGCTCGACACCCCGATCGGCCGGCTGAGCCCGGCCGAGATCGAGGCCCACGCGCTCACGGGCCTGGCCGACGGCGTCGTGTGGGCCGAGCTGCCACCGCGGGCGGCCTACGGCCTGTGTGCCGGCTTCGCGCTGCTCTTGTTGTGGTCCTTCGCGCGGCTTCGAGGCCGCGCGGCCACGGCCCTCGTCCTCGCGAGCACGACGCTGGTCCTGGTCCTCGACTTCGCCTGCTACTCGCGCGGGTGGGTTCGGCTTGGCTCCGGCCACGCGCTGCTGACCCTGGTCGCGGTCGGCGTGATCTACTGGGGCTACGAGGCGGTCGAGACCTTCGCGGGGCTGCGTCAGCTCCGGGCCCGGGTCCTGCGCGACGCGACCGGCGGCGCCCCGAACTCCAGCGACGAGCCCGAGGACCACGGCTTCTGGGAGGACCTCGCCGAGCTCGGCTCCGAGTACGCCCAGGAGACGATCGGCGGCGCCGCGGCGGCGACGATCATCGAGCGCGAAGAAGAGAGCTGGGCCCTGCGGGTCTGCGCGAGCGCGAGGCTCGACGGCGACAGCCACGCCTACATCGCCAAGCGCGAGGCCCTCGATCTGCGCCGCGCTCCGTTTCGGACGCCGTGGCTGACCCTGCGCGCGGGCTGGGCCGCCGACCTGGTCCCGGCCGGGCCGCGCTTCGGCAAGCGCAAGACCCTGATCGTGCCGCTCGAGGATCAGGGCGAGCTGCTCGGGCTGTGGCTCGTCCACGTCGCCGAAGACGTCGCCGTCGAGCACGAGCACATCGAGACCTTCGAGCGCCTCGGTCGGCAGATGGCCGGCGCGCTCGTGCGCCGACGCGAGCGGATCGCGCTGCGCGATCAAGCGACCAACGCTCGCTTGCGCGATCACGTTGCGACGATCGTCGGCGGCATCCGCCTGATGCGAGACGAGCACCGCTGGGCGCTCGAGCTCCTGGAGCAGCTCCCGGTTCGTGCGCTGATCGCCACGGTCTGGGGTGAGCTGGAGTTCATCGATCCGCGCCTGCGCGCCGACCTCATCCGGCGTTACCCAGGCCTGTTCTCGCCCGACACGCCCGAAGACAATTTGCGCACTGTGCTCGCGCGCTTGACCGGGCGGTCGATTGAAGATGCAAATCGCTTGATGCGCAAAGTCATCGCAGAGGAACTCGAAATCGAACTCGACGCGAAGCCGGGTATCGAGGATCCTGGTGATGACGTGTGGGTGTTGTCCAGGATTCGTAGCAAGCGAGGGATCGACCTACCGGGCTTCAAGCCTGCGGTCCACGAGCACATCTTGCTGATGGCGCGCTCTTCGGCGCCGGCGCAAAAAGTCCGGACTCGCAGCGGTGGCTGGCTACGGGTCCTCCGTGGCGGCTCCGGCGACCCATGAACGAAACCTTCGTGCTCGAGCTGCTCCCGGCTCGCGGTCTCGACCAGTCGATGCTGCTCCCGGTCCTGGTCGGGCTGATCGTCGTCTTGCTGTGCACCGAGACCTTTGGCTGGGTCTTCGCTGGCGCGGTCGTGCCCGGCTACCTGGCCTCGGTCCTGGTCATCCAGCCGGTCACTGGAGTGATCGTGATCTCCGAGTCGCTGGTGACCTTGGCGATCTCGGCGGGCCTCGCCAAGGGCCTGAGCAAGACCGACGCCTGGACCCGCTTCTTTGGTCGAGAACGCTTCTTTTTGATCCTCGTGGTCAGCCTGGTCGTGCGCATGCACGACCACGCCTGGTTCGCGCCGTGGGCGATCGGTGCGCTCGATGGCGCGCTCGGCACCCGGCTCGAGACCCAGCAAGAGTTCTACAGCATCGGCCTGGTCCTGGTCCCGCTCACGGCCAACATGCTGTGGAAGCCAGCGATCCACCGCGGGCTGCTCCAGCTCGGCGTGCAGGTCGGGATCACCTACCTCGTCGTCCGCTACGTCCTGCTGCCCCACACCAATTTGTCGCTGAGCAGCGTCGCGCTGACCTATGAGAACGTCGCGACCGACTTCGTCGGCAACGCCAAGGCCCACATCATCTTACTGACCGCGGCGTTACTGGCGGCGCAGTTCAACCTCACCTACGGCTGGGACTTCAACGGGATCCTGGTCCCCGCGCTGCTCGCGATGCTGTGGCTCACGCCGCTCAAGCTCTTGGCGACCCTGGGGGAGGCGATGATCGTCTTGTTCCTCACGCGGAGCTTCTTGGGGCTCCCGCTGATCCGTCACCTCGACTTCGAGGGCCCGCGCAAGATCGTCTTGGTGTTCTCGCTGGCGTTTTGCTGGAAGCTGGCCCTGGGCTTCTCGCTCGCGCCGATCTTCCCGGAGCTCAAGATCAGCGACACCTACGGGTTCGGCTACCTGTTGTCGAGTTTGCTCGCGGTCAAGATGCTCGGGGTCAAGAGCGTGCGCTCGGTGATGTTGCCGAGCCTCATGGCCTCGGCCGGCGGGTTCGTGCTTGGCAGCTTGGCGGGCTTCTTGCTCGAGCTCGTGGCGCCGCAGCGGCTCCCGCCAAAGGACCTGACCCAGCCCGAGAGCGCGCGCCTGACCAGCAACCCCCTGGGCGTGATGACGCTGGCGCGGATGGACTTCGAGGCCCGCAGCGACGAGCCCGAGCCGCCGACCCAGGCCGAGATCGGGCGGCTGCGGGAATTTTGGTCGGCGGCCGCGCGGCTGCAGCTGGGCGAGGGCACGATCTCGCGGATCGCAGCCCGGGTTCGGGGCGGCACTGGCTTCTTGCAGCTCGACTCGCTGCGGCGGTCCGGGGCCGGGCTCGGGCTCCAGGTCGTCGAGCTCGGGACCTACCCCGCGGGGCTCGAGACCGAGTCGGAGGGCGCGCCCCTGCGGACCTGGCTCGGGGTGGTCGCAGAGGACGCGGGCGGTCGGCGGGGCTTCGCGAGTGGGCTCTTGATCCCCGAGGCCAAGGGTCCGGTCTTGGTCGTGCCGATGCCGTGGAGCGAGGCCCCGGTCGCCGAGGCCGCCGCGATCGCCTGTCGCCGCGTCGACTGTCGGGCGGTCTTGGTCGCCGGTCACGAGCGCAGCGGCCCCGGGACCGCTGTCAGCGCGCGACCGCTCGAGATCGCGATGCAGGCCTTCGACGCCGACGTCGTGGTGTTTCGGGCCGAAGCAGACGAGGACCAAGCTGGGTTCGCGGGCAACGTGGCGCGCTCGATCGCCAAGTCCATCGAGCCCCTGGGCCAGGCGCAGCCCGAGTCCGCGGTCGCGGGCGCTCGCATCCATCAGCTCCGCGGGTACTTCGATCTCGTCGATCTGTGGCCGGACTACGAGCTCGACTGGGAGCCGCGCGAGACCGTGGTTCGGATGCCGCGGGGGACCGGCGACTTCGTGCTCCTGCGCACCACCTTGGCCCGCTACGAGGCCTTCGTCGCCGCGGGAGCCCACGAGCTCCGCGCCGGGGTCGACGGCGACAGGGGCCCAGACGAAGAGCTCGACGGGAGCGTCGACGCCGACCCGAGCAGCCGGCTCGGGACCAGCCACCTGCTCACGATCTTGACCGAGATCCACGAGGATCGTGAGCCCGCCGGGACGGCTGGGGCCAGGTACCGCTCGCCCTCGGACACCGAGCTGCTGGTGCTCGAGAAGCTCATCGTCGAGCCGCTGATGGACTGGGCCGACAGCTCGCCTCCGGGGCAGCCGCCGCCGCCCGGGATCGCCGTCCGCGCGGCCGAGCTCGACTACGAGCTCGTGGAGCTCGGGGACTGTCGCGCGGGGGAGGGCGCGTGCCTGGTCGTGCTGCGCGAGCGCTCGCTGCCGAGCACGTCCGGCTGGGGCACGCTCGTGGTTCGTCGTCAGCGGGGCTCACGACCCCACGTGGTCGAGGTCCCGCGCCCGCATCGCGAGTCGCAGACCTGGCGCGTGGGCGCGGAGCTGTGGCAGATCCTCGAGGGCCGCGCGCTGCTGATCGCGGGCGCCGACGGCTTGCCCCGCGATCCCGAGCGCGCCCGCGACAGCGAGAGCGAAGACGACCTCGGCGAGGTCGGGACCCTGGCGCCGAGCCCCGACCCCGTGCGTCCGGGCAACCTCGAGACCCCCTTCCACGCCTTCCACCAGACCATCGACCGGACCTCGGAGGTGCCCTTCGAGTTCGTGCAGCTGCGTGGGATCGCGTCCTACCGGCCGATCACCCATGACGTCATCGTCGGGATCGGCCTGCCCGCGGCCGGGACCTTGGTCGACGCGGCGTGCTGGGGCCAGATGTCGCCCGAGCTCCGGCCCCTGGTCGCGAGCTGGGACAGCTGCCAGGTCGCCGACGGGTCCGAGGATCTGTACCTCCTGTCGGGCGCTGGCACGCCGCAGCTCGAGTACAGCCGCGAGCTCGGCAACGGTCGCGGTCGGGTCCTGTGGCTCAGCGCGGGCCTCCGCGAGCGCTACGCCGCCCCGCGGACCTCGAGCGTGGGTCGGATCGGGGTCGTGCGCGGGCTCGAGCAGGCCGGGCTCACGGTCGTCACCCGCGGTGAGGTCGGGGCCATGCTCGCGCCGCTGTGGCCGCCGAGCGCGGCGCCGAGCCTCACGGGAGGGGAGCGCGTGGTGGTCGGCAAGCGCGGGCTCGAGGTCGCCGTCGGCTGGGCGGTCGGGTTCGCCGAGACCGGCAACCTCCACCTCCTGCGGGCGCTGCGTGAGCTGCGGGACGTCGCCGTCGACCTGCGCGTGACCGCGGCCGTGGGTCGTGACTTCGGCCAGCCCTTCCTGATCATCGAGTACATGAGCGGGGTCATCGGGCAGCGGGCGATCGTCAGCCTCGACCACACCCTCGACGGCCGGGTCGAGCTGTCCTACGCCGAGCTCGGCCAGACCCCGACCGAGCGCCTGCGGACCGAGGCCCTGGCTCGACCGCAGGTGATGGTGCTCGTCGACATCCCGATCGAGGGCCTGGGCCAGACGGTCGGGCCCGCGCCCGCCGTCGTCCGACCCGGGGCCAAGCGAGGGGCCGAGGAGGGGGCGCCGTGAGCGGAGACGGGCGCCTGCGCCGGCCCGCGACGAGCTCGCGGGTCCAGGTCGCTGCGCGTCTGCGCCGGCCGGCCCAGCACGGCGCCCAGCCCTGGCGGGTCGGCTTCGCCAGCGTCACGGCGGCCGCGGTCTTTGCTCTGCTGGTCGCGCTGACGCTCGCGCGGGCCGTGATCGCCGATCGCGTGGCCTCGCCGCTGGCCGAGAAACTCGCTGGCGCCGAGCGGATCGCCTACTACGTGATCCCCGAGCGCCGCGAGCTCGGCCCGAGCTTTCGCATCGGGCCCGCGGACGTCTCGCTCAAGCTCATCACCCACCTGGTCCTGCCGCCCAACTACCCGTTTCGGGCCGAGGAGGACTTCGCGTACGGTATGCGGGTGACGCTCGAGTCCCTCGACGGCGAGGTCACGTGGGAGCACGAGGTCAACATCCGTACGCGCCAGAGCAAGAGCGGTGGAGCCGGGTTCGGCTGGCGCTACGAGAACGCCTTCATCCTCGACGATCCGGCCACAGGCGAGTACCCGCGCGAGCTGACCGACGATCGGCTCACGCGGGTGCGCCTGCCCAAGGGCACCGGGGATCGTCGGGTCCGGCTGAGCTTCGTCCCGCGCGAGCCGAGCACCGGCGTCCAGGGGCTCGCGCGGGTCTACGTGCGGCGCGAGCGGGCGGTCGACGATCGCACGCTGCGCGAGCTCTCGCTGGCGCCCGAGGTCGCGGCCGAGCTCGTCGATCACCTGACCTACCGCGACTGGGAGCAGCTGACCGATGACGAGCGTCGGACCAAGCTCAGCTACGTGTGGGAGCGCCTCGCCGCCGAGGGTGACGCGGGCGACGACTACGACATTCTCAGCATCTACGAGACGGGCTTTCGCCTCCCGCGCGGCACCAAGACCGACGAGCGGCGGCTCGTCGTCGACGACGCGCGCTCGCTGGCGATCAACGTGATCGGCCCGGTCGAGCTCAGGGTCGACGTGTTTGGGCCGCCCGACCTGGTCACCAAGCTCGGGATCAAGCGCCGCGGACTCGAAGGCGAGGACGTGGCCTACCCGAGCTCGCGCGCGCGCAAGCGATCGCTCGAGGTCCCCCCTGGCGTGCACACGCTGATCTTCGAGTCGCCGATTCGGCTCGAGCTCACGGTCGAGGCCGCCGAGGCCTCGGAGCTGGGCTCGCGCGTGTGGCTGTGCGAGGCCGATCGGCCCATGCGCGTCGACGAAGACGGCAACGAGGTGCTCGAGCCCGATCTGCGCCGGATTCAGGTCGTGCGCGTCGGCGTCAACTGGCGCCTGCACCCGCGCTGGACGATCGACGGCCCCGATGACCTGGCCACGCGGATGTTCCGCTTCGATGTTCGCGTCGTCCACCCGCTGGCGTCGAGCTGGTGGCCGAAGCGGGCGCTCGGGCCCGCGCTCGGGCCCAAGCCGAAGCTCGATCTGTGCTTCCTCGACGCCGCGGGTGAGGAGCTCAGCTGCACGCCCTGGCCGGGTCAGGCCACGCGTCAGTCACGGTTTGAAGCGCTGCGCCTCGGCGACGAGGACGAGCTCGGCACGACCCCCCACGCTGACACGCGCTGGTACATGGTCTCGGAGCCCCAGACCATGCGGGTCGTCGTCCCCGAGGAGGCGGAGCAGATCGAGCTCCGGGCCGCGCCCGATGCCGGAGACCAGCGCCTGATCGTGCGTGGCTATGGCTACTGGCCGGAGGTCGAGACCGTGATCGGCCTGCCGTTTCGCGACCATGGATCCGAGCTGATGCGCTGGCGCTACCCGCCCCTCGACACCCGGACCTGGTTCCCGCTGCGGCCGGCCAACTACGACGAGCTCCAAGACGACAAGGCGATCGCGGACTTGCTCGCGCAGGTCCGGCTCCAGCCGCGGGGCAGCGGAGGCCGGGACTCGCGCTGGTCGCGGGGCGACCCCGACATCGACGACCGCCTGGCCAACGAGCTCGCGGGGGACGACGGCTGGGATCCCGGGCCCTGGGTCACCCTCGAGCCGCGCGGGGTCCATCGCCGCCGCTCGATCCTCGAGGAGCTCGACGACGAGGCCGCCCGGCGCCTCGCCGACCGCTGGGATCCGAGCTTGTTCACCGAGCTGCGTCCAAATCGAACCCTGACGATAAATTTTGCCGCCACCGGTCCTAGTGCCCCACAGCTGCACTGGCAGGTCGCACCGCGTACGCTGGGCAATAGCGTGAAGCTCTCGATCGACAACCAGGAGTACGAGCACCTCGTGGCCGAGACGCGCGGGCGCTGGCGGCTGCCCGTCACGGAGGGCCGGCGCCGGGTCGAGTTCGAATTCGAGGCCAAGAACCACGAGTACGAGATGTGGATCAACCGCCCGGTCATGGTTGCGAGCCCGCCGGTCTCGCGTCGCCGAGTCGTCCACGAGCTGACCAACACCTTGGTGTTTCCGCTGATCAAGCGCAACGAGGCGGCGCTGACGGTCAACGTGGTCGTCTATGTCCTGCGTCGGCGCGAGCGGGTCGAGCTGGCGCTGAGCATCGACGGCGGACACCCGAAGCGGCGGACCGGGGTCCCGATCGAGCACCTGAGCAAGGTCGATCGGACCTACACGATCGACGCCGACGGGGCCTACGACGAGCAAGATCGCCCGGTCGATCCCCGGGTCCCGATCCGCTTCGTCGATCTCGAGGGCAACAACACGCTGCCGCTCGAGGCCGTGACCGTGCAGGTGACCCTCGGTGAGGACATCGTCCCGGGGGCCCACGAGGTCCGGCTCGAGCTGCTCGACGGCGGCCGCGTGTGGGCGCGGGCCTTTCACCGCGGGGTCGCCGATCGCAGCAAGTCAGCCACGAGCTTCACCGAGTCGACGAAGGGCTCGGACGATGTCGGTGTTGGCTTCGATGTCGGGGGCGAGGTCGAGCCATGACCGACTCAGGCTCACGCCCGACCAAGTCGGGCTTGGCGCCAGCTCTGGGCGCGGCGCTGGTCCTCGGGCTCGCGGCCTGCTCGGAGGGGTGCACCCACGAGCTCCCGGTCAGCGATCCACTCGCGGAGAGCCAGCGGATGACCCTCGAGCACGTCAACGATCTGCTCTGGCCTCGCGCCGAAGACAACTGGCAGCCGCTGTCGGAGGGCCAGCTGCTCGGGCTCGAGAAGCTCATCACGCTGCTCCTGCACCGGGCCGAGGCGGGCGACATGTCGGCCGTGGATCTGCGTCGCGCGCACACCTACGCCGCCCTGGTCGGGGTCGAGCTGCGCACGATCGAGCTCGAACTCGACGGTCGGTCCGAGCGCTTTTGGGCCCTGACCGAGCCCGCCGACGATCGCCGCGGGCGGGGCTCGTACCTCATTCGCGTCGGGTCGCTCAGCCCGCCCGCTGGCGAGCGCCGGCCCCGACGGGTCGAGCACCTGTTGCAGGCGCCGCACAGCCGGTTCGACAAGTACAGCGGCAAGATCGCGCTGACGCTCTTCCTCGAGCGCGAGGTCGGGGTCCAGCCTCCGCGGGCGCTGTTCGTCAACACCGTCCACCGCCATCGCCAGGTCGACGGCAGCCGTGTCCGGCGGGCCGACAACCCGGCCGACGCGGCCCATCAGTTCGACCATCCGATCGCGCGGGCGACCGCCGCGGCCCTGCGCAAGCATCCGCTCGTGCTCGTTCAGCTCCACGGCTTCGAGCGGATCGCCGAGTCTGGCGATCCCGACGTGATCGTGTCGTCGGGCATCGAGAGCCCGCGGCCGGCGAGCGCAGGGGTCCTCCGCCGCCTCCGGGTCGCGCTGCCCGAGTTCCCCATGGGTCACTACGGCGTCGACACCGATCGCCTGGGGGCGCTGAGCAACGTTCAGGGTCAGGCGGCCAGAGATGCGCGGCGTTGCTTCGTTCACATCGAGACCTCCGAGTCGGTCCGCCAGGCGCTGCGGACCGATCGCGGGGCCCGACGGCGGTTCTCGGCGGCGGTCTTCGGTGGCGACGCGGGGGAGTTCCGCGGTGGCTGCAAGTGAGCGCGCGCTCGGGCTGATCGGCCTGCTGGTGATCGCGCTGATCGTCGCGCTCGGGGGTCGGCCGGTCCACGCCGGGCCGCCGCTGGTCGACCCGCGGGCGCCGGGCTGCGGGCCCGAAGATCCCGACATCGCGTCGCGCGCGCGGGCCCTGGTCAAGGCGGACGACGAGCCCGCGCAGCCGCGACCTTCGCGGGCGCGGATGCGCCTGATCTGGACCCCGGCGAGCGTCGCGTGGCCGCTCGCGCCAGTCGGAGCCGCCGACGGTGACTACGAGGCCCTCGCGGCTGTGCTCGACGAGCGCGAGGCGATGCTCGACGGCCGGGTCAAGGCGCCGTCCGTCCGCGGGCCCGTCGCGCTCGACTCGGACCAGGCCGCGGGTGTGTGGATCGCGTCGCTCGAGACCATCCGCGTCCGCCAGATCGGCCCCGAGGTCCCGCTGCGCTTCATCCGTGGCGTCGACGCCAACGCGGTGGTCGTCGAGCCCGGCCGCGCGCTGGCGCCCGAGCTCGGCGAAGGCCGCAGCTGGGAGCTGCATCAGCCCCCGAGCAGCGGCGCCCTGTGGTCGATCGAGGCCGACGCGCCGACGAAGGTGATCGTCGAGCGCGTCGAACCCCGACCACCGCGCTACGTCTCGGTCGAGGTCGAGCAAGAGGTCCTCGACTGGATCACCGACGACGAGTCGGTCGGGGGCAAAGGTGCAGGCCCGCTCCCGCTCGAGCCGACCGACGAGGTCGGTCACGAGCTTCGACTTCACGCCGCGCTCGCCGACGAGCTGCTCGCGCTTCGCGGCGGCGACCGCAAGCTCGCCAAGGCCGTCGAGGCCTGGCGGATGCTCGCGGCGATCAACGAGCTCGATCGCTCGCGTCCGGCCGTGCGGCCCTACTACGTCCGCGACCGCCCGAGTCAGCGGCCCGTGCCGCTCAAAGACACCAAGGATCTACGCCTCGATGTTCCCGACAGCCGCGACTATCGCCTGCTCCAGCCTGGTCGGCGGACGATCGCTCGCACGGGGCCCGGGCAGCTGCGGATCGCGGCGCGGACCTGGGCGCCGGTCGGCGCCGAGCTCAAAGCCGCCGAGCTGCGGGTCTACGCGGGCGGCCAGGTCATCGAGCGCCTGCCGCTGAGCGACCGCGCCGCGAAGCACAGCTCCGATCCCGACACCGCGCTGCCGAAGCTCGAGCCGCTGCTGACCGAGGACGGCGAGGCCGTCGGCGAGTTCGCGCACACGACGATCGTGCTCGCGCCGGGTCGCCGCGACTACGAGGTCGAGCTCGTCGGCGGCCCGGCGCTGCTCTCGATCGAGGGCGCGCGCCGGATCGAGGCCTCGCTCCTGTCGCTGAAGGGGCGGACGCCGACCAAGCGCGCGCGGGCGGCCGAGGGCGCGCTGGCCAAGTCCAACGCGCCCGCGCGCGCGTGGCTCGAGCTGCTGCTCGCCCGCGAGACCGCGAGCCCCTTGCCGATGACCAGCGAAGATCCGCGCTTTGACGCGCTCGCGGATCACAGCCCCTTGCTCGCCGCGGCGGCCCTCGCCTACGCGGCCGCCGCCCAGGAGCTCGACGATGACGCGGTCGATCGCGCCGTCGATCGGGTCCAGCCCTTGCTGGCGACGCTGGCCCGCGATCCCGATCTCGACCCGGAGGTCCGCGGGCAGCTGCGGACGCGGTGGTTGACCCTGATCGCCGCGCACGGTCGACCGGAGCGCGCCTCGGCCCTGGTCGAGCAGGTCGCTGGGGGCGCAGACCCCATCTCGGAGCTGCCGGTCGACGGCCTGCGCCTGCTCGCCGAGCTCCTCGGACCGACGGTCGAGGTCGTGCGCAGCCCGGCCCTGGCCGTGCTCGAGCTCGCCCGGACTCGGGCGCCGGCCGACGAGGCCCTGCGCGAGCAGACCCTGCGCCTGTGGAGCGTGGCCTCGCGCTGGTCGCGGCGGCGGCCGGTGCCGAGCGAGGCGTCCGATCAGCTGCTGCGGCCCGTGGGCGAGTGGCTGGTGCCCCGGGTGGTGGTGCCCGCGGCCGAGCGTGAGCTCAGCGAGACCTGGCTGCGGCTCGAGCCCGGACAGGCCGTCGGCGTGCGCGTCGAGCTTCGCGCCGACGCGGTCCGGCGGACGCTGGAGCCCGAGGCTGGCGAGGGGCAGGGCGCGAGCCATGACCGCATGCGCCTGGCCAACATCCACGTGTCGACGCCGCTGGGGGATCCCGAGCCGGCCCTGATCCAGATCGACGGTCAGCGCTGGTGGAGCCCGCAGCTGTTCGGCGTCCAGCGTCACCGCCTGGCCGTGTCCGAGGGCGACCACGAGATCATGGTCTGGGGCCCACCCGGGACCGTGGCGTGGACGGACCTGCGCCCGCTCGAGCGCCAGAAACTCCAGCCTGACGACGTCGGTCGGCGCGAGCAGATGTGGCCGCTGCCGCGCTCGACCTGGTACCTGCCGGGCCCCGCGGTCCCGGGCATCGTGCGCCTCGAGCTGCGCTGGCCCGAGGACATCGAGCCGCGCCCGACTCGGATCACGATGCACCAGCACGGTGACCACCCGCCCGGCGCGACGCCAGCACCCAAGACCGTGGTCTTCGATCCTCGCACACCCGAGGCGGCGCGCGCCGAGGGACCGCTCCCGACCGGGGTCGAGATCATGACCATCGACGACGAAGCGGTCCCGGTCGCGGGGACCTCGTGGGTGTCCCCGCGCCACGACGTCAACCTCGCGATCGCGGCGTCGACGGACAGGCTGAGCTTCGAGGTCGAGGGCGGGGCCGAGATCGCGGCTTCGCTCTCGCTGCGTCGTGGGTTGCGTCCGGGCGAGCGCCGCGACGTCGTCATCTCCGCCGACGAGCCCGAGCCCGAGCTCGAGCTCGACGATCTGTTTGGCGACCTCTCGACCCTCGACGGCGAAGGCATGCTCGACGAGATCGGCGACCTCAGCCGCGTGCTGTTGGTCGCGCCCGACGACCTCGACCGTCGCGCTCGTCGGGCCGCCTTGTTGTTGATGCTCGGCGAGACCGGCCACGCCCGCGCCGACCTCCTGAGGCTGTCGGCGTGGGCCGGGCACGAGGGCACGCGGGGCCGCGCCGAGCTGCTGCTCGCGGAGCTCGAGCGCCGCTTCAACGCCCTGATCGAGCCGCGCGAGATCGTCGTGACCGACCCCCAACGGACCGACAGCGCGGTCCTCGTCGAGCCCGCGCTGTCGGCCTATGTCGAGATGGATCGCGTGCTCATCGATCCGTGGCTCGAGCTGTGGGCGCGGGCCCGGGCCACGCCCAGCGACGAGACCCTCGCCGAGCTCGACCGCGAGCTCGCGCGGCTCCACGACGAGCTTCGCGGCGCCAAGCTCGACGGCGACAAGCGCCGCATCACCCGCTCCTTGCGGGTCGGGGAGCTGACCCGGGCCCACCTCCTGAGCGTCGATCCGAGCCAGGCCCGGACGGCCGGACGCGCGTGGCTCGAGCTCTATGGCCGCATGGACGGCGGCCCCGGAGCCGTCCGTGATCCGATCGCGGTCGGGCTCGCAGCGGTCGCGCCGCTCCTCACACACCTCGACGATCCGGCCAGCGACGCCCGCGACGCCGGGCTCGCCTTTGGCCTCGCCCGCGAGCTCGAGCCCAGCTACGGCCACACGAGCGTGCGGCGGCTGGCCTTCATCGCGGCCATGCGCAGCGACTGGAACACCCTCCAGCACAGCGAAGACAACGCCGGGTTCGAACGCCTCGAGCTGCCCGTGTCCGAGCTCGAGCCGAGCCCCTCGGCCCGCATCCGCGAGGCCCTGCTCGTCGCGCCGTGGCCGGCCAGGGAGGCCGAGCAGCTGCTCCCGGGCCGCAAGGGCGTGCTCAACTGGGACGCCGTGCCCGGGACCGTGACGGCGCAGCTGTGGTGCCGCGCCGAGCGACCCGACCGGGCCCCGAACAGCAAGGCCCTGTCCCTCGATCCCGACAACCTCGGCCGCGCGCGCCTGATCGTGCGTGTGCGCAGCAGCGGCCGCGACCCGGTCGAGCGTCGCGTCGAGCTGCGCGACGCGGAGCTCGGCGAGGTCGTGCTGCCGATCGAACGCAAGGGCCGCCACCGCCTCGAGGTCGCGCTCGCCGCGGATCCGATCTGGCAGTGTTCCTGGCGCACGCAGACCGCAGCGCTCGACGTGGCGCCCGAGGACGCGGAGCTGGTCGAGGCTCACCGACGCGCGCACTGGTCGACCGCCGAGTCGGGCAAGGCCGTCGAGTTCGTGGTCCTCGGCCCCGCGAGCCTCCACGTCGAGAGCCGGGGAATTGCCACCTCCGACGCCCAGGGGCGGCCCACAGCGTTGATCGCCGACGTCAAGAGGGTGGTCTCGGGTCGCTCGTCCGGCGTCCCTGAGCCCGGCCAGGGCCACCTGGCGCTCGATGACGAGGCTGAGCGGGCGGTGATCACCGAGCGGCGCCGACGCTTCGAGGTCGCCCACGCCAACGGACACACGCTGCTGCTGACCGAGGCGGTGCCCTATCGGGTTCGCCTGCGCACCGATCGCGGCCGCGCCCTGATCCGGGCCCGAGTTCGTCGTGATCGCGGCGATGTTGCGCCACCCGCGCGAGTGTCGATCCGCGAGCTCGATCCGCGCGAGCCCGTGGTCTACCCCGAGACCTTCGACTGGCGCAGCGTCGGCCCGGCCACCCCGGTCGTCGCGCGCGATCGGATCAAGCCGATCTGCAATCGGATCGGGAGCCTCGACGCGCGCGTGACCGTTGGCTTCGACGACATCGGCAACGCCGACGACTTCCTGCCGCGGCTCGGGATGGACGCGCGGATCGGCTGGCGGCGCGAGCTGATCGAGGATCGCCTGTGGCTGATGATCGCCGGGCAGATCGCGCTGCGGGACAAGAGCCCGGTCGCCGCTGGTGGGATCTTGGGCATCGGCGCGCGCGTGGACGGCATCGGCGCGCGCCTCGGCGCGACCCTCGACGTGCTCTCACACAGCTTCCTGGGTCGGCCCGAGACCAGCGTGCGGCTCTACGGCTTCGTCGATCGGCCGATCTGGCTCGGCCGCTTCATTCAGCTGCGCCCAGGTCTGACCGCGGGCTTGCGCTGGCAGTCGCTGAACAGCAGGCGCGTGGCCATGGCCACCGGCTCGCTCGAGCCGCACCCGCGCGTGTACCTGTCTTACCTCGAGAACCACCCCGTGCTGCTCCAGCCCGAGCTCGAGCTGCGCACCTATCCCTTTCAGGACATGGCGGTCTGGGCCCAGGCCTCGATGATGCCCAACCTCAACCTCGACCCCCAGCCGATCGATCACGTCGACGTCGAGATCGGCCTCGACGGCATCGGTCGTCGGCCCCGCCCGTGGCTGCCGACCTGGGGCCTGAGCTATCAGCTGTCCACGCGTCTCGCGGACGCCCATCGATCGGCGATGGTTTTGCGTCACCGGGTCGAGGCCGACGTCGGCGTGGCGGTCTGGGCCCGGGACACGGCGCGCGTGATGCTCGGGTTGACCAACCAGCTGTATCTATCCAACGCGGCCAGCCCGATCCGCGACGTGATCCAGCTGTGGATACGCGTAGACGCGACCTTTGGCCGGCGCATGCGTGACTACGGTCCCGGCGAGCTGTGGTTCAGTGAGCCCTGGGCGCCCCGGGCTTGGGGGGACTCCGAGCAGCAGGCTCCATCCACGCAGGGGCGCATTCCCCGGGGATCAAGCCCGCGCTAGCGCAGGGACGATCGCCGATGCTCGGCTAAGCTCTGCATCCGCCACGACATGGCACCGCATCGCTCAGGCAATTTCGTTCGCACGCCGCCGCCCTCGGCCGTGCGCTTGATCGTGTCGCTGATCGAGCAGGTCCTGCCGCCGCTCCAGGCTCGAGTTCGTCGCGACCGGCTCGAGGCGCTCGGCGCTCGGATCGCCGAGCTCACGGATCCGCGCGAGTTCGCTGGCGAAGATCGTCAGGGCCTGCGCCTCGGCAGCCTCGCCGTGCTGACGATCCGCGTGGTTGGCCTGCTCCAGATCGAGCTCGCCGAGCTCGAGCGCCGGATCGCCGCGCACGTCGAGGCCTACGCCCGGGCCAAGACCGACGACGCCCGGCGCAACCGCCTCGAGCTGATGATCGACGAGACCGCGCCCGACGCCCGCAGCGCCCGGGCCGACCGCCAGGCGCTCAACCGCCACCTCGACCTCGACGCGCTGCGCGAGCGCTTCGACGAGCGCCGCGAGCAGCTGGTCGTGTCGATCGAGCTCGGCATCATCCTCATCGGTCCGGCGATCGAGCGCGCGCTGATCACCGAGAACTGGGACGCGAGCTCCTCCTTTGTCCATGACCCCTCGCTCGGCTTGCACAGCGAGGTCCGCACGGTCCTCGACCAGGTCGAGCCCGCGACCTTTTTGCTGGAGCAGCTCGGCCTGCTGCGGCGCTGGCCGACGCGCCTGGCCTGCATCGAGAGCCTCGAGCTCGCGCTGACCTGCCTCGGGCTGCCGATCATGCCCCCGGCCGGGGGCGGCCACCGCAGCGAGCCCGAGCGCGCGATCACGAATCTGCGCGAGGGCCTGCTCGCCGCGGCCAACGACCGCAGCGATCACGAGTGGGTCCAGGCCCGGGCGATCTCCTGCCTCCGGCGGGTCGACGTCGAGGCCAGCCGTGAGTGCGCGCGCGAGCGCCTCGGGCTCGACGCGACCACGGCCCCCGACTGGGGTCCGCGCGAGTTCTTGGTTCGCGGGCTGGTCATCGACCAGCTCGCCGCGCGGCTCGACGACCCCGTCGACGCGGAGATCCTGGCCCGGGCGATCGAGCGCAGTGATCCGAGCGAGTTCGTCCGCATCGCCCACGCCAAGACCCTCGCGGTCTACGCGGTCGAGCGGCCCGACGCGTTCGTGCGCTTCGCCCGGATGCTGACCCGGACGCCCAAGGCCGACGAGGGCGAGCCCGAGGGCCCGCGGGTCCACGCGCGCGCGTGCCTGGCCATGGTCGCGGGCCTGCGCGGGGCGAGCGACACCCGCGCGGGCGAGAAGGTCGCCGAGGTCGTGGTCGAGCGCCTCGCCGCGACGATCGTTGGTGTCGAGCATGTCCTGGTCGCGCGCATCGCCTGCGAGCAAGCCGCGCTGACCTGCGAGCTGATCGCGGACGCGCCGGGTCTGTCGCGCGAGCTCGAGCGCCACGCCGCCGCCCTCGTCGAGGCGCTCCACACTTGCCTGCGCGACGACAGCCGCAGCGCGGCGATCCACGAGGCCGCCGCGCTCGCGATCGAGCAGATCGACGCGGCCTTGCGGCGCGAGCGAGCGGCGTGGACCGAGGCCCTGCGCGAGGCCGTCGCCCGGGTGCCCTCGGGCGGCGAGCGTCGCGTCCCGCTGCCCGTTCACGAAGGTGCGCGGCCGAGCCAGGCCGAGCTCGCCCGGATCCTGCCCGTGCTCACGCGCAACGACTGGGGCCTCGACGTCGACGAGCGTCGCGGGCGCTTGGTCCTGCGTCGCGGCGATCACCGGGTCTTGCGTCTGTGGCGGGTGCTCCACGAGCTCCGCCACCCGGCGGGCAACAAGCGCCAGGCCTTTCTCCACTCGACCGGACGTCGCTACGTCGGCAGGCTGCGCGCCCACCCAGGTCGCCTCGACGAGGTCACCGCGACCGTGGTCCCGGGCGAGCGCCTCCACCTCGACGCCGAGGGCGGCTGGGGTCGCCACTTGCCGCTGGTCGATGATCTGCTCGGGCTGCGCTGGCTGGGCGGCCGGCGCCGCGAGCAGCCCGTCGAGCTCGGCTCGAGCCACGGCGTGACCAGCCTGCGCCTGACCGGCAGCTTCACCCGTCGGCTGTACTCTCGCTGGCGGCTCAACTTTCGCTACGCCGAGCTCTCGGAGCTGCGTCGGCGGGCGCTGATGGCCGATGAGCCGAGCGAGCGCCGTCGCTACGCCGACGAGCTCCGCGAGCGCTACGGGGTCACGCTCGAGTTTCGTCCGCACGCGCCCGTGTTCAGCGAGCGCCCGGTGCCCGCGCGTCTGCGCGCGCTGTTCCCCGACGCCGTCGTCCGGGGCGAGTCGGCGCCCACCGACGCCGACGCCGAGGCCCAAGTCGGGGCTGACAAGGAGGCGAGCGCGAGCCCGACCAACGCCGCGCTCGCCCGGCTCGGCGATCACGAAGGTCTGGACGCCATACATGCCCGCGGCCCCGAGCAGGAGCCCCAGCACGAGCCCGCCAGCGCCCTGTTTGCCGGTCGAGGACGAAGCGCTCACTGGTCGCGGG
>NZ_PVNK01000176.1 GCF_002994615.1 Enhygromyxa salina | reverse complement strand
CCCGGGCTGCTAGGCCTGAGTCGAGCGCGCAGCGCTTGATTCAGGCCTACCCGGCCGGCGGGGGCATGCACAGGCCGCCGCCTTCGATCTGCGCGTTGGTCCGGAAGGTGTTGAGGCCCTCCCACGAGGGCACCTCGAACTGCGGGATGGTCCCGTCCTCGCGCACGTTGCTGACGTGATAGCTGTGCTGGTTCCAGATCCGCCGGGCCTGAATCCAGCGATCCTCGACGTCCTTGATCGCCTGAATACAGGGATCGCCGCCCCCGAGGTGTTGGTTCGAGACCACGAGGATCTCGGCCGAGCCATCGTTGTCGATGTCGGCCACGACCGGGTACTCGGACAGCGTGCCGCTCTTGCGACTCTGCTGCAGCAGCACGTCACCGTCGCCGTCGAAGATGAACATGAAGTCCTGATCGGCGTACATCGCCTGGGCCGCGCCCGCGCCGAGGAAGTCGAACGCGGTCCCGGCCGCGATCCCGCTCGAGTCGTTGACCGCCGCCGTCCACACGATGCTCGCGTCGGGCTCGTAGACGGTGTACTGCGAGGCTGAGCTCGTCGCGAACTCCGAGAAGCCGTCGCCGTCGAAGTCGTGGATCGTCGCGGGCCGCAGCCAATTGGTGCCCAAGGCCTCGACGCCGGTCGGGCGGAGGTTCTGGTAGGTCACCTGGCCGTCGTGCTCGATCAGCGACAGCCCGTTGACGTTGGTCAAGATGACCTCGGGCAGGCCGTCGTCGTCGATGTTGGCGACCTGCGGGTAGCCCGACACGAGGTTGGTCGTCCACAGCACGGCGCCGTCGTGGTGGTAGGCGGCGTTGCCGAGCACGATCTCGAGGTCCTCGTCGTTGTCGAGATCCGCGGCCGTGGTCGCGCCCCACTGGCCCGAGGGCTGGGGGAATTTCTCGACGAGGTTGCCGAGGTGGTCGAACAACATGTTGGCGGTGATGATCTCGACGTCGCCGTCGTTGTCGACGTCGGCGAGCGCGGCCGAGTTCGAGTAGCGCAGATCCTGATTGAAATTCTCGCCGAGATCCCAGGTCGCGGGCATGGTCCACTTGAGCTCGCCCGTGTGCTCGAAGGCCAGGAGGTTGCCGTTCGGCGAGGCCGTGACGATCTCGACGAGGCCGTCGTCGTCGATGTCACCGACAGCGGGCGTGAAGCTCGAGTCGACGCCATCGTCGATCCGAAAGTGGAGGCTGCCGTCCTCGCCGGACAGCAAGAAGATGTGGCCAATGTTGTTGGGCGGGCCCGGGTTGACGGCCGCGACGAGCACCACATCGGGCACGTCACACAGGTCGATCTCGCCGTTGTTGTCGTCGTCGGTGAAGTTGGCGACGAGCGGGGTCACGTAGCTGTAGGGCTCGGCGTCATCGGTGAACGACCACTGCAGCAGGGGCTCGAAGGCGTCGGGCGGCGCCGACTCCTCGCACTCGCCGACCGCGTTCATGTCATCGACGACCTTGCACTCGTCGACGGGCGGCCCGTCGCCCGCGTCGGGCAGCGGGGTCATGTCGAACTTGACGCCGCCGTCATCGCCGTCGCCGTCGCCGTCGCCCGGGTCGCCATCACCATCGCCGTCACCCGAGTCCCCGTCCCCCGGATCGCCGTCGCCGTCGCCGTCGCCGTTGTCGCTCGGTCCCACGCTGGTCGTGCCATCCAGTGACCCCGCGCTGATCGCGCTGCTTCCCGAGCCGTCCCCGCAGCCGACGCCCAGCGAGAGACCCAACGCCATCGTCCACGAGCCCAATCCAGACCGTCGCATCCCCTCATGCTCCGCCATCCCCCATGCTGCGCCAACCCCTACAACTCGCGCATAACCCGCCATCCCTGGCCGCGCGCAAAAAAACACGGGCGATTTTCACGCACCATGATCGGATCGTCATGGTCCCGGCACATTCATGTCAACGCTGATTGAGGAGCCCAATCCGATGCAGAACCGCCGCCGCAACCTCGCCCTCCTGTCGCTCGTCGCCGTCTTCACCGCTGGTCTCGGGCTCGTCCAGACCAGCGAGCTTGGCCTCTCGAACGACGTCCGCACCGAGTTGGCCCAGGTCGGCATCGAGGGTGAGGACGACATCCCGCTGCCGCTCACCCGCGACGTCTCCTGAGGCTCAAGCAGCGATCAACCGCTCGGGCTCGGCGGACGGGTCTACGGGCACGCCGCCGACTTCGACCATCTTCCCGCACGCATAGCAGGCGCGGTCGCCATAGGCCCAGATGTGGGCACCCGTGATGGTCGCGACGCCACCCAGGACGATGATCGGCAGGGCCACGACGATGCCCGGCCCGAGCGAGATCCCGCCGAACACGAACGCCAGCGTCGCGGTCCAGGCCCCAACCACGACCAGCGTTCGAAGCGAGCGGCTCGGGACCTTGGCGGCGGGGGCGTTGCAGTGGGGACAGTGGGTGTGTGCGTGCATGTGGCACCTTCCTGGAGAGATCAAGCTGTCTCCACTGCCGGGGGTCGTCGAATGAAAAAATGACGCGCTGACGTCGCTGCGCGCGCCTGTGCTGTCGAGCGCCGATGCCCAAGTGGACCACGAACGACATGCCTCCCCTCGGCGGCAAGCTCGCGATCGTGACCGGAGCGAACAGCGGGCTCGGGCTCGAGACAACCCGCGCGCTCGCCAGCAAGGGGCAAGCTGGCCAACCTGCTGTTCACCTTCGAGTTGCAGCGGCGGCTCGAGGCTGGCGGTCACGAGCTGCTCGCCGTCGTCGCCCACCCCGGCTACTCCAACACCAACTTGCCCCACGTCGCGCCGACCATGACCGGCAGCACCCTCGCCAAGGTTGCGATCGACCTCGGCGGCCGCGTCGTCGCCTAGCAGTCCGGGGTGCAATGCATCGTGTCGCCTCGCGCCGGATTTTTCGCCGAGGGCGCGAAGCCAAAACGCCGCTGTACCGGGCGTACTGCAAGTTTTGGCGACAAAGCCATCGGCGAAAAGGCCAAGCGAGGCGGCGCGAGGCATTGCACCCCGGGCTGCTAGCAGCC
>NZ_PVNK01000175.1 GCF_002994615.1 Enhygromyxa salina | reverse complement strand
GGGCTGCTAGGCTTCGCGTCTTGGCTCTGACGCGTCGTCAACTATCCCTGAGCCTCGCGCTCTCCCCCGTCCTCGGTCTGTGGCCGCGGGTCGGCCACGCGCGCGCCCCCCGGGTGCTGATCGTCGGCGACAGCTTGATCGTCGGTGGCTTCGGTCCGGCGCTGGAGGCCGAGCTCGAGCAGCGCTACAGCTTCGCGGTCGACCGCCGGGGCAAGGTCGCCAGCGGCCTCGCGCGGCCCGATTTCTACGACTGGTTCGAGGTCGGACCCGAGGCCCGGGCCGAATTCTTACCCGACGCGGTCATCGTGATGTTCGGCGGCAACGATCGCCAGGGCCTGTACATGGGCGAGGGCGCCGACCCCGAGTGGATCCGCTACGGCAGCGAGGGCTGGGAGCCCGAGTATCGGCGCCGGATCAACGCCTTCGCCAACGCCATGACTCCGGCCGGCGAGGGGCTGATCTGGGTCGGGATACCGCAGATGCGCTCGGCCAAGCTCTGCGCCCACGTCGCCTACGTCAACCGCCTCGTTCGCGCGGAGCTCGCTATCCGGCCCAGCGCGCGCTTCGTCGACGTCTGGACCGTGCTCGCCGAGGACGGCGGGTTTACGGAGCAGCTCGAGATCGACGGCCAGCGCGAGCGCGTCCGCACAGGCGACGGGATCCACATCACTCGCGCGGGCGGGCGGGTGCTCGCTGAGTACGTTCACCCTCGCGTTGCGTCGCTGCTCACCCGGCGCAAAGGGGGCTGAGGGGGCCGGCAAATAACGACGCGGTCAGCGAGTGACATTGGCCCTTCGTCCAGGGGCGCAGCGACCGCTGACGGACGCCGCGCGGTATTGAGCGTGCGCGAGGATACGTCCGAATGCGGCGGACGACCCAGCCGTCGAGCGCGGCGATCATTCTGGTTACTGTCGTTATCAATTGTGCAATCGCATGTATGAGGATTCGGCAGGTTGTAGTATTGGATAGAATGCAGATGGAGCGAATTGACTTTCGATATTGGGCCGTTAGAGCTGAATATCGATGAAACATCCAATCGACCCTCAGCCTGTCCTCGATGATTCAAAGACCGTGGGAGAGATCGATCGGCGGGCGTTCTTTCGCCTGATCGGCGCGGCTGCGGCCCCGTTGATCGTCCCGGGCTGCCTGAGCGAAGTCGACGAGGAAGGGCATGACCTCATCCGACTGCGGGACGTCAACCCCAGCGTCGTGCGCTCGATCAAGGTCAGGAGGGCCAGGAATAACCAGCCGATCTTGGGCCGGCCCGAGCACCTCTCGATTGACGATGATCTCGCCGTGTACCTCTCGCTCGGCGACCAGTGCCGGGTCGTGCGCAGCAACGGCCGGGTCGCGCTCTACACCGTCGGCGACGTCCGGAGCGAGAAGGGCAACAAGCGGGTGCGGATGAGCGAGGCCGCGCGTGAGCGACTCGGGACCAGCGGCATCTTCAGCGCCAAGCTCCACACCCAAGTCGTGGCCGAGGGCCTGACCGACGAGGAGGCCAAGGACCAGAGCGAGTTCGTCGAGCGCCTCGTCGACGACGGGGAGCAAGACGAGCTGGTCGTGCTCGCGCCCCACGGCGGCTCGATTGAGCTCCGGACCGAGCTCCAGGCCGAGTACATGCGCTCGCGAGTGGAGGCGCTCGGCAGGCCCGTGAGCTCGTGGATATGCCTGGGCTACAAAAAAGGCGGTGGCGCGTTTGATCAGTGGCACATCACCTCGACCGACCTCAGCCCCAACAGCTTTCCCGGGCTCGATGCGCTCGTGGACCGCGGCCCCGAAGGTGCTGGGTTCACAAACGCGGTCATTTTTCACGGCCTCAGCGGCGACAACGTGATCGTCGGAGGCGGCGCACCCATGGCGCTCAAGGATGATATCCGCCAGGCGATCGACGACGCCTTTGCTGCCCTCGACCCGCCGCTGGAGATCGAGGTCACGATCGCTACGGGGAATGAGGGGCACTCCGGAGACTCGACCAGGAACGTGGTCAATTGGCTGACCAAGGACGGCGTCGGCGGCATCCAGATCTCGTCGAGCAAGGCCGTACGCCTGAACAAGACCCACCGCGAAGCCATCGTCGATGCCATCATCGCCGTGCTCTATCAACCCGTCGAGTGAAGCCCCCGTCGAGGATCCCGCCAGCTCGAGCCCGCGGCCTCGAGCTTGGCGAGGATCGACCACAGCCCCCACTGCGGCCGCAGTTTCTGACCGCGCGCATCTCGTGGGAGACTGGGCCATGACGTTTTACTCGAGGAGTTCGACGCTGATGCTCGCGTGCGGAGTGGCGCTCGCGTGTGCGGACGATGACAACAACCCCGCTGATTCGGACACCGAGACGAGCACGGGCGACGGGGATGGCGACGGCGGCGACGGCGATCCCGGAGATGGCGACGGCGGCGACGGCGATCCCGGAGATGGCGACGGCGACTCTGGCGACGGCGACGGAGACTCTGGCGACGGCGACGGAGACTCTGGCGACGGAGACTCTGGCGACGGAGACTCTGGAGACGGAGATGGCGACGGCGACGGCGACCCCGCCTGCGAGCTGAGCGAGCTCCTCGATCAAGCCCTGTGGGACGAGATGTTCCTGCACAAGAACGACCCCGCCTGCGAGGGCTCGAACTACACCCTCGCGGGGCTGCTCGCGGCCGCCGCCGACTACCCGAGCTTCGCCTGCGAGGGCGACGAGGCCACGCGGCGGCGGGAGCTCGCGGCCTTCTTGGCCCAGATCTCCCACGAGACCACCGGGGGCTGGGCGAACGCGCCCGACGGGCCGCACAGCTGGGGCCTGTGCTTCATCGAGGAGGTCGGCTGCGCGAACAACGGCTGCCCCCAGTACTGCGACCCCAACAACATGCAGTACCCGTGCGCGGACGCGAAGACCTACCACGGTCGCGGGGCGATCCAGCTGAGCTGGAACTACAACTACGGCCAGGCCGGCGACGCGCTCGGCGTCGATCTCCTCAGCGATCCGGACCTGGTGAAGAACGACCCCAAGCTCGCGCTCCAGACCGCGCTGTGGTTTTGGATGACCGAGCAGCTGCCCAAGCCCTCGGCCCACGACGTGATGGTCGGGGCGTGGGCGCCGAGCGCCGACGACGAGGCCCAGGGCCGGCTGCCGGGCTTCGGGATGACGACGAACATCATCAACGGAGGGCTCGAGTGCAACATGCCCGGCAACGCCGCCGTCGCCGATCGAGTCGGCTTCTTCACCCGCTACGTCGACCTGCTCGGGACCGACCCGGGCGACAAGGTCGACTGCGACATGATGAGCCCCTACGGCTGAGGTAGTCTGCCCGGGTGAGCGCCGCAGCAAAGTCCGCGAGCAAGATCTACGAGTCCGCCGAGGCCGCGCTGTTCGACCTCGGCGAGGGGGCCAGCGTCGCGGTCGGCGGCTTCGGGCTGGTCGGCAACCCCGAGGCGTTGATCGGGGCCGTGGCCGCCAGCGGCGCCCGGGGTCTGACGATCATGTCGAACAACTGCGGCAACCAGGGCCGCGGGCTGGCGATCTTGCTCCAGCAGCGGCAGGTCGCCCGGGTCGTGTGCAGCTTCGTCGGCGGCAACCCGGATCTCGAGACCCAGATGCTCGCGGGCGAGGTCGAGGTCGAGCTCAACCCCCAGGGCACCCTGGCCGAGCGCCTGCGCGCGGGCGGAGCCGGGATCGCGGCCTTCTTCACCCCGACCGGGGCCGGGACGGTGGTCGCCGAGGGCAAGGAGGTGCGCGACTTCGGCGGCCGGCCGCACGTGCTCGAGACCGCGCTCGAGCCCGACTACGCGATCGTACGTGCGGCCGTGGGCGACCCCTTCGGCAACCTCCGCTTCTACCGGACCTCCCGCAACTTCAACCCGCTCGCGGCCATGGCAGGGCGGGTCACGATCGCCGAGGTCGACGAGCTGGTCCCGGCGGGGGCGCTCGACCCCGACGACATCCACCTGCCGGGGATCTTCGTTCAGCGCCTCGTTCATGTGCCAGAGCACGTGAACTTCATTGAGTATCGGACCGTTCGGCCGAGCCCCTCCGGTCACCCCAAACGCTCGCCTCACCGCTAGCAGCCCGGGGTGCAATGCCTCGCGCCGCCTCGCTTGGCCTTTTCGCCGATGGCTTTGTCGCCAAAACTTGCAGTACGCCCGGTACAGCGGCGTTTTGGCTTCGCGCCCTCAGCGAAAATTCCGGCGCGAGGCGACACGATGCATTGCACCCCGGGCTGCTAGTACCAGGCGTGAGCGGCTTCGACGGGGCGGCTCCAGTGATCTTCAAAGCGCGGGGCAGAGCAATGTCACTGGCGAAGAGTTGTGATCCGCGGAACCTGCGGAATATGCTCACCTTGCCATGTCGTTTGCGCGTACCGGTGCGTTCGTTGGCCTCGTGGGTCTCGGGGTGTGGCTGACCACCACCGCCCCCGCCAGCGCTGGTCAGACCAACTTTCTCGGCAGCACGGTCGAGGCGCTCGCGCCCGCGGCGCTTGCGCCCGCGGCACCGATCGCGGCTGGCAGCACGCAGGGCACGGGCAACGTGGGGGCGGACTGCGCCTTCCGGGGCACGGTGCTCGCGGGCAAGGTCAAGGTCGTCGACAGCTTCCCCGACATTCGGGTCAAGGCGGTGTCGAGCTTCCCAGATCTGAAGGTCAAGAAGGTCGGCTCGTTCGCCGACGACTGCGGGGAGTGGCAGTTCGTCGACAGCTTCGCGGACTTCAAGATCCAGTACGTCGACAGCTTCCCCGACATCGAGGTCGCCTGGGTCGACAGCTTCCCCGGCTTGCCCTGAGCGGCGTCAGCCGGTCTCGGTCCCGGAGTCGGTCTCGGAGCCGGAGTCGGTCTCGGAGCCGGAGTCGGTCTCAGTCCCGGAGTCGGTCTCGGTCCCGGAGTCGGTGCCCGTGCCCGAGTCGGTCCCCGTGCTGGGCGCTGGAGCCGTGTACGCGGGGCACTCGTCCTGGCTCGGCTCCTCGGCGACGCAGCCGTAGTTGTCGGCGACGCAGGGCGAGCAGAAGGGCTCGTCGGCGGACAGCTCGGCGCACCAGGCGTTGGGATCGGCCGCGAGGTTTTGGCAGTGATTGGGGTTGGGCAGGGTGCACGCGCCGAGCAGGAGGCCGAGGCAGAAGCTCGGCAGCAGCAGGGCGAGCGTGGCCCGCGGTGACTTGATGATCGTGGTGATCATGACGATCGTGGCGACTCAAAAGCGTAGACCCGAGGGCGTCATGCGAACCCGGGCTTGCTCGTCGGGGAGGTCCTTGTAGCCCTTGTGGGCGGCGACGAGCATCAACACCGAGGTCAGCGTGACGCCAGCGGCGACGGTCAGGGTCACGAGTCCGGGTGGGTGGGTGCTCGTGATGTAGGTCGGCTGGTCGGGCAGGACCTGGTCGGGCTTGAGGAGCAGACCGATGCCGAGGCCGACGCCGATGACGCCGAGCGAGCCCACGACGATGCCCGAGATCGTCATCCGGCGGCAGGCCTTGCTGCCCTCGCAGGCGAGGCGGTCGCGGACGACCGGTGCGGCGGGCGTGGTCGTGCTCGCGGCGAGGGCGTCTTCGTTGCCGCTTGGCGGCGCGGGTTCGGGGGCGGGTTCGGGTTCGAGTTCGGGCTCGGGCGCGTCGCTCGGCTCTGGCTCGGCGCCGTCAGCCGGCTCGGTCGCTTCGTCGACGGGGGCCGCGTCGCCCTCGCTCAGGTCGTCGACCGGGCCGTCCTCGCCCTCGCTCAGGTCGTCGACCGGGGCCTCCTCGTCCGCGGCCGCGGGTGCCTCGAGGTCGGCTTGCTCGGGCGTCGGTGTGCCGGGGGCGGCTGGGCCGAGCGCGAGGCTGGTGGCGAGTACGAGCGCGATCGCGTGCACGGGCGATGCTTACCACGTTGTCGCGGCGGTCACGGCTTGGACGAGACCGCGCGCTTGGCCGCGCCCGCGACCGGGCGCAGGAACAGGCGCGCGGCGGCGCGGGCCGGGGGCACGTCGCGGATCATGTTGGCGAGCACGGGACCGTAGGCGTAGTAGGCCCGGACGAGATCGTTGGCGACGGGCTGCTCGATCATGTAGCGGTCGCGGAACCATCGCAGGGCCTGGAGCTCCTCGGTCCAGCCCGCGCCCCAGGCCGCGGTCGCGATGAAGCAGGCGCCGTCGATGGTCTGGAAGGGCTGGACGGGGGTCGTCACGTTGGCGACGGCGATCTCGCTGCGGTTGGTGCAGATGTCCTCGTAGTGGACGCCGATCGTGTAGGTGTAGTTGCCGAACAGCTGGTCGATCGTGATCGAGACCTCGTCGCCGGGCCCGGCGTCGATGCAGTCGATCTCGCCAGGGTCGCGACACAGGCGCGGGACCCCGGCCACGTCCTTGGCGACGCCGAGCTGGAAGTCGTCGGTCTCGGGCGTGATCCAGGCGGCGTAGAGGGTCGAGAGCTGGATGCCGTCGGGGATCTCGGGCAGGCGGAAGGTCGCGGTGACCTCGTCGAAGGCGGTGCCGACGAGGCGCAGATCTTCGACGGGCGGGAGGTCGACGGTGGTGCAGCCGCCCCCGCTCCCACTGCCCGTGTCGCCGTCGCCGTCGCCGTCGCCGTCGCCGTCGCCATCGCCGTCGCCGCTGCCCTCGCCCCAGCCGTGGTTGTAGACGCCAAAGCGGGCCGTCTCGCCGAACTTGTCGTGGATCCGGAGGCGGTCGGCGCCGCTGCCCCCGGACTGGGAGATCGTCGAGTCGGGCTCGTGGATCGTCCCGCTCGCGCCGTCCCAGTCGCCGTAGCCCGCGTACTCGGTGACCGAGGTGTAGCCGGGGGTCGCGGGGTCGAACTCGACCCGATAGACGACGGCGGGCTGGCCGAAGAACTCGCGCCCGTAGGCCGGGAGCTTGGGGTCGACCCAGTGATCGTCCTCGCGATCGAACTCCCAGTCGGCGTTCTCGTCGCGCTCGAGCGAGACCTCGATCCAGGCGACCAGCGGCCCCTCGGGCACGTCGCCGCGGCGGATCCGATGGGCGAAGAGGTAGGGGCCCGCGACCGGCGTGGCCCGGGAGATCATGTCGAGCTCGTTGAGGTCGCCGTAGGTCTCGGGATCTGGGCCGTCGTCGTTCTCGAAGCTGACCAGGTCGTTGCGCGGCGGGTAGACCGAGGTCTCGCCCGGGAGGAACTCGCCCTTGTCGGACTGGAAGGTCGCCGGCGAGGGGCAGGTCATCGTGTCGATGATCGCCTCGTCCTCGGTCGGGGTCAGCGGGCGGCAAAAATAGGTCTCGGGCGAGCTGCTGGACTCGTGGAAACCGAGCGAGGTGTGGTTGCTGACGTTGGCGTCGTGGAAGATGATCTTGGGGTAGGTCTTGCCGCGACGGTGGGCCCAGATCGGCAGCGCCGACTCCCGTGGGCCATAGGGCGCGCGCCAGCTGGACAGGAAGGTCAGCATCCCGGGGCGGTTGCCGATCCCGAGCTTCGCCGTCGCCTGGGTCACGAACACGTCTTCGACGAAGTTGCCCTCGGCGTCCTCGAGCCAGATCGAGATCTGGAGGTTGCCGACCGGGTTGAAGTGGAACTCGAGCAGCGCCTCGTCGTCGTCGCTCGGCGCTGCCTGCGGCGCTGGCGTGACACCCTCGGCCGGCGGCGCAGCGCTGGCGGGCGCGACACCGAAGGCCAGGGCGGCGGCCAGGAGCCAGAAACCGGGGAGGCGTTCAGAAGCCATGAATGGGTCGAGTATAGCGGTGCTCCGGGCGCCGTCGCGGGATCGTGCTCTACGTGCGGCACGGCACCCTCATGCTGGCGATCGCGTTGCAGGTGCGGCGGATCACGCGAGGACTCGAGTCCTTGTCCCTATGCTGTCGCGGCATGCGAGGGCTGCACGCACGGGTCGAGCTCGACCCCGCCACCCGACGGCGGGCGCTGTGGGGTTTTGGCCTCATGGCTGGCGGCTCCGTGGCGACGCTGCTGGCGACGGCGCTGGCGAGCGTGCTCGCGTGCTCCCCCGGGGCCGCGGCCGTGGCCGGCCCGGTCGCCGCGACGTCTGCCCCGGCCGCGCTGCCCGGCGGCCCGCCGCCGCCCGACGCAGGTCTGCCGATGCCGGCCCTCGACCTCGACTGGCGTCCACCGAGCGCGGCGGCCGGGGACACGCAGGAGCTCGCGCTCGCGCTGGCCAAGCACGCGCGGGTCGGGCTCTTCGTCGACCCGGGCGTCGACGCGGACGGGGACGAGCTCGACGCGATGCGGGTTGCGGCGCTCGTGGGTCGACTCGCGCCGGACACGGCCGTCCACTCGATCACCGCGGGGCCCGGCGGGCTGGCCGAGCTCATCCGCGAAGATCCTCCGCTGATGCCGGCGACGAGCGAGCGCGGTCGCACCCACTGGACGACGCCCGATCGCCTCGAGCTCGACGTCGCGCGGCTCCACGGCTGGGCCGAGCTCGGCGATCCGGCGGTGCTCGTGGTCGGGGCCGTGGGCGTGGACACGCCGGTCTGGCGTCAGCTGTCTGCGGGGGCGGCGGTCGGGAGCTGCGATCCCTTGTTCGCCGAGCTCCTCGAAGGTCAGCGCCAGAGCTTGGCCCTGCTCGAGCCCTTCTTGGATCACGCCGACGAGGTGCTCGCGACCGCCTACGCCTCGGAGCTGGCGGCGGTCGTCCCCGAGCTCGAGCAGGAGCTCGCCGAGTTCGGGCCCGAGCGCGAGCGGACCGACTTCGACGGCCCGGGCTGGGAGCGCTACCAGTGCGGGCGGCGCTACCTGGAGTACCTCCAACCCTTCGCTGGCTGCGTCGCGGCGGGCGTGCCCGAGGCGTGCCCGACGACGCCGCGCCTGTTCCTGCGCGGCTCGGCCCGGATCGGGTCGATCGAGCCGAGCGAGTACATCCCGAGCGACTGCCCGCGGCGGCTCGACCGTGACTACGTCGAGGCCCTGCGCGCGCCAGCTCGAGCCGCGGCCGAACTCGCCGGGGATCACCTCGACCTTCGCTGGATGATCCTGGCCGAGCGCCTCGCGACCTTGTCGGAGGTCTACGGCGCGCTCGAGCAGCTGTGCACGCCCGCGCGGCGGCGCTTTGTCGACAGCGACCTCGACGCCTTGCGGGCGCAGGTGGCGGCGCTCGGTCCCTTGTTCACGCGGGTCGAGGAGCCGGCCCACGACGCGCGCTTCTTGGCCAACGACGCCAATTTCCACGTGCCCGGGGTCGGCAAGGTCCGTCAGCTCGCGCGCTACGACGGCGGGACCGACAGCGCCTCGCGGGCGTTGATCGCCGCGGCCAAGCAGCTCTCGGGCTTCGCTCGCGCCCACGGGCGCTGCGTCGCGCGGCCCGGCGACCCGCCGCTGATGGCCATGCTGATCGACACCCGCAGCGCGGCGCCCGAGTTCCTCGGCTTCTACTACGCCGAAGAGCTGTGGTGCGGCGAGCTCGGACCGCTGTGAGCTTGCCGTGGCCGCGGCGGTGCCCGACCATCGCGAGGTGCGAGGCAGGCGTCATCGACCGGGCTTGATCGCGGCGCTCGCGATCCTCGCGGCCGCGCTGGCCTATGTCGGCCCCGGCGCGGGCGAAGCCGAGGCCGCCCCGCCGCCGCGCGAATCACCGCTGTACGGTCCGCCCTATCGGCACGGGCTCGCGGTCGAGGTCGGGGTCGGGCTCGCGCTGTGTCAGCCGGCGCTGCTCTACGCGGGAGTGTGCGGCGCGCGTGGGGGCAGCGCTCCGGTGCCGGGCGTCGCGCTGCGGCTCGGCGGCGGCTGGCGCTTCAACCAAAGCTGGCATCTGTCGGGCGCGTGGATCCGTCAGGGTCATCGACCCGGGGGCGCCTTCACGGGCGGGGCCTCCGACGGAGGCATGCTCGCGCTTCGGGGCATCGTCCCCTTTGCGCCCGGGCAAAGGGGCGCGGCCAGCCACGTCGAGCTGGGCTTCGAGCTTGGTCTGGGCTGGGCCCAGCGCGTGTTGCTGCGCGACACGGCGCCCAATCGTCTGAGCTCGAGCGGGGCCGTGGTTCGGCCGGCGCTGATCCTCGACGGCTGGGTCCTGGCCGATCTCGCGATTGGGATCGAACTTGCGACCCAGCTCAACTTTCATTGGCAACACTGCGTGGACGATGTGTGCAAACTTGCTCCTGGACCCTGGGTCGCGAGCGAGCTCGATCGACGCTGGGTCGATGGCTTCTCGATCGCCGTCCGAGCCACGGGTCTGGTATTTCCCCGCTTTTAGCCGGGTCGCGTCCACGCCGCGCGGGCGTTGTTGAATCGCATCAGTTGATCCAGGGTCTCGCGAGTTTTTTCTACCCGTTTGGTGGTCGGCGGCGACTACCTCCGGTGAGCGGTCCCCGAGCCCCGAATATCCCATGAACCACCTGTCTTTCGCCGATGCCCACAGCCTGCCCTCTTCGCGCCTGAGCTTCGAGCTTTGTCCCGAGCAGGGTCCCGAGCAGGGTCCCGAGCAGGAGCCCAAGCCCGCGTGGCTCGACGAGCTCGCCCGCGCGCTGTCCGAGCTCGGCAAGGACGGGAGCGTCGAGCAAGCCGTCGAGATGGGCCGCCTGGTGATCGAGCGTCTGTACGGGGGTGATCTCTCGGCCTGGCGCGGTCGCGGGCCCAAGGCCCACTCGCTGCGGGCGTTGGCGCGGCGCAGCGATCTGCCCGTGAGCAGCTCGGCGCTCTATCGTTCGATCGCGCTTTACGAGCTGAGCCTGCGCCTCGGTGGGGTCGAGCGCTGGACCGCGATGGGGCTCGGGATCAGCCATCTGCGCCAGGTCCTGGGCCTGCCCAGCGCGAAGCAGCGCCGCCTGCTCGACAGCGCGGCTCGCAATTCGTGGACGGTGGCCGAGCTCGAGCGCGCGGCCGTGGCCGTGCGCGAGCGCAGCCCCGAGCGGGGCAGCCGGGGTGGTCGGCCTCGGCTGCCCCGCTTCGTCAAGTCGGTCAATCGTCTGCGCAAGGCCACCGAGGAGATGTTCGGTGATCTCGACGCGGCCGCCGACATGAGCCCCGAGCGCCTGACCGAGCTCCGCGACGTGCTGTCGACGATCCGCGTGCGCTGTGCCGAGCTCGACCGCGCGCTCGAGCGAGCCTCAGCCGCAGACTGAGCCCGAGAAGCCGTCGAAGCCGATCATCGCGGGCATGCAGCTGCCCATCATGCAGTCGCCGTCGGTCTCACACTCGCCGCAGACCCCGAGCTGGATGAAGCCCATGAGGTCGGCGGTCGTGCAAAAGCCCTCGCACTGCTCGTCGCCCGCGCCTTCGGCGTCACACAGCGAGTCGTTGGGCGCGGTCCCGGGGTCGATGCACGCGCGCTGGCCCGAGATGTTCATCAGATCCATGAACTCGACCTGCGGCGCACACAGCTGCCCGTTGGCGCAGTGACCGTCCTCGGAGCACTCGCTACAAAAGTTGCCGTTGAACAGGCCGCCGAGATCGATGACCTCGGCGCAGTAGAGATCGTCGGCGCAGGTGACGTCGCTCTCGCACATCTGGCCCTGGCCGCCGTCGCCGCAGGTGAACCACCCACCCATGAAGGTGCAGTTGCTGCCGTCGGGGCAGTCGGTGTCGCCGGCGCACTCGGAGCACACGCCGCCGAAGCCGGGCAGGCCGTTACACACGAGGTCTTCGGCACACTCGGCGTCGGTCATGCACTGATCACCGAGGTTGCCCGGGGGCACGTCGGTGGTCATGCCCGTGTCGGGGCCTTCCTCTGAAACGAAGTTGCCGTCGTCGGTCGAGGTCGTGGTGTCTGAGTCCGTGGTGCTGTCGGTCGAGGTCTCGTCGCTGGTCGTGTCGCTCGCGGTGCTCGAGGCCGCCGTGGTCTCGCCGGCGTCTTCGTCGACCGCGGTGTCGTTGCCACACGCGGAGACCAGCGCCGCAGCACACAGGAGGGGGAACAGGCGGAGGATCGGGGTCGACTGGGGGGCGCGCATATCAGCTCTTGGCGGGCTAGGATCTACGCCGCGAGGATTGCCCAATGGGTCGAGGTTGTCCAGGAATTGCGCTTGGGCTGCGACGCGGCCCGGGGTTTTCAGCCGATCCAACTCGTAGGCCGGCGTACGACGAAGGAGCGCTGGGCAAGCTCGAAGCCCGCGGCGTAGAGCGCACCGAGCCAGGGAGAGTCGGCCGCGCAGGGGTACAGGAGCAGGGGCGTCGTCGGAGCCACCCGGCGGCGCAGCTGCGTCCCGAGCTCGCGCAGGGCGTCGAGCTCCACGGTCCTTGTCGGGGGCGAGAGCTCGAGTCGGTGGACGAGCCACGCACGGCCCTCGCGGGTCAGCCACAGCCGGGCTCGGGCTCGGCTCGCCCGACCCTCGAGCTGGATCATCGCGCGCTCGTCAGCGGGCGTGCGCTGCCAGGCCTCGGGCAGCCACGACCACAGGGCCTCGGACCCCAGGGCGGCCACGGGTCCGCGCTGCGAGACCGAGGCCTCGAGCCGCGGCGCGCCTTCGGGTCCGAGCCCGAGCGCGAGCAGGGTCAGCTGCTGCTCGATGGTTGAGAAGCCCTGCCCGAGGTACCAGTCGAGCCGCCTTGGCTCAGCCAGAAACTCGATCGCCTCGCAGCCCGCCGCGCCCGCTCGCTGGCCGACGAAATCCAGCAGCGCGCGACCGATCCCCGATCCGCGCGCGCGGTCGATGACGCCGACCCCAGCCCCACGCGCGACCGGCCCGAGCGAGGGCAGGCGCCCGAGCAGCGCGTAGCCGAGGAGCTCCTCGCCTCGCATCGCGATCGCGCTCAGCCGCGGATCGACGCCCTCGCGGTTGAGCTTGCGCCGAAACCAACCCGCTCGCCGCTGGCCCCGACCGAAGATCCGCTCCGCCGTCGCCTGCAGCTGGCCGAGATCGTCGAGCCGCTCGGCGCCAAGGATCTCGACATCCCCTGTCAAGCCATCACCTCCCCAGACCCGAGACGCGCCTTGCCTTCGGGGGCCACACAACCGAGGGCGAAGCTCATGAGAGCCGACCGAGCGAGGAGCGAGCGGCCGGACGCGCAGCGGCCGTGTGTGGCGAGGTCATGGGTGCCTGTGGGGGGTCAGGACATCAGCCCACACGCGCGCTTGCACTCGTCGATGGTCGCGCGGGCGACCGCCCGGGCCCGCTCGGCGCCACGCCTGAGCACGGCCTCGACCTCGTCGGGGTTGGCCAGGTAGTGGTCTCGCCGCGCCCGGGCCTCGGCGAAGTGTGCGTCGATCTTGGCGGCGAGGAGCTGCTTGGCGTGGCCCCAGCCAAAGTCGGCGCCCTCGCGCTTGCCGGCCGCGTACCAGGTGCGGATCTGGGCGAGCTCGGCCTCGTCGCAAAACAGCTCGATCAGGGCGTAGACGTTGTCTTTGACGGTCTCGCCGGCCTCGTTGGTGCGCGTGAGCGGGAGCGGATCGCCGAGCGGCGTCGAGTCGGTCACGACCTGGCCGACGGCCTTCTTGAGCTTCTTGCCCGAGAGGAACATCGGCAAGGTGTTGCCGTAGCTCTTGGACATCTTGCGCCCGTCGATGCCCGGCACGTAGGGCGTGTTCGACAGCCGCCACTCGGGTCGGCGCAGGATCGGCGCCTGCTTGGCGTAGGTCTCGTTGAAGTGCGTGGCCATGTCCTGGGTCATCTCGACGTGCTGGATCTGATCCTTGCCGACGGGGACGAGCGAGCTCTTGTAGAGCAGGATGTCGGCGGCCATCAGGACCGGATAGAAGAACAACCCCACGACCGGCTTGATGCCCTGGGCGACCTTGTCTTTGTAGCTGTGGGCGCGCTCGAGCAGGCCCATGCCCGTGACCGTCGACAGCAGCCAGCTCAGCTCGGTGACCTCGGGCACGTCGCTCTGGCGAAACAGCAGGGCCTTGTCGGGATCGAGCCCACACGCGAGGTAGGTGAGGGCGACGTCGAACACGTTGTGGCGCAGGGTCTCGGCGTCGCGCAGGGTCGTGAGCGCGTGGTAGTCGGCGATGAAGTAGAAGCTCTCGCCCGGGAACTCGTCTTGCAGCGCGATGTGCTGGCGCATGGCCCCGAAGTAGTTGCCCAGGTGCAAGGTGCCCGAGGGCTGGATGCCCGAGAGCACGCGCGCGGGCAGATCGTCGTTGGCGTCGGCCATGACCAGGAGGGTACTTGCTCGCCGCCGCGGGGCAAGCCGAGCCCGCCAGCTTCGCGGCTCAGCGCGCCGTCGAGAGGGCGGCCCGGCGGCGGTGGGCGTCGAGCCCGAGGTCGACGAGGCGGGAGATCAGCTCCGAGTAGCCCACGCCCGCCACGCCCATCAGCTTGGGGTACATGCTGATCGAGGTGAACCCGGGCATGGTGTTGACCTCGTTGAGCCACGGGGTCAGCGAGCCGCGCTCGACGAGGAAGTCGACCCGGGCCAGCCCGGCGCAGCGGGTCGCCCGGAACGCGCGCAGGGCCAGCTCGCGCAGGAGCTCGGTCGTGTCGGGCGGCAGCTCGGTCGGGATCGCGTAGCTCGCGACGTCGTCGACGTACTTGCTCTCGTAGGTGTACCACTGGCCCTTGGGCAAGATGATCTCGCCGGGCATGCTGACGATCGTCTCGGGCCCGCCGTCGCCGAGGATCGCAAGCTCGATCTCGCGGGCGTCGAGGCCCCGCTCGACGATGACCTGGCTGTCGTAGCGCAGGGCGAGCTCGAGCGCGGCGTCGAGCTGCGCGCGGTCGTCGGCCCGGCTGACCCCGACCGACGAGCCCTGGTTGGCGGGCTTGACGAAGATCGGGTAGCCGAGCTCGGCCGCGGCGCCGTGGACCCGGGCCAGGGCGTGCGCGCGACTCTCGATGCTGAGGTCGACGCTCACGCCCGGGGTCACCGGGATGTCGTAGGGCGCCGCGCCCACGTGGTGCTTGAACGCGGCCTTGTCCATGCACAGCGACGAGGCCAGGACCCCGGACCCGACGTAGGGCACCGCGAAGACCTCGAGCATGCCCTGAATGGTGCCGTCCTCGCCGTGGGGGCCGTGGAGCAGGGGGAACACGCAGGCGCACGAGCGCAGGAGCGGGCCGAGCTCGTCGACGGGCTCGCCCGCGCTGACGATCTCGGTCAGCGCCCGGGTTGGCGAGCCGGTCTTGAACCGGCCCTCGCGGGTCACGGCGATCGGGACGGGCTCGAAGCGCTCGCGGTCGACCGCGGCCAGGACCTCGGTCGCGCTGCGGATCGAGACCTCGTGCTCCGACGAGCGACCTCCGTACATCAGGGCCAGGCGCTGTTTGCTCATGGGCGGGCGCAATCTATCAGACTCCCCCACGCGTCGAAGCGGGCGGGGATTCCCTCACTGCAAGGCGCGCAGGATCGCCGCGACCACGCGATCCTGTCCGGCCCGGCTGCGGTCGAGCTTGGCGCCGTTGATCAGGATCGAGAAGCCGATCGCGCGCTCTCCTGCGTCGTCGCGGACGATGCCCGAGAGGCTGCTGGCGCCAGCGTAGGTCCCCGTCTTGGCCAGGACGCGCGCACCAGCGTGGCCCAGGCGTGCGCGCAGCGTGCCCTCGCCGCCGGCCTTGGCGAAGCTCGCGAGCAGGGTCTGGGCGGGGGAGCCGGGCCGTCGGGCGAGGGCGAGGACGTCGGTCACGAAGCTCGGGCTCAGGCGGCCGTCGAGGGTCAGGCCGGAGCCGTTGACGAAGCGCTGGGCGTCGGCGCGGGTCGGGCTCACGGCGTGGGCGAAGCGCCCGAGGAGCTCGGCGCCCGCGGCCCAGCTGCCCGGCTCGCCGCTCGCCCGCCAGGCCAGGGTTCGCAGGATCTGCTCGGCCGTGAAGTTGTTGGAGTAGCGCAGCGCCGAGGCGAGGACCGTGACCAGCGGCGCCGACTCGTGGCTGGCGAGGCGCTCGGCGTTGGCCGTGGCGCGACCGCGGACCACGGGCAGAAGCGGGCCCTCGGTCTGGGCTCGCAAGAGCTCGGCGAAGCTGGCGCCAGCGACGAGGCCCGGATCGCTGACGCGGCGGCGGACGGAGATCGGCTCGTGCCCGCCCGGGATCGCGCCCGAGACCTCGACGATCGTGCGTCCCTCGGCGCCGGGCCGGGTCGTGACCTGAACCGAGCCCGCGCCGGTCCGCGCGCGGTTGTGGAGCTCGATCGCCGCGCCGGCCGGCTCGACGTGGAGCTGGGCCGGGCGGCGGTAGGCCCCGGGCGCCACGGTGATCTGCACGGTGCCGTAGTCGAGGGCCAGCGCGCCGCTCGGGGCGATGTAGCTGTCGCCGGGGCCGTCGCTGCGAAACCCGGGCCCGAGCCTACGCTCGTCAAAGGCGCTGTCGTCGATCACGATCCGGCGCACGCCCGCGAGCGCGTCGGGCCGGGTCGCTAGCTCGCCCGCGAGGCGGTGGAGGTCGCGGACGTGGAGGTCCGGGTCGCCCTCGCCGCGCAGGACCAGCGCGTCGCCGTCACGCAGGACCGTGGTCTCGAACCGGTAGTCGGGGCCGAGCAGCTCGACCGCCGCGATCGCGGTGATCAGCTTCTGGTTGCTGGCCGGGTTGAGCGTCCGCAGGGCGTCGTGGGCGAGCAGGACCTCGCCGCTGTCGAGGTCGCGGATCTCGACGGCGGCGCGCCCGGCGAGCTCCGCGAGGGCCTCGTCGACCCGGATCCGCAGGCGTTGCTCCCCGCGGTCGTGGCCCGGGCCGGTCTCGCGGACCGCCGTCGGCAAGGCCGCGATGCGCTCGTCGATCTGCTCGGGCCAGCTCAGCGAGCTCGCGTCTGCAGGGGAGGGGGCCTCGTCGAGCAGCGTCGACACGCTCGCGGGCACGGGCGCGGGCGTGGAGGTCTCGACCTGTGCGGGCCGCGTCTCGGTCTGGCCCGAGCTCGCGCCCGCGAAGCCCGCCCGGGTCAGCAGCCCGGACAGCAAGAACACGGCGAGGAGGGGCGAGTAGCGGCGAAACACGGGGCCTCACGGAGGGTGTGCTCCGCTATCCCACATGCTCCGCGTGAGACCAAAAAACCGGGTCAGAAGGAATTGGCCACCGACGCGCCGATCGCGGCGGCCGCGACCACCATGATGACCATCAACACCATGCCGATCAGCGTCATGATCCCCGCGAGCTGCCAAAACGAGGCCTGGGCATCGACCGCGTTCTCGAGCTCCTCGACCCCGCCGCCGTGGATCAGCCTGCTGATCGACGTCGCGTAACGGTTCAGCGAGAGCGCGATTATCAGGTAGATCGCGCCGACGAACAGGTAGGCGATCCCGATGCCCGCGCCCAACTCGACCTCGCTCGCGGCGACCAGGGCTCCGAGCCCGCCGAGCAGCGTGATGCCCGAGCCGATGAACCCGAGGATGGCCAGAAAGGCGACCCAGGGCCTCGTCTTGCGCAGGCTGTTGACGATGCGGTCGGTCACCACCGCGCCTCCGGCCTGGGGGCTTTGCTGGGTGTAGCTGGTGTCGTAGGCAGGCGTCGGTGGCTGGTAGGGGTTGAAGCTCATCGCGGGAAGAACCTAGCAGGCGCGGGGGCGCAGGAGGGCGATACCGGGCAAAACCCCGTCGCGACCCGCTTTTGCCGCGTGCCTGGGCTTGACACCCCGGCGGCCGTGGGCTTTGACCGCCTCCCATGCTCGACATCAAGCTGTTGCGCGACGACCCCGAGCGAATTACCCAAAACCTGCGCGACCGCGGCGTGCGGGTGTTCGACGATCTGTCCTCGGAGTCTGACTGGGCGAGCGAGGCCGTCGCTCGCCTCGCCGAGTTCGATCAGCGCTACCGCGAGCTGCTCAGCGCCGCCGACGATCTGCGCCGCGAGCAAAACGAGAACTCGGCCGCGACCAAGGCGGTCGGCAAGCTGCCCAAAGATCAGCAGGCCGCGGCTCGCAAGCCCTTGATCGACGCGGGCCGGGCCCTGCGCGAGCGCGAGCGCGAGCTCAGCGAGCAGACCGAGCTCGCCCGCGAGGCCCGCGACGAGGCCTGGTCGCGGGTCCCCAACCTGACCCACCCAGACAGCCCGCGGGGCCACCGCGACGAGGACCACGCCGAGCTCCATCAATGGGGCACGCGGCGCGACTTCGCGGCCGAGGGCTTCACGCCCAAGGACCACCTCGAGCTCGCCGAGGCCCTCGATCTCGTCGACTTCGCCGCGGGTGCCAAGGTCGTCGGGCAGAAATTTTATTACCTCGTCAACGAGGCCGTGCTCCTCGACATGGCCCTGCAGCGCTACGCCCTCGAGGTCGCCCGCAAGCACGGCTTCAAGCTCCACACGACCCCCGACCTCGCGCGCGTCGACATCCTCGACGGCCTCGGCTTCAACCCGCGCGGCGAGTCGACCCAGGTCTACAGCGTGGCCGACTCGGATCTGTGCCTGGTCGGGACCGCCGAGATCACCCTCGGCGGGATGCTGGCCGACGAGATCCTCGACGTCGAGCGCCTGCCCCTGCTCGTCGCTGGCCTGTCGCACTGCTTTCGGACCGAGGCCGGCTCCCACGGGCAAGAGTCGCGCGGGCTCTACCGCGTCCACCAGTTCACCAAGGTCGAGCTGTTCGCGTTCACCGTTGGCGAGCTCGAGATCAGCGAGGCCATGCACGAGCGCCTGCGCGACATCGAAGAGGAGCTGTTTCAGGGCCTCGGGCTGCCCTACCGGGTCATCGACATCGCCAGCGGCGACCTCGGCGGGCCGGCCTACCGCAAGTACGATCTCGAGGCGTGGATGCCCGGGCGCGGGGACTGGGGCGAGATCACGAGCACCTCGAACTGCACCGACTACCAGGCCCGGCGGCTCAAGATCCGCTATCGCCCGGAGCCGGTCGACGGCAAGAAGCAAAAGCCGCGCATGGTCCACATGCTCAACGGCACCGCGGTCGCGACCTCGCGGGCTCTGGTTGCGATCCTCGAGAACTACCAACAAGCCGACGGCAGCGTGGTCGTGCCCGAGATCCTCCGGCCGCTGTGTGGCTTCGATCGCATCGGGCCGCGATGAGCTCGCCCGCCTGGCGAGCGGCGACTCGCGGCGCTCGGTGTCGCGCGCGTGATCCCCGACTTCGCTGGGGCGGCGTGGCTGCATGCCCAGGCAGCTTTGCGCTGCGCATTGCACGCGGCTGACGGCCTCGGCTAGTCTGGTGGGGATGCGTCGCACGACCTGGCTGCTGCCCTTGAGTCTCGCCCTGGCCCTCGGCTGCGATGACCCTGCGGACGACGACGACAGCGGTGACAGCGGTGACAGCGAGACGAGCGGCGAGCCGACCCCCGACTTCGACGCCGAGGTCCAGCCGATCCTCGAGGCCGCGTGTCTGTGCCACTTCATGCCGAGCAACGGCGGTGACATGACCGCGCCCTACCTGACCCTCAACCTAGGCGTGGGCGTGGGCGAGATGGTCGACGTCAACTCGGTCCAGCTCCCGAGCATGATGCGCGTCGCCCCGGGCGACGTGGAGAACAGCTACCTGGTCCACAAGCTGCGTGGCACTCACGCCGACGTGGGCGGCCCGAGCGACACGGATCCGATGCCCCCCTTGCAGCCCCTCAGCGCGAGCGATCAGCAGACGATCGAGGCGTGGATCGCCGGCGGCGCGCCGGGCTGAGCGCGGACGTGGACGCGGACGTGGAGACGAAGTGACCGACATGCATGGCCGAATAATTAGCTTCGAGAATTGGATCTTCGCTCTCGTCCTCCCGCTGGGTATGGCTGCGTGCGGGCCCGGGGGTGGCTTCACGAGCGTGGGCGACACGGAGACCGACGGCGGAGACGGCGACGGCGACACGGGCGACGGCGACGGCGACACGGGCGACGGCGACACGGGCGACGGCGACCCGGGGGAGGACCTGCAGCGCTGGGAGATCCGGATGCCGGACTTCAGCCCGCCGGCGATCTTCCCGACCTACTACTCCTGCTACGCCCAGACGATCGAGGTCCCGGCGGACGTTCACATCGTCGGGTTCGAGCCCAAGATCAGCGATCCCCACGTCCACCACATCGTCGCGCAGATGCTCGACACGCCCACGGTCGACAACCCGATCGACCCCTGCCTCGAGGAGCCCTGGGACGACATGATCTGGGGCTGGGCGCCGGGCGGAGAGAACCTCTACCTGCCCCCGGAGGCGGGGATCCGGGCCGGGGTGAACGGCACGGTCACCGTGCGCTTCCAGGTCCACTACGACAACCCGCTCAACCAGTCGTTCACGGACAGCGGCGGGTTCGACGTGCTGTTCACCGATCAGCTCCGGCCCAACGACGCCGCGATTGCGACCTTTGGGGACATTGGCCCGATCTTCATCCCCGCCAACGACCCCGCCCACGAGCACGTCGCGAGCTGCCCGAGCAGCTTCACGAGCTCGAATTTTCCCGGCCCCCTCAACGTCGTCGCGACCTGGCTCCACGCCCACGACATCGGCAGCGTGTTGTGGGGCGAGGTCGTGCCCCAAGGTGGCGGCCCGGCCTTCGAGCTTGGGCGCGAAGATCCCTATGTCTTCGACAACCAGACCTTCACGCTCGCCCCCGAAGGGACCGTGCTGATGCCGGGCGACGAGGTCCGGACCCACTGCGTCTACGACAATTCGGGCAACAACAACCCGGTTCACGGCGGGCCCGAGACCAAGGACGAGATGTGCATCAACTTCGTGCTCTACTATCCGAAGTCGAGCCAATTCAACGAGTGCGGATCGCTGTAGCGTGGTCTTCTACAGGCCGTGAGAGCCCCTGGGCAGCGGGGGATCGGCCCGTTTGCGCTTGCCCTTCTTGATCGTTCGGGCCTCGCTGCGCCCGAGTGGCTCGCAGGGCATGTCGAGGAGCTCGGCGCCGCCCTCGGTGCCTGGTGGGCCGATCAGCGGGTTGTCGTTGGGGCGCGAGGGGATCACGACCACCGGTTGGGCGTGGTCCTCGATCGGATCGCTGACGATCCGGACCGCCTCCTCGCCGCGATCGTGGGGCGTACACGCGCTGAGCAGGGCGGCGAGCGGAGCCGCGCGTGAGAGCAGCGAGGCGCTCGGTCCCCGGCCCAGGCGCGCGACCGGGATGAGCTCCTGAGGCCTGGGCGCGGGCTTCGCAAACGAGATGTTCCCGGCGCGATCGTGCGCATAGGCGATGCACACGTCGAGCGACTCGCTTGCGTCGAGGAAGGCCCGAGCCTGGCGCTCGTCCATCGCCGAGAGGTCGTGCACACGCTGTGCGCAGTGGTCGCACCAACGACGTTGGCCCCCTGCGTCGGGGCGCATGTCGTCCCAATCCTGGTCGCAGGGGCTCTCGATCGGGAGGTCGTCCAAGTGCATGCCGGGGGTGGCACGCACCAGTTCCCACATGGGTCTATGACCTCGAGTACTGCAGTTACAGGCAGGTAGGCAGGTAGGCAGGCCGCCGACATGAACGCGGGTGTACCGTCGGTCTTGCGCTAGCAGCCCGGGGTGCAATGCATCGTGTCGCCTCGCGCCGGAATTTGCGCCGAGGGCGCGAAGCCAAAACGCCGCTGTACCGGGCGTACTGCAAGTTTTGGCGACAAAGCCCTCGGCGAAAAAGCCAAGCGAGGCGGCGCGAGGCATTGCACCCCGGGCTGCTAGGCCTGAATCAAGCGCTGCGCGCTCGACTCAGGCCTTCTAGTCCTCGAGGGGCCTTTCAAAAAGGCCCCTCGCTGCGGCGGCAAAGCCCCCTCCGCTCACCCCAAACGCTCGCCTTGCGGCTTGTACTAGCCCTAAATCATTCAGCTTTTTGAATTCAGCGCTTGATTTAGGGCTAGCAGCCCGTGGGGCAAGCCCTCGCGCCGTCTCGCCTGGCCTTTTCGCCGAGGGCTGTGTCGCCAAACCTCGCCGTGGGTCCACCACAGCGGCGTTTGGGCTCCTTGCCCTCGACGAAAAATTTGGCGCGAGACGACACGATGGCTTGCCCCTCGGGATCCTCGGAGCCCATCTTCACGGATCGGGGTCGTCTTCGCCAATGCGTGCTATTGTCCCTCGTCGTGGCCGGCATGCCGACCTCTCGGCGCGTGTGCACCTTGTTATCGGGGGCGCTCGTGCTCTCGCTCGCTAGCTGCGAGGGGCGGCCCTTGCCCTCGCCCGGCGACGGCATCAACTTCGGTGAAGCGGGCGATGGCGATGGCAGCGGCGAGGGTGAGGGTGAGGGCGACGGCGACGGCGACGGCGACGGCGACAGCACCGGCTCGGCGGGCTGCGTCGCGGTCGTCGACGAGCTCGTGATCACCGACGACACCGCGCCCGAGTCGGTCGCGTGCGTCGAGGAGGTCCTCGGCGATCTGACGATCGGCCCGACCACGCAGCTCGTCAACCTCGAGGTCCTGGCCAACCTCCGCGAGGTCGGCGGCACGATCTACGTGTTCGGCAACCTCTCGCTCACGAGCCTCGCCGGGCTCGAGCAGCTCGAGAGCGTCGACTGGCTGCACATCCGCCGCAACCACAACCTGAGTGATCTCCACGGTCTCGGCGGGCTCGTCTGGGCCGAGCAGATCACCGTGAGCAACAACGCCGGCATGACCAGCCTCGCGGGCCTCCCGACCGGGCTCGCACCGCTGGTGCTCGAAGTCGCCGGCAACGACCTGCTGCCGAGCCTCGACGGGCTGCCCTCGTTCGAGTCGCCCGACCACGGGGGCGCGATCCATGTCGAGATCGAAGACAACCCGGCGCTGATCGATCTCGGCGGGCTCTCGGACTGCTGCGCGGCCCAGCCCGCCTCGGTGGTCATCGACGGCAACGACGCGCTGACCGACCTCGACGGGCTCGAGGGCTTTGAGCGCCTCGACACATTGCGGCTCCACGATAACCTTGGGCTGGTCGACCTCGACGGGCTCGACAACCTGAGCGAGGTTCAGACCCTCGACGTGCAGTACGACCACTGCGTGCCCGGGACGGCGGCGAGCTTGGTCGACTTTGGCGGCGCCGAGAGCTTGACGGAGGTCGACGTGCTGCAGATCCAGTGGGTCGACAGCCTCACGAGCCTCGCAGGGTTGGAAGGGGTGGGGGGGCTGTCGAAGCTGCTGGTGCGCAACAACGCTGGGCTGGCGTGGGGTGAGGTGCTCGCGCTCGAGAGCCAGACCGCGCCGGGGCTGGTGGATACCTGCGGTGGGGTGGATGGGCCCGAGTGCGCGGCCGAGCCGTGCCCGATGTTTTAGGGGCTCTGACTGAGGCCTGGGCTTTGGCGGGAGGGCCTGCGTAGCTTGGCGTGAGTCGAACTGGTGAGGGCTGAGGGGCTCAGACGATCGGAGGGCTAGTCGCGGGCGCGGATCGTATAGCGGCCAGGCTCGAACTCCTTGTCCAAGATGACCAACAATTCCTCGCCGCAGACCAGCTCGATCGCGTTCTCGTGTTGTTTGCCGTACTCGAGCGCGCTTGGCGTAAAACTCGAGGTCGTGATCAGCAGGGCATGCTTCGCATCTGCGTCACGGCTGCGCTGAACCAGTTCCACGAGGTGACGCTCTTCCACCTTGTTCTTTGTCCATCGCTTGCATTGCACGACCCACCGTTCGCGCGTCGGGCCTTTGAGATCCTGTCGCTCTCGGTAGCTGATGACATCGATCCCTTCATCACGAACGGTACGGGTGACCTCGACATCCTCGTGACCCATTTTTCGCAACAGGTACCCCACGAAGTGTTCAAAATGTTCCCAGCGCAACGAGAATAGATTGATCGGCCGCCGGAGTATTCGAGTAATGGCTGCTTGGGTCTGGTCGCTCTCGTCCCGTGTGCTGGACAACATACACATTCGTTCGATGGCATCGATGTCGCCGACTTCGCCCAGTAAGCGGACGGCGTGGGCACGAACCTGCGGGTCAGGACAAGCGAGCAGCAGATCCAATTGCTTCATGGTCGTGTCGACCGCGAGGTGATCAACGTGAGTGGCCAGGCACTGGAACGCTGCGTCACGCAGTTGGACCGGGCTGTCGGGCCCTACGGTTGTGATGTTCAGGAGCTTGCCAAGGTCGCGGACGTTGCTCTTGCTGAGACGGGCGGCCTGGAGTGTCAGTAGAGCCCGCGCACGCAGTTCGGTCGGTTCGCCCTCGTCGAGCGCGATCTCGATGGATTTGTCGACAAACCCAGAGAGGTCTGGGAGCAGCTCCCCGAGCAAAGTGAGCGCGAGGAGCCGGGCGCGACTGTCACGGTCGCGGCGAAGCGCTCGAACGAGGTGTGTGCATGCCCGCTCTCGGTCGGCGACAGTGAGCTTTCTGATGATCTCTCGCAGAGCAGTCTCGAGGATGGAGTCCACGGGTTGATCGAGGAGCACGGGGATGGCTTGGTGGCCGAAGTCGGCGATGTCCGCGAGGTAGGTCTGACGCTGGAGGAGGTCTCCAGAGGCAAGACTCTCGAGGAGAGACTTCGCGCGGGCTTCGATGTGTAGCTCGGTCACCCGGGGAGGGTATCCCAACAGGGGAGCGTCTGCTCCTGCCGAGTCGGACGCGCAGGGAAAGGGTCTGTCGGCGTCTCGGAGCGTGAGAGGTGGCGAACTTGTCATCCTCCCGATGTCAGCCAGAGCGCGGGCGCTCGGCGCCGCGGAATAGCGGGCTCGGGTCGGCCGTGGAGGACTCGTGACGCGCCGAGCCTTCGACCCCGAGCAACCGATCGATCGGCCCGTGCGCGCTGGCGCAGAGCTGCTCGGCGCCGGGGTCTGGGCCAGCGGGGTCTGGGACCTCGCGCAGCTGCGCAGCTTCGAGCACGCGGCCGCCCGGGGCATGGACCTGGGCACGCCCTTCGCGGCCGCGGTCCGGGCCGACGCGCTGCTCCGAGCCCCGCAGGTGATCGACTCGCTCGAGGCCTCGGGCTGCGAGGAGCTCCACGTCGACTTCGACAGCCTCGGCCCCGCCGATGACCCCCGCGCCGAGCAGCTCACCGAGCTCGTCGAGGCCCTCCGCGCCCGCGGCCTTCGGATCCACGGCGCGTTCACCCTCGGCCAAGACCACGACGACGCGGGCAGCTTCGAGCGCCTCGTCGAGTGGGTCGAGGCCCGCCGCCTCGCGAGCGTCTCGCTGCGCCTGTGGACCCCCGACCCCGGCAGCGCCCTGGTCCGCGAGCTCGCCAGGGCCGACCGCGTCCGCCACCGAGATCTGCGCCGCTGGGACGGCGCGCACGTGGTCGTCGCGCCGGCCAACATGAGCGCACAGACCTTGTACCGCGGCTGGGTCTGGGCCCGGCGCCAGCTGAGCTCGATCACCTCGATCTGGCGCCGGCGTCCGACGACCCTGGCCGAGCTCCCGGGCTACCTGTGGGCGAGCGTCTGCGCCACGCTCGCGCCCTCGACGGCGTGCGCACGTGCACGCGCGCGCCTGCTGCCCGCGCGCGGGGCCAGCTTCGATTCGAATCCACGCGGATCTGGGCTAGTTTTCCTTCGGTGAGCGAGCAGGAGTTCGAGGGCGAGGTCGTGTCTTTGGCCGAGCGACGCGCGCAGGCCCAGGCCCGCGAGGCGGAGGCCCGACGCCAACAAGCGCTGCAGCAGGCCAGGGTCGAGGCCGGCGAGGAGCCCAAGCCGTGGCTGACCTACGTGCTGATCGGGCTCAATGTCCTGGTCTGGGTCGTGATGGTCTCGCTCGGGGTCGACGCCTACGAGCCCAGCGGCGGGATCATGGTCGACTACGGCGCGCTCGTCGGCGTGCTGATCGTCAACGGCGAGTGGTGGCGGCTGTTGACCGCGATGTTCCTCCACGCGGGCATCTTTCACATCGGCTTCAACATGTACTTCTTGTGGCAGGTCGGCCGCTTCTGCGAGCGGCTGTTCGGGCGCCCGGGCTACCTGACGATCTACCTCGGCACGGGCCTGCTCGCGGGCATGGTCAGCGCCGCGTGGACGCCGACGATCCCCTCGGTTGGCGCGTCGGGGGCTTTGTTCGGCCTGTTCGGCGCGTTCTTGGGCTTCACGCTTCGACGGCGGCGCTCGCTGCCGCCGGAGTTCGTGCGCATGGCCAAGATGAACGCGCTGATCCTCGGGGTCCTGAGCGTGGTGATCGCCGTCATGATCCCGCGGATCGATCTGGTCGCGCACGTCGTGGGCTTCGTCGTCGGGCTCGGGCTCGGCTACCTGATCTCGAAGCTGGCGGAGCGGCCGGTCAAGTCGAAGCAAGAGGCCAGGGCGCTGCAGCTCAAGGTCGTCGCCGGGGTCGCGGCCGCGACCGCGGTCGTGCTGGTCGCGGGCGCGCTCGGGCTGCCGCGCTGGGACGACCCCTACCCGAAGATCGAGGCCGCCTACGATCGCTACCACGCCGTCGAGCTCGCCTACATCGCGGCCGGCGAGGACGTCGAGCGCCGAATCGAGGTCATCGAGGAGCAGGCGCTCCCGGTCATGGACCAAAACCAGGCCGAGCTGGGCGCGGCCATGAAGCTGCCCGCGCGCTCGCGCGAGACCGTGGACCAGTGGACGCGCCACTACGACCTGCGCGGACAGGCCTTTGCGAAGGAGCTCGAGGGCCTTCGCAACAACGATCCGCGTGCGATCTCCGAGGCCGAAGCTCTTCACGCCGAGGCCATGGCCGCGCTCGGCGACGAGTCCGAGTGAGCGGTGGCTAGCAGCCCGGGGTGCAATGCCTCGCGCCGCCTCGCTTGGCCTCTTCGCCGAGGGCTTTGTCGCCAAAACTTGCAGTACGCCCGGTACAGCGGCGTTTTGGCTTCGCGCCCTCGGCGAACATTCCGGCGCGAGGCGACACGATGCATTGCACCCCGGGCTGCTAGCAGCTGCTAGTCGAGGCGGTAGGGCTGCGGAGGGATCCAGTCCTGAACGGGCGCGAACAGCCGGGCGCACCGCGGGCCATGCCTGGGGTCCTCGGCCGCGGACAAGAATGGATGCGCCCGGATCTGCGCGAGGATCTCGTCGAGCAGCGCCTGCGGGATCGAGGGATCACGGGTGTGGACAGAGAGCCCGGGGCGGGCGCCAAGCTTCGAGCGCGCCCGCCAGGTCACGATCCAGCGGTAGTTGGGCCCGACCAGCGGGACCGACCACCGCTGCACGACGACGCGGCGCAGGCCCTGCCCGCGGCTCACAAACTGCCCGTCGCGCTCGGCGAGGTCGGTCGCGACCCGGAGCTCGCGCGTGGTCCGACCGAGGAGGTCCCGGGCGCGAAAGCGCAGCGCGTGCTGGATCCGCGCGCGGCCTTCGGAGTCGGGCGCGAGGGCGTCGAGGTCGACGCGTGGGTGGGTGTGCGCGCGCCAGAACTCGTCGTTGGTGATCAGCACGTACCACGCGCCGAGCAAGCGCGCGGTCTCGATGCCGGGGGCCGGCTCGGGCAGGGGCTCAACTCGCCGGCTCATCGCCCCTCGCTTCGAATCGGCCTCAGCCGAGTACGGCGGCTTCGCGCAACATCGCGATCACGCGCTCGCGCTGCTCGTCGAGGACCCCGGCCCCGATCGCGCGCAGCTCCGGATCCTCGGGCACCTCGTAGGGCGCCGAGATGCCGGTGAAGTCCTTCAGCTCCCCGGCCCGGGCGCGCTTGTACAGGCCCTTGGGATCGCGCTGCTCACAGACCTCGAGCGGGGTGTCGACCCAGACCTCGAAGAAGTCGCCTTCGCCGAAGCGGGCTCGGGTGGTCGCGCGGTCCGAGGTGTAGGGCGCGATCACGGCGACGAGCACGACCAGCCCGGCGTCGACCATCAGGCGTCCGACCTCGGCGATGCGGCGCACGTTCTCGCGCCGATCGTCGGGCGAGAACCCGAGGTCACCGTTGAGGCCGTCGCGGACCACGTCGCCGTCGAGGCGATAGGTGTGGACGCCGAGCGCGTGGAGCTGGCGCTCGACCGCGCGCGCGAGCGTGGTCTTGCCCGATCCGCTCAGGCCCGTGAACCACACCAGCGCGCCCCGGTGTGGCTTGATCTCCTCGCGCTCGGCGCGAATCAGGGGCTTGGGTTCGGCGGCGTCGCTCATCGGGCGGGGACGGTAACCCCCCAAATCGCTCCTGTCGACGCCCTGTTGCCCCGCCCGCCCTGTCAGCGGTAGGGATCGCTGGTCGCCACCGTGAGCGTGCGCAGAAACGCCACGAGCAGCACGACCGCGCCCTCGAAGTCGCTCGCGGTCGCCTCGAGCAGGTCGCTCGAGGTCGCTACGTTGGGCCAGTAATTGCGCGCGCGCTCACGTTCGAGGGCGTCGGCGAGGGGCTGATCCGGGAGCCCGAGGTCGCGGAGGCGCTCGGCGACGTCGGCCGGGAGCTCGGTGACGGCCCCGAGCCAGGCGTCGAGCAGCTCACGCCCACGCTCGCGCGGAGCCTCGGCGCCGATGTAGACGATGTCGCCGACGAGGGACTCGCCGGCCTCGGCCCGCAACAGCACGAGGTCGAAGTGATCGACGACCCGGTCGAGCTCCTCGGCGGTCGCGCGTGTGTGCTCGACGAAGGCCGCGGGCGCGAGACCGACGACGGCCTCGAAGGGATCCTGGGCGAGCTCGTCGGCGGCCGGCAGCGGCAGGCTCTCGCGCCGCCGCTCGCGCCTCGCCCGTCGCCGCGCGCGGGCCGAGATCCGGCGACCCGTGAGGTCCCAGGCCAGGTTGCCGAGCCCGGCGGCGATCAGCAGCGTCAGCTCGACGAGCATCCATGCGCAAAATAGCGCCGAGCGGCACCACAGCGCAAAGTCTTGGCGAAGGGTCTGCCGCGTGCGGAGCGAAGCGACCGGCCTGCCGCGCAGCGGCAGCGCGTGGCAGAGTTGCCGACGCCTGCGGGGGTCATCGTTGATCTGGGGCTGCTAGCGGTAGGGATCGTCGTCGCTGGCTTCGAGGAGGCCGACGATACCCTGCATGTGGATCACGGCGCGGTCGAGGTCGGTGATGGTCTCGAACAGGACCGGCGCCGTGTCACGACGGAATTCGTAGCTCACGCGCTCGCGTTCGCGCTCGACGACGCTGGTGACCGTCTCGGCGCCAAGCGCGACGCTGCGCAGGCGCTCACGGGTCTGGTCGTCGACGTGGACCCAGGCCTCGAGCCAGCCGACGAGCAGGCGCTGCACCTCGGCCCGTGGCTGCTCCGACTTGATCGTGACCAGCCCGAAGCGAGCGCGATCGCGGGCCCGGAGCAGGAGCAGATCGAAGTGATTGATTAGCCCGTCGAGCTCGATGAAGGTCGCGCGGGTCAGGTCGACGAAGGCGCGCAGCTCGGTCCCGGGCAGCCGCCGCGCGCGCTCGTCCTCGTCGAGGGCGGGGGGCAGGGCTCGGGGACGGGCCACGCGGCGAGCTTCGGCCAGCGCGCGGGCCCGGCGGCGTCGGACGGTGCGGTCCCAGCCGAAGTTGATCGAGAAGCCGATGATGAGGACGGCGAGGTAGACGAGCGGTTGCACGAGGCATGCGCATCATCGCGCGAACCCGACCCGGAGAACAGCGGCGCTCGAAGCAGGAGAGTGACGGGCGCGCCGTCCGCGATGCTGATCTTCACTCGGTCGCGGGTGACGTTTTTTGGCGGCCTGACAAATCCCGCCCGACATTTTTCGTCACTTGGCACCCGCGGAGCGAATGTGCGCATCAGGGCAAGCGAAATCATTCAATTGCCCGGTCGGCCGCGGATGGCACGGTTGATGCTTTGCTAGCAGCCCGTGGTGCCATGCCTCGTGTCGCCTCGCGCCGGAACTTTCGCCGAGGGCGCGAAGCCAAAACGCCGCTGTACCGGGCGTACTGCAAGTTTTGGCGACAAATTCCTCGGCGAAGAGGCCAAGCGAGGCGGCGCGAGGCATGGCACCACGGGCTGCTAGGCGCAGCGACGATGAGCCGCCTCGACTCTCAACACTCGAAAACGCGCCTGGGCCGGTCCTGCGGGTGAGGGGACGACAGACAAATAGCCACCGACACACGACGAAAGACACGACAATGAAAAAGACCAACTTCAGTATCCAACGACTCCGCGACGCCAAGGGCTTCACGCTCATCGAGCTCATGATCGTGGTTGCGATCCTCGGCATCCTCGCCGTGGTCGCGGTCCCGGCTCTGCAAAAGTACATGCGCCGGGCCAAGACCGCCGAGGCCAAGACCCAGCTCGCCAAGATCTACGACGCGGCGTCGAGCTTCTTCAAGAGCGAGCACGCCGACCGTGGCGCGACCGCGTTCATCGGAGACGGCGGCAACGTCGAGGACATGGCCCCGCACCGCTGCCCGCACCCCGACGGCGTGCCCGCGGGCGGCGAGGCCGGGATCACCCCGGACATCGGCTTCAACTGCAACGAGGGCCCCGGCGGACGCTGCATCCCGGCCGATGGCGGCGGCGGCGGTGGTTACTACGAGATCGCGCTGTGGAACGACAACCCGGTCTGGAACGGGCTCAACTACCTCCAGGAGCAGGGCCACTACTTCCACTACAACTTCATCGCGGTCAACGAGACCACCGGCTACGGCCGCTGCCAGTTCACCGCCCAGGCGTTCGCGGACCTCGACGACGACGCGATCTTCTCGACCTATGAGCGCAGCGGCGCGGGCGACCAGCAGGGCGTCAACGCGGCGATCGGGCTCTACGTCGACCAAGAGGTCGAGTGAGCTGAGCGGAGCATGAGCTGACGCCGAGGGGGGCGCCGGGTCCGCGTGGGGCGGCCACAACGCCCGCGGGGGCCCGGTTTGCTGGCGGAGGGGTCTCGATCTGTCAGCGTCTAACCGTGCCCCTCCCGAGCCTTCTCGCCCCCCTCGTACTCACCACGCTCCTCGTCGCGCCCGGCGAGCAACCCTCGCCGACCGAGTCCCCGACCGCCGCCGCGAAGCCGCGTCCTGAGTCTGCGCGCGCGCGCAGGGGACTCGCGCCGATCGCTGTCCGCCTGAAGTTCAACGCCGAGCTCGGTGCCCTCGGCGTGGTCTATCACCGGCTTCAGTTCGACGAAGACGGGACCTACTTCGACCTGCGCCGCGACGGGCGTCAGGACACCATGTTCTTGTTCGGCCGGCTGTCGACCGAGCTCGAGATCGACGATCACCACGAGATCGTGCTGCTCTACCAGCCGCTGCGCCTGCGGACCGAGACCGTGCTCAGCGAGGAGCTCGTCGCCGACGAGGTCAGCTTCGCGGCCGGGACCGGCGTCGAGCTCTTCTACGGCTTCGACTTCTTCCGCGTCAGCTACGCCTACGACTTCTTCACCGACCCCGGCGACGAGCTCGCGCTCGGGTTCTCGATGCAGTTTCGCAACTTCCGCTCGAGCTACGTCGCCAACGACGGCAGCGCGAGCGTGACCAACTCGAATTTCGGCCCGGTCCCCGCGATCAAGCTCCGCGGCCGCCACGAGCTCGACAGCGTCAACTTCTGGTACGGCGCCGAGGTCGACGGCTTCTACGCCAACATCCCCTTCATCAACGGCGGCGAGGACCCGGTCGAGGGCGCGATCCTCGACGCCAGCGTCCGGGCCGGCTTTCGCGTCGCGGGGATCGTCCGCCCTTATCTCAACCTTCGCTACCTCGGCGGCGGCGCGCGCGGGACCAGCTCGGACAAGGTCGGGTTCGGAGACGGCTTCACGCTCAACTGGCTCCACACCGTGTCGGTCACCGTCGGGACCGAAGTCGAGATCCCGGTCGTCGTCGGTGACCGAGCGGCGCGCGACCGCGAGCTCGCGGCGCGCAAGGCTCGGCGACGGGCGAAGAAGGCGAAGCGTCGGGGGGCGGGCGACTAGCCCTGAATCAAGCGCTGCGCGCTCGACTCAGGGCTAGCAGCCCGTGGAGGCTGCTCGTTCACACAGTTGGTCGGCAGCGACTGCCCCCCAGCGCGTCCGGCCTCGACCGAACAACAGCCAGCGAAGCGGCTGAGACGAGCGCCGCTTCGTGATGCCGGCTACGGTTCGAGGACGACGACGAACGCGTCGTTGGCCGAGGTCACGCCGCCCCCCGGGCCCATGCCGAAGTCGATGGCCGTGTTGCCCCCCTGCAAGGCCGAGCCGAGCACGCGTCCGCTGTTTGGATCGACCTCGCACCATTCCAGCTTCAAGGCCCAGGTGGTCTGGGTCTGCCCTTGGCGAACCCAGACCAGGTTGGCGTCCTCGTCGAGCTTGGTGACGAAGACGTCCCGCCCCTTGGCGTCCATCGGTCCGGCGCCTACGTCCGCATCTTGTTCGTACACCCCCACGGCAACGACGGTGTTATCGGGAGCGAACGCGACGTCGAAGGGATCGACGTCCCCGGTCAGTTCGATGCTCGCATGGTAGCTGCCATCAGGCTGATACAGGGCGACAAAGTTGTCGTAATACAGCTCGTCTTGGCAAAGGAGGTCTTCGAGAGCACACACACCGGGCACGTTGCGCGCGTCGTGAGCAATGAGGGCGATCTGCTCCTCCGGGCCGATCGCCATGGCGACGCGAGAGTATATCTCGTCGACTCGCTCGCCGAGCGAGCGCTCCAGCTCCCCGGTCGGGCCGTAGGTCGACCAGAATATCCCGCGATAGTACCCCTCCGTGAGCACATCGACCCCGGCGAGGGTGAGCGACCCCTCCACCCACTTACCGGCGAGGCCGATCAGCCCCGAGGGTCCGACCGCGAGCGAGACCTCGCCCTGCAGCCCCTCGAAGTCGGGCTGAGCCCACTCGAAGTCGCCCGTGGCGCTCAGGCGAACGAGCAATGGGCCGCCGTCCCCACCGACAGGTCCGCCCCCGAGATCGACCTCGCCGGTCGCGGTCTCGCCAAACATCAAGATCCCACCGTCGTTTGGATCGACCTCGACCTCGACGAATTCGGCGTCCGACCACTGGCGGCTCCATAGGGGCTCACCAGCGGTGTCGAGCATGAGGACATAGGCGCCCTCGTCCAACATCGGCCCTTCGCCGAAGTCGGTGGGGACGCGGAAGGTGCCGACCACGACGACGTTCCCATCGGGATCGGTCGCGATGTCGTCGACAAATCCGTCGCCGGGGATCAGCTTCGACCACAGGTGCTCGCCGTGCTCGTCATAGCGAGTGACGAATATGGTGTTGTCGCCCTCGGCCAGCATCTCGAGGCCCGGGACCGGTAAGAACGACATCCCCCCGGCGCTGCCCGCGAGAAACACGTCGCCCTCGGCTCCGAACGCAGCGTGGCCGCCGAAGTCCTGGCCATGGGTGCCCGCGAACCGCATCCAGGCCTGCTCGCCGGAGCAGGAAGGCGTCGCGCCATCGCAGTTCTCATCAGCGTTGGTCAGGCAGCTATCGAAGCTCGGGCCGACCGAGCCGACGCAGTCACCGTAGACTCCGTCCTCCGTGCAGGTCTCGGTGCCCTCCGTGCAGACGCCGACCCCTTGCAGCTCCGGCGCATACTCGTAGCAGGGGCGGGTCTCTCCGGCTTGACACAGGCCGTCGTCGCCGTCGCCGTCGCCGTCGCCGTCGCCATC
>NZ_PVNK01000174.1 GCF_002994615.1 Enhygromyxa salina | reverse complement strand
AGGTCTCGGTGCCCTCCGTGCAGACGCCGACCCCTTGCAGCTCCGGCGCATACTCGTAGCAGGGGCGGGTCTCTCCGGCTTGACACAGGCCGTCGTCGCCGTCGCCGTCGCCGTCGCCGTCGCCATCGCCATCGCCATCGCCATCGCCATCGCCATCACCGTCGCCGTCGCCGTCGCCATCGCCGTCGCCGCTCGTCTCGGGCGCGTCGTCGTTGGAGCCGTCCTCGTCTGGTCCGGTCTCCGAGTCTGCATGTTCGTCGCCCTGCTCGGGGACGCATGCAGTGAGAGCGAGGCCGAGCGCGAGGAGTGCTGTGCGGTTCATGCCAGCGAGACGGTCAGCATGCGGTAACATTCGAGGTACTGTACATTGTTTCGTACTCCCCGACGAGCCCGATCACCCGCTCGACCGGCAGGTCTCCGGCCCCACCCTCCCGCTTGGTGATGGTGGCCGGTCGCGGCTGGCCGGGTTCGTCATCTCCGCAGGAAGGCTCGGGCCCGACACGATCGCTTCAGCAAGCTTGGTTTCTGCCCTCCTGCTCGGAGCTCCGGCGGCCTCGGAGCCCGCCGCCGAACCTCCACCGCCCTCAGTCGAGGCCGAGCCTTCCTGCGGGGATGGCGAATCCGGCTGCGACCCGAGAAAAGAGGAGAACCGCGCGCTACTCGACGAGTCCAAGGTCTACAAGAGGGCCGGCTCGGCGAGCGTGGGGATCGGGGGCAGCTTCGTCGTTCGGTCTCGATATGGGCCCAACTAAGCTGAGCTTCGCATAGTAGTCTCCGGGCAACTACGACTACGACACCTGCACCGGTTACCAGGAGGTCCCATGCCAGCGCTCACCTATCTCGTCGCCACGTCGCTCGACGGTTTCATCGCCGACTCGGACGGGGGGTTTTCATCCTTCTCGGTCGAGGGCGACCACATCGCCCATCTCATTGCTGCCTACCCGGAGACGCTGCCGGCGCATGCCCGCGCCGCGCTCGGGATCGATGAGCCAGGCTTGCACTTCGATACTGTCGTCATGGGCTGGAACACCTTCGCAGTCGGACTGGCCGAAGGGCTCACCAGTCCGTACCCGCATCTGCGTCAGCTCGTGTTCTCGCGCCGCGACCGGTCGGCGGAAGTCGGGGAGGGCGTCGAAGTCATCGCCGGCAACCCACGCGACGTGATCGACGAGCTCCGAGCCGGACCGGGCCAGCGCGACATCTGGTTGTGCGGAGGGGGCCAGCTGGCGGGCCAGCTCGTCGAGTCGATCGACCGGCTGGTGCTCAAGGTCAACCCAGTTGTCATCGGAGCCGGTATCCCACTCTTCGGTACGAGCGGTATCTCTCCAGCGGCGTTCGAGCTCGCAGGACCACCGCGTCCGTTCGAGTCGGGCGTGGTGTTCCTCGAGTACCGCCGAGCGTGACTGGATGAAGCCGAGCATTGGCTCGGGGGATGGACGCAGCTCGACCGCCGGGGCGCAGCTCGAGCGCAACCGTCAGCGACAGTCTACGGACAGCCGGGGGACTGTCGCGGCGTTCTACTGATCCGGCGACAGCCGCCCCCAGTGGGCGTTGCCGGCCACTTCGCGCTGGTATTCGCCTTGCAGAGACTGCTGGTGAGCCATGCAAAATTCGAAAAACCACCTGTGTTCAGCGCTCGCGGTCTCCTTGTGTGCGGGAGCCCTGACCCTCACTCCGCAGACGGCGAAAGCGACGCCCACGGTGCTCGTCTCCGCGGGACAAACGATCCTCAAGACCGCGCTCAAGGTCGGGCTCGAAGCGGCCCTAGGAGAATTCCTTGGCACGGGCTCCGATGCTGTCAGTCTTTCGGAAGAGAGCTTTGCCCAGATCGAAGAGATCATGAGCTCGGTGATCAACACCTACGCCTTCAACGATTACCAGGCAGACATCGAGACGGCGATGCAGGAGGCGGACAACTACTACTGCGATAAGGATATCCTCACCGGCGCCAACCTCGAGGGCTGTATCGTACGCCTCGACGACGCCGAGGACGCTGCGATCGCGGCTGCCAACGGCATGGCGACGATCGGTCTGCAGGGGGGCGCGAGCTATGCCTTCATCGCCGCGATGGAGGTCGCAATCTATCATGAACATCGTGATGTCCTCGGTCTCGAGGTCGACGGGGCGACCTACGACAGCCTGGGCTACGAGACCTACACCGACAATATCACCGACATCGCGGTCGACCACGCCGCACAACTCGAGGAGCTCAAGGCCGACTGGGATGCGCTCTTCGAGTGTGTGCATTCAATATATTATGATATTGACGGTGAGCTCAAGCATAATGCCCCAGGGGACTCCTACTTTTATTACTTCATGAGCGAGGCAGAGTGCCAGGAGGAGAGCGCCGCCTATATGTTGTCGATCGAGGACACCCGCGATGATGTCCTGGGCGCGGACTTCGATGAGCTCCTCGACGAGATGATGTTCACCAGCACGGGGATGTGGACGACCGGGAAGACCTCGACGGAGCTGTTCTGCGACACCTACGACAACGAGGAGGTGTGGTTGTCCCAGTCCTTCAGCGTTCTAGCAGCCCGGGGTGCAATGCATCGTGTCGCCTCGCGCCGGAATGTTCGCCGAGGGCGCGAAGCCAAAACGCCGCTGTACCGGGCGTACTGCAAGTTTTGGCGACAAAGCCCTCGGCGAAGAGGCCAAGCGAGGCGGCGCGAGGCATTGCACCCCGGGCTGCTATCCTACATCGGCGGAAGCTACTTTTCGATGGGCCCGCAGCCTCAAAGCAGCCACTTCGAGGTCGAGTGCGGAAAGGTCGGGGGGGAACAGATTGTGCGGCTGAAGAACTACCAAGGCAGCTACCTGCGTGCACGGAATGCGGCCAACGACTACGTGATCGACTCTATCTGGAACACGGCCAACAGCAACGCCTGGACGGTGTGGCTACAGGACGACGGCACCTGGGCGTTCCGAAACAAGAAGCAAGGGCGCTACCTGACCCTCGGCACGGCGTGGGATCTCTCGGCCGTAACACAGCAAAAATCGGTCGGTTCGGGCTCGAAGCTCACTGTCGAGTTGGCCCCCTGACGACCTTGGCAGGCGCCGGAGCTCGAGTTCGATCCGGTGTGTCGGCCCCTCGGGGCCGGCCGTCAGCTCCCGTCTGGCAGCTGACCCGTCCGCGATGCGGCCCGCCGGCCAACAAGCACGTCGAGCGCGGGGCAGCGCGAGGTCTAGCAGCCCGGGGTGCAATGCATCGTGTCGCCTCGCGCCGGAATTTTCGCCGAGGGCGCGAAGCCAAAACGCCGCTGTACCGGGCGTACTGCAAGTTTTGGCGACAAAGCCCTCGGTGAAAAGGCCAAGCGAGGCGGCGCGAGGCATTGCAGCCCGGGCTGCTAGCACCCCGGGCTGCTAGCGTGACTTCGACATCCCGCGCTTCGCTGCGTCTAGCGCCGCCTCCAGGGTCGCGTAAGCGACCAGGCCGTTCAACTCGACGCCGAGATTGACCGCAGTCTGGGCGGCCCGCGGCGACATGCCGCAAAATAGGCAGCGCGCGCCGAGCATGCTGACCGCCCGGGCCAGCCGTAGCAACAGGTTGATCGCCGTGGCGTCGAGCGCCTCCGCGCCGGTCAGATCGAGGATCGCCGCCCTCGCGTGCCGCTCGACCATCGCGGGCAGCAGCACCTCCATCAGGGTCTCGGCGCGCTGGCAGTCGAGGCGGCCGACCACCGGCACCGCGAGCACCCCGGCCCCAACCTGCAAGATGGGCGTTGACATGGCTCGGATGTCCGCGGCCTGACGCTCGATCATCTCGAGTTTCCCGCGCAGTTCGTCCTCGACACGTCGGCGGACCTCGGCCTCCTCGCGCAGACGAGCCTCGACCTCGCGGCGCTCCTCGACCTCGCGACGCAGCCGCTCGAGCGCCGCGGCGAGGTCGGCGGCGCTCGACTCCGCGGTGAACAGCAGGGCGTCGAGACGGTCCTCGACGCTGCGGTCCGAGGGGCGGACCTCGAACTCGTCGTAGGGGTCACCGCGCACGACGAACCGGGTCTGCTCGGCCCAGCAGTGGGTACCGAAGGCCTTGGTGCAGTAGCCCGCGAATTTGCCGGCGATGAACGCCGAGTCCCACTCGACGCCGAGGCTCTTTTGATAGATCGGCTCGAACCCGGCGGTCACCCGGAACACGGCGGACTTGAGCTCATGGTTGAACTCGACGACCTGCCAGCGGCCGAGCCCGCCGAGCGGCGTCAAGCCCCCGAGCATCTCGATGGCGACCTCGGGCGCCGGTATGTGCGCGATGAAGGTGCGCCACTCTTGTTCGACGCTGCGGCGGCCCGCGGCCTGCATCGCCAGCTCGAAGCGCTCGCGCCCGACTATCCGCTCGACGCCCCACATCATGCCGGCGAGGGTGCTCTCGATCAGCATCGCCACGACCGGCATGTCGTTCATCAGCATCAGGTCACGCGCGCGGTCCCAGCTGTACCGCACGCCATCGATCTCGAACTCGTTGGGGTCGCCGCTCGCTGTGTCCATGGCAAGGTCCTCGCGGTGGTCTACTCGAAGGCTGGGGACGTTCAAAGCCCTTTGCTCGGAGCCCTCTGCTCGGGGTGCGAAGACGCTACCACAGCGGGGTCCGAGGGTGAGGGGAGCGAAAAACACGCAACTGTGCCCGGGGGGCCGGGCGTGGGCCAAGTCGCGGGGCTGCCGGGCGACCACTACCGCGAGGCGATCTACGTGTCGCGATGAGCTGGGTGAGCAGACCAGAACCAAGACACCTCGCTGCCTCACGCATGAGGTCTGCAAAGCGAGACCGCGACGGCCGAGTCGCGGGTCGTGGCTGCTCCCTCGTCGAACTTGACGACGCCGCGTCGAGACAGCTGCGCATCCTCGGTCCCCCGCCCGAGGCGTGCCGCCCCACCCCGCGCCCTGAGGGGTCGGCTCGACCACGAAGGTGCCGAGCGGATCGGACTTGAACGCGTAGGGGCGATTGTTCGATCAGCTGCTCCGACGAGGTGGCGATGTTGTCGTCGTCGAAACCGAACCGCAGGAGTCGGTCCGGGCGCCCGTTTCGAGTCGGCTGTCGCGGATGGCTGGGTCATCCAGGGCTCCCTTCGACGGGCTGTCGAGGTCACCGCGCGTCCAGGCGTAGCGTCCAGACCCACCGACCCAGCGCCCCTGCTGAGCGCAGCGCCTCGAGCTGCGCGAGGAGCCCGTCGAGGGCCGGCCTGCGCTCTGGGTCAGGTTGCAGCGCGCGGCGCAGCGCCGCAATGATCGCTCGCGGGGGAGGGGCGGCTGCGCGGTCGAGCTCGCCGAACGCACCCGCTCGCGCTCGCTCGACCAGGACCAGCGCGCCGGCGGAGGTGTCGGCGCCTGGGGGCGGCTCGCCGAAGGGCGGGCGTCCGACCAGGCAAGCCCACACTGTGCACGCGAACGCGAACACGTCGCTGGCAGCGCTTTGCCTCCCGTCCGCCACTTCCGGCGCGATGTAGCCCAGGGTGCCGCTGATCCGGGTCGACCACCCCGGCGAGGTCACCAGTCCGAAGTCGCCGATCTTCGCCGCCCCGTCCTTCACGAAGATGTTCTCGGGCTTGACGTCGGCGTGTACGAGCCCAGCCGCGTGAACCGCCGCCAGCCCGCGGCCGGCCTCGACGAGCTGGTCGAGCACGTCCGCCCACGGCCGACCGCGGCGCCAGGTCTCGACGTTCTCGTCGCAGAGCTCCATGACCAGGTACAACCAACCCTCGTGGCGACCGAAGTCGTGGACGCGCACGATATTTGGATCATCAAACCGGGCCATGGCCTGGGCCTCGGCGATCACCCGCCACACGGTCTCGTCGTCCGAGTCGTGTTGCACCTTCAACGCCACCTCGCGCGCGAGGAGCTGGTCGATCGCGTGAAAAACAGTGCTGCGTCGCGTGCGGGCGATTGTGTCGAGCAGCAAATAGCGGCGCTGAGATCTCATGCCGAGCAACAACTCGGCGACGTCCGCCAGCTCCCGACCCATCCGCGCAGCGACCAGCTCGAGGACGCGATGCGAGCAGAGCTGACGCGGATCTCCCACGAGCGGACCCCACGGCCTCGGCGGCCCCGACGATCGTGAATCAGCGTGGGCTCGCCATGACAAGCACGCGTGCGGGAGGCTGCTTCGAGTGTTGTGTTGTTCGGTCACCGCTCTCTAGCAGCCCGGGGTGCAATGCCTCGCGCCGCCTCGCTTGGCCTTTTCGCCGAGGGCTTTGTCGCCAAAACTTGCAGTACGCCCGGTGCAGCGGCGTTTTGGCTTCGCGCCCTCGGCAAAACAATCCGGCGCGAGGCGACACGATGCATTGCACCCCGGACTGCTCGTATTCGTGCTAGTCTCATGCAATGACTGATTCGTGGGTCCTGAAGATAGAGCCTGCCGACTTCATGCGAATCAATCGCGAGCTGATACGCTATTTTGGTCGCAGGGTCCCGCGGGCCGACTCCGCCGATCTCGCCGCGGATGCGTGGCTCGCAATCGCTCGCTGTTTCAAGGGGAAGTGCGGTTTGCGAAGCTTCGCCTTTCTCGTGGCCCGTAAGCTGGTCTTCGAGTATTACGAGCGTCGGGTCCCGCGACAGGTCGCGACCACGCCGCCCCTCGAAGACGACAAATGTCCCGCGACCGGGCCCGGACCCGATAGCTTGTTGATGCTCGCGATCGGCCACGAAGCGACGGAGCGAGCCCTCGCGGAGGTCGGCGAGTTCTACCGCTCGGTCGTTCGTCTGTGGCTCCACGGCCGCGACCCCATGCAGATCGCCGCAGAGCTCAACATCCCTTACAACACCGTCCGGTCGCGTCTTAGCCGGGGTCTCGCCCAGGTCCGGGCGGCGCTGCGAGCCGAGTTTGGGGCCGGCTGAGAGCGCGGAGGTCGCAGCGTTCGATCGTGTGCGCGGCCTTGCGCATGTACCAATGGTCAGATGACCCACGCGCTTACTGGTATTTTCCTCGCCATGCTGCTCGACCACCGAAAGTTTCTCGCGGGTGATCCCCGAGCGGGCCGCTTGTTCCTCAAGACGACCCGGCGCTGGGTTCAGCGGTTCTTTGCCAACACGGCGCAGATCGACTCGGTGGTCCAAGCCGCGATCACCGAGATGCTCGACAGGCTCCGAGCCGGGGAGGATCCCGAAGCTGATCGAACGCTGCAGTGGATCCGGGCGTGCGCCAACAATGCGGTACGTCGCGAGCTGACGCGCACGCGGAACGCGACCTCGGAGATGTTTGAGTCGCATCTTCACGGTCAGGCGTCCGTGGACATGAGTCGGACGCTCCGCCTGCGCGAGGAGCTCGAAGGTGTCGAGGACCTGCTCGAGGGCTGCGACCCTCGGGCGCGGCAGATCCTCCAAGACAGGGTTCGGGGGGTCGCGTACCGCGAGATCGCGCGAAACTACGAGCTCGGGGAGGGGGCGGCGCGCGAGTCCGTCGCCCGGCTTCGCAGGCGCCTCGCGGGCGAGCTCACCCGGCGCGACAAGGCCGAGCAGCTGTTGCGCAAGGCGAAGCGCTTCAAGCTCGCACGGCATTCACCCACCCTCCCTGGCGACCCGACCGACTGCTGACCGAGCGGAGGCGGCCGCGGATCCAGGTTGCCAGTCGCCGTACCCGATGATCGGAAGAGAGGTGGACATCGCAGGTCTTCGCTGCTCTCGAGTCGAGCAGGCACGCTCGCGGCTAGACCAGCAGCGTTCGGGAGTTCGGCGCGAGGCAAACCGCACCCGCGCCGCGCAGACCAAGGCCTGCGCGCGGCTGTTGCAGGGCGTTCGACACCCCTCAATTGTTAAAGACAGATCCGCGGGGTGTTTGTCAGGAGCTATTTTCAACTTTCTTTCAGCCGCCCCCCGCCCCCCGCCCGACGCACTTGCGGGCTGCTACCATCGCGGCCCCATGGTTGGAGTCTCCCCCGACGAGTCGTTCCTGAGCCTTCCCAAGTTCCCGCGGGACCGCTTCGTGATCGAGATGCCGACGGGGTCCAGCGGCGGGCCGTGCGTCGCGCGGACCTGGGACCGCCAGCTCGAGCGGCAGGTCGCGTGCAAGTGCGAGCTGGACCCCGCCACCTTCAACACCATGACGGACGCCGAGCTCGACGCGGCAGGCTTGAGCGAGAGCATGCGCGCCCAGCTCGAGCGTGCGATGGCTGTCAGCCGACGCTACAGCCTCGTGCGCGAGGCCCGGCTGCTCTCGTTGGTCGACCACCCAAACGTGATGCCGATCCTCGACGTCGGGCGGCTCGACGACCGGCTCGCCGCGCTCGTGATGCCCTACCTCGGCGGGGGCACGGCCGCGGAGCGAGACTTCGCCGGGCCTTGGCAGCGGGTCCTGGAGGTCGCCATGCAGATCGGTCGGGGCCTGGCCGCGATCCATGACGCGGGAATTCTTCATCGCGACATCAAGCCGAGCAACATCTTGTTCGATAGCGAGGGCTGGCCGCGCGTCGCCGACCTCGGCCTGGCGTGCCGGACCAGCGACCGGGAAAACATGGCCGACATCGTCGGCACCAAGGCCTACATGCCGCCCGGCGTGCTCGAGCACGGCCACCAGGACGTGCGCGACGACCTCTACGCCTACTGCATGGTCGTGTTCGAGATGGTTTATGGCCGTCGCCCCTTCGCGACCGACGCGGACCGCGACCGCGGTCGCGTGGTCAAGGCTTCGCGCGGGGGTGGGACGCCGCGAGAGCTCTACCGGATCCTCGCGCGCGGCCTCGCTCCAGATCCCGACAAGCGCTGGCCAAGCATGAAGGCGCTGCTGCTTCGCATGGAGCGCGTGCGAGGGTCTGCGCGCCGACCTTGGCCGTGGGCGGCGGCGGGCCTCGGGCTCGCGGCGAGCTTCGCGGTTGGGATGCTGATGTCTTCGCGGCCGGCCCAAGCGGACGCCTGCGAGGAGGTCATGAGCGAGCTCGACCTGATCTGGAACGACGAGATCCGGGCGGAGCTGCGCGGCGCGTTTGGAACCCGCAAGGCCGGAGATGGCATGCAGGAGATGGCGAACCGCTGGCTCGCCGTTCGGGCCCAAGAGTGCGAGATAGCGAAGGCCGCAAAGTTCGAGATCGCCCCGACGCCGTGCAGCGCGGTCGTGCGCGACCGCTTTCAGGCGACCGTCCAGGCGTTTCGGACCCCGCACCTGCGCGCCGGCTCGAGCTTCGCGACCGTGATCGCGGAGCTGCCCGCGCCAGAGCACTGCATCGACCACCCCGAGGACGCCGAGTGGGGTTACGGCGGCTTTCTCGAGCTGCGCAACATCGACGTCGAGGTCGAGGCGCTGGTGAGGATGGGGGACCTCGAGCTCGCCCGGGCCCGTCAGGCTGACTACATGGAGTTGGCCCACGAGCAGGGGGCCGAGTACGGGGTCGCGCGGGCGATCTTCTGGCGCGGGGAGATCCGGCGCCTCGACGGGGAGCTCGACGAGGCGGAGGCTGACTTCGAGCTGGCCTACGAGGAGGCGTGGGCCCTCGGGCTGGGGGTGTTCGGGGCCGAGGTCCAGATGAAGCTCGTCGCGGTCGCGGGCGAGCGGGGGGAGATCGGGGTTGTGGACGCGCACGCTTTCGCGGCCCGGGCGGTGCTCGCGGAGTTTCGGCCCGACCGGGTCGCGGAGCTGCTGCAGGTCCACGGGCTCGCGCTGGCCTCCGGGCCCCAGGAGGTGCGCGAGCGCGGGGTTGGGCTGTTGCTGCGGGCGGTGGAGCAGCGCGAGGCGGCGCTCCAAAGGTACGGCGGGACGCGAGAGCTGCTGAGCCAGGCCCACGAGAACTACGCCCGCGGGTTGCTGGCGGTCGGTCGGGCGAGTGAGGCGCTGAAGTACCTGGAGCTGGCGCTGACCGTGCACGAGGAGGAGTTCGGGCACGGGACTTGGCGGACGCGTGGGATTCTACTCCAAGAATTCCTGGTGTTCGTGGACTTGGGCCAACTGAACAGTGCTGAGGTTGCGGAAGGGAGGATTTTGAAGCTCGACTGGGACGGTCAAAACTGGGCGCGATACACCGAGGACGCTCTTTGGTTAGCAAAAAACTACGCCGACGCCGCAGAGACCCGTCGAGCCATCAAGGTGCTTCGTGCGGGACGTGCCATCGCCGTCAAGCACGACCTGTCCAACAGCATCGTCCGTTTCGATCTTGCGTTGGAGGAGGTGGCGAACCGGTAGGCCATACTTGACTTGAACAGTGAAGCCAAATGCGGGATGGCAGCGGGGCTTGTGAAGCCCCGCCGCCAAGTTCCAAGTCTAGTCGAAACAGGTTACAGTGCCATCCTCGTTAGTCACACCGTCGTAGCACCAGTAGATGTCCTGGAGTTCGCAGTCGTTGGAGTCACCGAACGTGGACCAGCAGATGCCTTCATGGCAGCAGATGTGGTTCGCCTGCGGCTGGGCTTGAAACCCCGGCGCGCACGGGAACACGTCACAGTAGTCGGGGACCTCGAAGTAGCAGCTCACCTCCCCCGTCGACCGCACCTCCCCCAGTTCGCAGTAGAACGGCTTCTCATCGGCGAGGCAGTAGCCCTCGGGCGACTCGAAGCACATCCGCTCGTCGCAGCACACCGTGCCGTCGTAGCGTGGCGCGCCCTCCTGGTGAGGCTCGCAGAAGATCGGCTTGCCCGTGTCGGTGTAGACGATGTCGCACAGATCGCTGGGTCCCCCGGTGGTCGGAGTCAGCGTCGCGAACAATGTGAGCAGTACTTGTGTTGAGATTGACATGATGCTTCTTTCCGCCCGCCCACGGCGGGCCTTCAGAAGCGTCGCACCCAGTCAAGCTCCCCGTGCGCGAGCGGCCTGGTCGCTCACGCATTCCGCCGCAAACGCCGCTTCTTCGCTGGCTCAGCCGGCGCGAAGCTCCGGGCGCGCGCGCCGAACAGACGGGGTCGCTTCTCGACCCCTCCACCGATGACGCCTCCGAGCGAGGGAGCGCCGCGAGCGACCGGCCGCGCGTGGCAGAGTCGCGGACGGCTGGGGGGTCTACGGGTGAGCCGTGATGGTCTTCCGGTCTCCGGCGACGCTACCGAAGCACGCAGCGAGTGTCGCCACGTCGCGCGCCGCCGGTCGCTCGTGCGCTGAGTTTGTTTGTGAGCTCGAAGTCGTCCATGCCACGACCTTCGCCTTGGTCGAGCGCCGCAAAACCCCTGCCTGCCACGGCCTTCGCCTCGCTCGAGCGCCGCAAATTCCTGTCTGCCACGACCTTCGCCTTGGTCGAGCACGCCAAAACTCCTGCCTGCCACGACTTCGAGCTCACAGATGATCCGCGCCGGGCCTGCGGTCGTCGACGCGGGCTCACAGACCAACCTCGGCCTCCCTGCCGGCCCCACGTCCGCGTTGCTCGACCGCCCCAGTCCTCGCGCACATGCCAGCTCGACAGCGGTCGAGCTGCCCCTATCGAGTCGCTCGCCATCCAAACTCCTGCCTGCCACGAGTTTCCAAGGCGGCGATATTCATGGTTCTTTCGGGTCAGAGGGGGCGCCTCGTTCACACATCGCTACGAACTTCCGAATGCGTCGTTCGCGGGGGGGATAGTTTCGAACTTGCCGAGGAGAGGCCGCTGGCCCGGCCTGCGAGAGCGCGCCCACACCGAGGTCAACCAGCGGCGCTGCGCAGCAGTGCCGGGGCGAGGAGGCGCAAAGACGGGCTCCTAGGCCTAGGCCTAGGCGCCCTCGCGCATGACCGCGACCAGGCTTCGGGCCGCGTCGACGACCGCCCGGCCCCTCGCCCGGACCCCGCGCGAGTAGATCACCCGGACCGCGCTCTCGACCAGCTCGTAGCTGTGCGGCCGGACCGGGTGAAAGCTGACGCTCTGCCCAAGCGGCACGCGATCATCGACGATCGCCTTTTCATAGCAGCAGGCCCGCAGCCCCTCGCCGCCGTTGATGCGGCCAAAGCCCGAGACCCCGACCCCACCGAAGGGCAGCGCCTGCATCATGTAGGCGACGCCGTAATCGTTGACCACGGTCATGCCCGAGCGGAGCTGGCGAGCGATTCGGTCGCCGCGCTTGCGGTCGCGGGTGAACACGCTCGAGCCGAGGCCGTAGGGGCAGTCGTTGGCCAGGCGGATCGCCTCGGCCTCGTCGCGCACGCGGATCACGACCATGACCGGGCCGAAGATCTCCTCTTGGGTGATGCGCATCGAGTGATCGACGTCGACGAGCAAGGTGGGCTGGAAGTACTGGCCCCCGAGGGCGTCGTTGCGGCCGCCGCCGACCAGCGCTCGGGCCCCGCGCTCGACGGCGTCGTCGACGAGGCCCTGGATGATGTCGAGCTGCGCGGGCATGGTCGTGGCGCCGCAGTCGACGATCGTGCCGGCCAGGGGCGGGCCCTGGCGCAGGGCCCCGACCCGGGCCTGCATCGTGGCCACGAACTCGTCGTAGACTTCGTCGAACACGTAGAGCCGCTCGGCGCCCACGCACATCTGGCCGCAGGCCGTGAACACGCCGAGCATGGCCGCGTCGGCGGCCTGGCGGAGGTTGGCGTCGTCGCAGACGATCAGCGGATCCTTGCCGCCGAGCTCGAGCACGACCGGGGTCAGGTCGTCGCTGGCCGTGGCCATGACCTTGCGGCCGTTGCCCGGCGAGCCCGTGAAGAAGACCTTGTCGACGCCGCCGCGCACGAGGTGCGCGCCGGTCTCGCCCCAGCCGGTCACGACCTGGACGAGATCCGTCGGCAGGCCGTGCTTGCGCAGCACCCGGTGGACGATCTCGAGGTAGTCCTCGGCCGACCACGAGGTCCACTCGCTGACCTTCACGACCACCGCGTTGCCGGCGAACAAGGCCGGGATCAGCGGGCAGAAGATGTTGTGAAAGGGGAAATTCCACGGGGCGATGACCGCGACCACGCCGAAGGGCAGGTACTCGACCCGCCCGCGCTTGTGGACCAAAAACCCGGGGCTGCGCGACGTCGGGCGCAGCTCTCGCTCGCCGTTGGCGATCGTCCAGCGCAGCTTCTCGCAGACCGGAAAGACCTCGCCCATGGCCGCGTCGACCATGGTCTTGCCCGAGTCGCGGGCGGCGAGGCGGCAGATCTCGGATTGGTGCTCGACGATCCACTCGAGCAGGTCGGCGAGCACCGCCCGGCGCTCGGCGAAGCTGGTCGCGGCCCAGCGCGGCTGCGCGGCGCGGGCTCGGGCGACGATCGCCTCGACCTGCGCGCGATCCATGACCTCGACCTCGCCGAGGCGCTCGAGGGTCGCGGGATCGTGGCAGGCGATTGGCGGCGGCGTGGTGGGGGTCTGGCGGGCGCTTCCTTCGGGCATCGGACCTCGGCGCGAAGCTAGCCGCCCGCGGCCGCGCCGGAGGTGGCCTGGGTCACGTCGTGCTGTCTTCGGGCACGGTCTCGGCTGGCATGACCTGGTCGGAGGTCAGGGCGAAGGGGTAGGTGACCTCGACCGGCCCGCCGAAGCTCTGGCTGGGGAACTTCCAGCGCTTGACCCCCCGGAGCATGCACGCGACCGCTCGGGGCCCGCCGAAGGCGTCGCCGTCGGGGGCCTCGGCGCTCGTGACCTTGCCCGCGCTGTCGATCGAGAACCTGATCGTGACGGTGCCCTCGAGCTCTGGCTTGCGCGGGAGTGCGGCCTCGTAGCAGCCCTGGATCTCGTGGGTGTGCTCGCTGACATAGTCGAGGACGACGGCCTCGTCGACGGGGCCTTTGACCTCGGGCTTGGTCGGCAGGGGCGGCTCGCTCGGGGTCCTGGGCGGGGGCGTGGCCCCTTGGTCTTGGCCGGGCTGCTCGCGGGGCCCGGCGCTGGGGGCCGCCTCGCACGCGAGCAGCGAGACCGTCGACGTCGCGAGCAAGAGGCCGGCAAAGATCGAGAGTCGGGGCACGGCGCGAGCATACCCGCAGGGGATCCGTTGGTCAGTTGGTCGCGCCGGCGTCGCTCGATTTGGGCGGAGACTTGGCGGGAGACTTGGGCGGAGACTTGGCCGGAGGCTTGGGCTTGGGCTTGGGCTTGGCGGCGGGCGCGGCGAGGAGCTCGGCGGCCTCGATGTCCTCGTCGAACAGCAGGTGCCCGACCGCGTAGGCCGGCTTGCGTCCACGGGTGACCGTGCGCGGGAGGATGCGCAGGCGCGTGAAGCCGCGCTCGGCGAGGACCTCGGGGAGCGCGATGCGCCGGGCGCTGACGCCCGCGAGATTCCACTCGAGCTGGCGCGGCACGGGCACGCGGGCGACCTCGTCGCCGCCGTCGTAGAAGCGGATCTCGAACCGGTCGTTGTCGTTGACGGAGAGCTCGAGCTCGCGTCGCTGCTGGCGGTGCTTGTACTTGACGTACACGCCCGTGTAGCCGAAGGCGCGCACGAGCTTCGAGTCGAGCGCGGTCCCGTCGGGCACCCGCCCGGCTCCGATCGAGCTCGGCGAGCGCTTTGAAGCCCCGTGGAAGCGCCACGACTCCTCGTTGAGCAGCCGCGCGGGCCCGCCGGTGTTGAGCCACCAGATCGCCTTGAAGCGCTCGACGCTCCACAGGTCGCCGCGGGTCACGAGCGAGACGCGCTCGTAGAGATCGTGGATCTTGGGATCTTCGATCACGTTCTCGCCCGACTCGAGGGTCTGGACGTAGCCCTTGGGGATCGCGCGTATGAAGTGACCGGTCATCCAGTTGGGCCTCCACTTCGCGGGCAGGCGCGCGAGCAGAGGATCGCTGAGCGCGACGTTGTCGATCCAGTGAACCTCGGGCCCGCCGCTGAACCCGCGAAAGCCGAGGGCCGTGGCGATCTGGACCCTGTGCCCGGGCCTGCTCCCGCGCAGGCCGAGGCTCGTCCACTTGTGATCGGGCATCGTGCGGATCCGCGTGGCGTGCGAGAGGCTCGCGCCCTTGGCGAGCAGCGCGCGGGTGTTGGTGACCCTGCGCTCACCACGGGCTTCGCTGGCGGTGCTCAGGGTCCGGCTGTTGATCTCGAAGGTGTTGGGGTGCGCCGACAACCCGAGCGCGGCGACGACCGCCGTCACGACCCCGAACTGGGTCCGATCCACGCGCTTGACCTGCGACAGACAGACCAGGGCCATGAACATCGGCGCGGTGAAGAAGCGGCCGAGCATGAAGTCGCCGCCGATCTTCGTCAGGTAGAGCGCGTGCAGGATCACGCCGATCGCGAAGGGCATCATCCGCCGGTCGCGGGTCACGAAGGGCGCGAGCGTGCCCGCGACGATGATCAGCAGCGTGAGCGGATCGGCGTCGAGGGTTGCGACGAAGTAGAGCAGCCCCTGGTGGATGAGCTCGCCGGCCTCGACGCCAGAGTTGAGCTTGGCGAGGGCGGTGTTGGGGACGAGGAGGCCGTAGTAGATGAGCGAGAACAGCTCCCACGCAAACAGCGGCACGCCGCCGAGCAACACCGCGCGGATCAACGCCTTGACCGTGGCGCCGCGTCGGTAGGCCTGAACCCCGGCTGCGAGCACGACCGGCCCGAGCAGGATCGCGTTGTCGGGCCGGCTCAGGAGCGCGAGCCCACCGAGCAGACACAGGAGCGCGAAGCGACGCGCGTCGGGGACGCGGCCGAGGTAGACCCACGCGCTGAGCCCGATCAGCAGGTGCGTCAGGGGGTTCTCGAGGCCCGAGGTCGAGTAGTCGACGAAGGCGTGCGACAGGGCCGCGGCGAGCACCAAGGAGATCCCGACCAGCTCCGAGCGCGCGAGCCGGAGGCTGACGATCGCCAGCGCGCAGGTCGAGACCAGCGCGCCGAAGATGATCAGCGAGTAGAAGAACTCGCTGGTGATCGCGTAGACGAGCCCGCACAGCAGCAGCCACAGCGGGTGGGTGAAGGCCTGAACCCGATGGCCGACGTTCCAGACCAGGCCGTGGCCGGCCGCGAAGTTGTCGATCGTGCGCAGCGAGATGTACGCGTCGTCGGACATCCAGCCGTGGCGCAGGACCAGGGCCGCGAAGACCACGAGCAGGAGTACACGGACCCGACGCCCGGTCGGGGGCGCGCCTCGTCTGCGCTCGCTCGGCACGAGGAGGGGGGTGCCGCCGAGGCGCCGATTCGATCACCGGCGGCCGAGAAACCTTCAGCTGAGCGCGCGTTTGCGCAGGGCCTTGCCGAGCTCGACGAGCGCTTCAAATTTTTTGCCCGCGCCCTTGGCGTAGAGCAGGCGCACGCCTTCGCGGGTCACGTCGTAGTCGTAGCGTCGGCCCGGGAACAGCTTGATCGCGCGGTGGAGCGGGAGCCGATCCTCGATCACGGCCTTGACGTTCGTGCAGGCGCGGAGGCCCTCGCGCCCGTTGAGGCGGCCGAAGCCGCTGCCCTTGACCCCGCCGAAGGGCAGGTCCTGGACCATGTACATCAGCGCCCAGTCGTTGATGCAGGTCGAGCCCGCGACGATCTGGTCGGCGATCCGCCGGGCGCGGACCGGGTCCTTGGAGAACACCGACGAGCTCAGGCCATACTCGCTCGCGTTGGCCACGCGCACGGCCTCGTCCTCGTCGTGGACCCGGGTGATCGCCATGACCGGGCCGAAGGTCTCTTCGTTCATGATCCGCATCTCGTCGGTGACGTCGGCGAGGATCGTCGGCTCGAAGAAGTGCTTGCTCGGCTTGCGCTTGGTCCGCTTGCCGCCGGCCTTGAGCGAGGCGCCCTTGGCGAGCGCGTCTTGGACGAGCTGCTCGACGATCTCGACCTGGGCGGGCATGGTCATCGCGCCGACGTCGACGAGCTTGCCGGCCAGGGGCGCGTCCTGGCGCAGGCGCAAGGTGATGTCCTGGACCTTGGCCACGAACGCGTCGTAGACGGCGTCGAAGACCAGGACCCGCTCGGCCGCGAGGCACATCTGGCCCGAGGCGATGAACGCGGCCGAGACCGCGGCGTGGGCGGCTTGATCGAGGTCGGCGTCGTCGCAGACGATCATCGGATCCTTGCCGCCGAGCTCGAGGATCACCGGGGTCAGGGTCTTGGCGCTCTGCTCGAGCACGCGCTTGCCGTTGCGCATCGAGCCGGTGAACACGATCTTGTCGACCCCGCCCGAGACGAGCGCGGCCCCGGTGTCGCCGTAGCCCGTGATGATCTGGATCAGGTCGGGCGAGTAGCCACAGTCGGCGAGGCAGCGATCCAAGAAGCGCTGGAAGGGCTCGGCCGACCACGAGGTCCACTCGCTGACCTTGATGATGACCGCGTTGCCGGCGAACAGCGCGGGGATCGTCGGGCCGAGGATGTTCTGAAGCGGAAAGTTCCACGGCGTGATCACGCCGACGACCCCGAGCGGGTGGTACTCGACCTTGGCCCGCTTGTGCTGGAGCAGGCCCGAAGACACGGTCTCGCTGCGCAGGTGCTGCTCGCCGTGGGCGATCGTCCAGCGGAGCTTCTCGGCGATCGGCCAGATCTCGCCGAGCATCGCGTTGTCGAGGGTCTTGCCCGCGTCGCGGCAGATCTCCTCGCACAGCGCGTCGGCGTGCTCGAGCAGCATGTCGAGCAGGTGGCGCAGGACCTTGCGGCGCTCGCGAAAGGGCGTGTGCCTCCACGACTCCTGGGCCACGCGCGCCCGCGCGATGCGCTCGCTGACCTGCTCGGGCGTCAGCGCCGGGACCTCGCCGAGGTGCTCGCCGGTCGCGGGGTCGCTGCAGGGGATGGTCGCGGGGATCTCGTACTCGAGGGACTCTGCGGGCGCCGACATTGCGGCGCAAACTAGCAGGCCGCTGAACAACCCACCACGACCCAGAGCACGCCCCTGAGGTCCGATGCCTTCGCCGCCAAGAGCTCGCAGTGACGCGCTCTGGGCCGCGCTGGGTTGTTCAGCAGCCTGCTGGCGAATGCTCGGGTGGGGGAGGGTGGCGTGGGTCACGAGATGCGGCGCAGCTGCGTGCGCTCGATCTCATTTGCGACTCGGCCGCGACTCGGCCGCGAGTACGGGCTTAAACGAAACACGGCGCGCACGACAGTCTCCTAGGACCTGGGGGCCGAGCGAAGCGAGGTTGTCGGGCCGCAGGCCCGAGTCTTGGAGACGATAAAGAGAGTGTGCGCGCCGTGTCGGACGAGCCAGGCTGAGCTCAGCCGCTGGGCGAGCCGACGTTGGTGAGCGCGTAGCCGGTCATGTCGGAGTAGGTGTACGCGCCGACGAGGCCGTTGTAGGTCCAGAACTGGCCGCTCTCCGGGTCGATCTTGCTGACGGTGGAGCCGTAGGCGACGGCCCACACGTAGCCCTCGAAGTCGATGCTGATGCCGTAGGAGCCGCCGGCCGCCCAGGTCTTCTCGACCTGGAGGGTGTCGCGGTTGACCCCGATCACGCCGTTGCCGCCCTGCGACATCCACAGCAAGCCGTCTTCGCCAGCGTCGGCCATGCAGCCCGTGTAGCCGCCGACCGCGGCGGTCTCCCAGGTCTCGGTCTCCGGGTCGAAGCGGGCGACGTTGCTGCTGCAGGTCCAGACGAAGCCCTCGGAGTCGACGGTCATGCCGTAGCCGCTCACGGGCATCTGCCAGATGTCGTAGGTCATGTCTTCGCGGTTGACCCGGATCAGCTTGCCGGTGCCGAGCTGCGAGCCCCAGAAGTCGCCGTTGCCGTCGACCGCGCCGCCGTAGATGCCGTAGTAGCCAGCGGACACGCCCTCGATCGTGATCATCTCCTTGGTCGAGCCGTCGTCACCATCGAGGACGTAGACGTCGATGGTCTGGCCCTGAGTCGCGGCGGTCCACAGCTCTTCGTCTTCCCAGAAGCAGGTGCCTTCGTTGTACTGGCCCGCGCCCCAGGCGACCGGGCGCTGGGAGCTGTACTGCATCGGCTTGTGCCAGGCGACGCACTCTTCGGTGCCCCAGGCCAGGGCCTGGTTGTTGTTGGAGGTCTGGATGCCGGGCATCCCGTTGGACTCCTCGCAGCTCTCTTCGGTCGCGTAGATCTTGGTCACGCCGCCGTTGCGGTTGGCGACCGCGACGTGGCCCGAGAGGCTGACCGAGGTCCGCGAGGGCGAGCCCGCGCTGTCGGGGCGGACGATGTAGCGGCCGACCTCGGTGACGGTCTTGGTGTCGATCTTGCTGATCGTGCCCTCGGTGCTGTTGGCCGCCCAGAGGTACGAGAACTCGGGCTCGTCGTTGCCTCCGCCGCCGCAGTTGAACGCGGAGTCGGGGACCGAGAGCGTGTCCCATTTTTGGTTGCCCGTGCCGCCGTCGTCGTCGCCGTTGTCGTTGCCGTCGCCGTCGCCGGGGTCTCCGTCGCCGTCGCCAGAGTCGCCGTCGCCGGTGTCGCCGGGGCCCGAGTTGCCATCGCCATCACCGTTGCTGTCGACGCTCTCGACGCCGTCGCTGTTGCCGGTCTCTCCGCTGGTCGAGATGCCGCCGCCCGATCCGGTGCCCCCGCTGGGGTCGCTTCCTCCGCAGCCGACGAGCGCCAAACCCACAACACATGTGATCGCTGTTTTTTTCATGACAAGGTCCCGCACGTATCGTATCCCCCGCCACCGCGCAGCTGCAATAGATCGTCAATAGATCATCGCAAGCTGGTACCAGCCCGGGGGGCTGGGTTTAGCAGCCCAGATACGCGTTGAGCTCGCGTGTCTGCGCGCGGACGGTCGCGCGGCCGAGCTCGATCGAGGCCAGGATCCGCCGCTCGGACCGACTGAGCCGACCGGTCGGGAGCTCACCGGGTGGGCGCACGGTCATGATCCGACCGCTGCCCTCGAGCTCGTCGAGCAGCTCCATGGTCGCGTTGTACTGCATCCACTTGGCCCGGATCGCGGCCTGTGTGTGGGGGAATTCGGGGTAGGAGCGACACTGTAGCCACTCGCTGAGCGCCCGCGCCTTGCGGCGATGGCCCCGGGGCTTGGTCAACATCACGATGATCTTGTCGGGCTCGAGCGCGATCGCCTCGCGGATCGCAACCGGGGCCCGAAACCCGCCGTCGATGTAGCGTCCGTCGTCGACGGTCACGACCTTGCCGTAGGCGAAGGGCAAGGCCATCGCGGCGGTCAGCAGATCAAAGACGTTGTGCTCGGTCGCGCGGATGACCCGGGCCTCGCCCGACTCGACCTCGGTCACGGTGATGTGCAGCTGGGTGCGCGAACCCCCGAGCTCGGCCACGTCGAGAGGGATCTCGTCGCGGAACACCGAGACGAGCTCGTCGATCTTCATGACCGAGGCCGGGCCCACGAGGTTGCGATAGTCGACCAGCTGCGAACCATGCGTGCGCAGCGCCCAGATCCGGACGCCGTCCTCGATCTGCCCGGTCGTGAAGTAGGCCGCGTTCGGGGCCCCCGACGAGGTCGCAAACACGTGCGCGGGCGCGACCGGGAGCACCTGCGCGAGCTCGGCCAGGGCCCCGACAGCGAAGGAGCCCCGCAGCCCGCCGCCTTCGACCACGATCGCGAGCTTCATGACCGACGGCTGTTCTCAATTGGTGTCGTCGTCATCGTCATCGTCGACGATCGGCAAGACCAACACCGGACACTGCGCCCGCCGGACGACTCGCTCCGCGACCGAGCCGATCATCCATCGCCGGAGTCCGGTCTTGCCGCGGCTCGGGATCACGATCACGTTGGCCTCGATCTCCCGGGCGACATCGAGGATCTCGCTGGCCGGATCGCCGACGTGGACGCGGCGCTGCGCCTTGGCCAGCCCGGCCGCGTCGAGGACCTTGGTCAGCTCGGTGTCGGCGTGCTTGCGCAGGGTCTCGATCTCGAGCGCGCCGCTCAAGAAGCCCGGCGAGGCCACGTCGATCGGTGGGATCACGTGAAGCACGTAGAGCAACTCGGGGCGCGCGACCATCTCGCGCGCGGTAGCGATCGCGTCGGTCGCGGGGTCCGAGAAGTCGTAGGGTAGCAGCACGGTCTGCTCGCCGGTTTGATCGAATTTCCACGGCATGGGTGTCTCGCTGTTCGGCAGTGTGGCGCAGATCGGGTCGGAACCCAGTGAGCAGGCGGGCTGCAAGCTTTGCGGCCGTCTCTCGAAGGTCTACCAGACCGGCGAGGTCGAGGTCCACGCGCGGCGCGGGATGGACGTGGAGTTGTCCCATGGCCCGAAGTCGGGCCGGCCTGTGGTCGCGTCGAATCCAACTGTAGGCAATCGGTCGCGGCCGGGATCAATTCACTGCTTCGCGCAACACCTCGCGCTCGTGGCCGAGAAGTTGGGGAGCGAGTACAATCATGACGGACCCCATCGACGTGACCCCCGCGATCCTCCGAGAAATCCGAGCCATGCACGCCGACCTGGCTGCGCAGTTTGGAGACTTGCGCGCGCAGTTCGGAGACTTGCGCGCGGAGTTCAGTGACTCGCGCGGCGAGACGAGCCGCCGGCTCGACACGCTGGAGGCGCTGGTCCTTCGACACGACCAGCGCTTCGATACGGTCGAGACCGCGGTCGCGGGGCTGAGCGCGCAGGTCCGAATGCTGTCCGCGGGCGTCACGGCGTCGCTGACCTCGCGCGAGCGCGCCGCGGTCGAGGCCGAGCTCCTCGAGGGCCGGGTCGACGAGCTCGAGGGTCGGGTCGACGCCCTCGAGGCACGCGAAGATTGAGGGCGCCTGGCGAGCAGGGCGCCGAGCTCCGGCGCGGATCGTCTCACCATCGTCATGTTGGGGGGGTCGTTGCGGGCGTGTCGGGCTGAAGAGCGCTGACGTGGCTGAGCATGATCGCGTTGAGGGCCCAGCGGTCATGGCCAACATGAAGGTCGACTTGTTCGAAGGCTGGGACTCTTGGTCCGTCATCGATCGACCGTCATCGATCGACCCGAGGCCGAGCTCCGCGAGCGCCAGGGAATCTCGCCCGGGTGGTCGCTGGGCTCGTGCCCACGCCCACGCCCATGTTATGCACTGCGCATGTTCCGCAGTCTCGACGCGCGCCCGGTCCTCGTCGCCGCATGCTTCGGCCTGACCTTCGGGTGTCTCCCAGCCCCGGACGTGACCCCGCCAGAGCCTTCGACGCCAGCCGCGATCGAGGAGCTCAGCCCCGAGCAGATCCTCGCGGCCTCGGATCTCCCGCCGACCCTCGACGCGCCCCTCGACGGCGACGAGATGGGCGTGACCGTGCACCGCCTGACCAACGGGATGACGGTCTACATCAGCACCGATCGCCAAAAGCCGCGCTTCACCTCGTGGATCGCCGTGCGCACGGGCAGCCGCAACGATCCGGCAGACTCGACGGGCCTCGCCCACTACCTCGAGCACATGTTGTTCAAGGGCACCGACGAGTACGGGACCCTCGACGCCGAGGCCGAGCGCGAGCACCTCGAGCGGACCGAGCAGCTCTACGCCGAGCTACGCCAGGCCGACGAAGGGCGCCGGGCCGAGATCTTCGCCGAGATCGACGCGCACAACCAGGCCATGGCCGAGTACGCGGTGCCCAACGAGTTCAGCCGAATGTACTCGGCGCTCGGGGTCGAGGGCATCAACGCGTTCACCAGCGACGAGGTCACGGCCTACATCGCAGACGTGCCCTCGAACCGGCTCGAGGCCTGGGCCAGGGTCGAGGCCGAGCGCTTCGCCGACCCCGTGTTTCGCCTGTTCTATACGGAGCTCGAGGCGGTCTACGAGGAGAAGAACCTGTCGATCGACAGGCCCGAGAGCCGCATGTGGGAGACGATGCTGCTCGCGCTCTTCCCCGCCCACCCCTACGGCACGCAGCCGACGATCGGCGTGGTCGAGCACCTCAAGAGCCCGGCCTACACCGACATGGTCCAGTACTTCGAGGACTGGTACGGGCCCAACAACATGGCCGTGCTGCTCGCCGGTGACATCGACGCAAAGACGGCGCTGCCCGTGCTCGAGCGGACCCTCGGCCAGCTCCCGCCGCGTCCGATCGGGACCCGGGCCGAGGCCGCGCTGCCGCCGATCTCGGGCCGCGTCGCCCACGAGCTCGTCGCCGAGGGCGAGCAGAGCGTGATGCTGGGCTGGCGGACCGTCGAGGTCAAGCACGAGGACGAGCCGGTCATGGTCGTGCTCGACTGGCTGATGGACAACTCGAGCAGCGGCTTGCTCAACCTCGAGCTCGAGCTGACCCAGAAGGTTCAAGACGCGGGCTCGTGGTCGACCTCGCTCAACGACGCCGGCTACTTTGCCATCAGCGCGACGCTCCAGCAGGGCCAGACCCACGCCGAGGTCGAGGAGCTGATCCTCGGGGTCATCGCCAAGCTCGAGGCTGGCGAGTTCAGCCAGGCCGAGATCGACGCGATCAAGCTCCACGAGGACATCCGCGACAAGCAGGCGCTCGAGAGCAACTGGGGCCGGGTCGCGCGGATGCTGGACGCGTTCATCGAGCGGCGCTCGTGGGCCGAGGTCCTCGCGCGTGACCAGAGGCTGCGCGCGGTCACCCGTGAGGACGTAATCCGCGTGGCCAAGACCTACCTCGGCGATGACTATGTGGTGATCAACCGCAAGCAGGGCGCCCACACGGTGCCCAACATCGACAAGCCCAAGATCACGCCGATCGACATCGACGTCTCGCGCCAGAGCCCGTTCGCGGCCGAGGTCCTGGCGATGCCCGCGACCGAGCTCGAGCCCCAGTGGCTCGTCGAGGGCGAGCACTACCAGCACCTCGAGCTGCCCGCGGGGCCGCTGATCGTCGCCCACAACGCCCGCAACGATCTGTTCTCGCTCCAGTACCGCTTCGACCGCGGCCACCGCAAGGCCGAGATGCTGTGCGTGGCCCTCGAGCTGCTCGAGCGGTCCGGCTCGGGTCCGACCTCGGCCGAGGATCTGCAGCGGCGGCTGCATGCGATCGGGACCGACGTCGGCTTTCGCTGCGGCGGCGAGACCAGCGCCATCGACATCGACGGTATCGACGCCAACCTCGAGCAGAGCGTCGAGCTGGTCGAGCAGTGGCTGCGCGATCCCAGCTTCGACGAGGGGGACCTCGCCAAGCTCCGCGTCAACATCATCTCTGCGCGCGAGGACGAGCTCGACGACTCGGACGAGCTCGGCGAGTTGCTCGCCGACTACGCGCGCTTCGGCGAGCACAGCGTCGCGCTGTCCAGGCCGAGCAACGCGGCGATCCGCAAGGTCAGGGCCAAGCCTCTGCGCAAGCTGCTGGCCACCTTCCCGGACCACAGCCACCGCACGCTCTACTTCGGACCGCGGGCGCCCGCCGAGGTCGCCGAGGTCGTGGCGCTCGGGCGCAGGCACAAAAAGACCGGTCCGCGGAAGCTGCGGCGCTTCCGCGGCGGGGTCGAGGGCACGACGATCTACTTCCTCCACAAGGACGTGGCCAAGTCCGCGGTCTCGCTCGCGATCCCCCTCGGCGCCCAGGACCGCGAGCAGCTCCCGGTCGCCCGCTACCTCGCCCACTACATGGGCGGCAACATGAGCTCGCTGATCTTCCAGGAGATCCGCGAGGCCCGGGGCCTGGCCTACTACGCGTTCGCCTCCGTGCTCGAGGCCAAGGTGCCCGATGATCAGTGGGCGCTGATCGGCGGCATGGGCACCCAAGTCGACAAGACCAACGAGGCCCTGACCACCTATCTCGAGCTCCTGCGCGAGCGGCCGATCGAGGCCACTCGCCTCGAGCACACGCTCGGGTCGCTCGACGCCGACTATCGATCGAGCCGCATCGACCCGCGCTGGGTCGTTTGGCTGGTCGACAGCTGGGACCAGCGAGGCGAGCGCGCAGACCCTCGCCCGTGGGAGTGGGGGCAGATCCAGACCCTCGGGGTCGACGACGTGCAGGGCTTCGCGACCGGTTACGCGGAGCTCCCCGTGATCGTCAGCATCGTCGGGGATCGAACGCGTATTGACCTCGACGCCCTCGCACAGCTCGGCAAGGTGATCGAGGTCGAGCCCGAGCAGCTCGTGAGCTACGGGATGTTCGAGTAATCTGCGTGATTTGCGCCAGGTGCGCGAGGCTTGCTCGGGCCAGGCCGTGACACAGACTTCGCGAACATGATGTCGATCGCGGCGCGCGTGGATCGTCGTGGGTCTGAAGCTCCACCGCGGTAGCGGAGCCTGTCATGCGAGACCTCGTTCGGAGTCGGCGCGCTCACTCAACTCGTGAGCCTGGGCTTGCTCGGCGACGCCGTGTACTGCTGAGCGCCGCGCCGCCGCCAGACAGCTCGAGCCCGTCTGCTTTGTGTCTGGCGGTCGCTCGCGTATACTCGCCGCTTGCGACCCCCGGAGCGAGCGTGATGAGCAAGTACCGCCTGATTACCCGCAGCGATTTCGACGGTCTGGTGTGCGCGGTTCTGCTCAAGGAACTCGACCTCATCGACCCCGAGGAGATCCTGTTTGTCCACCCCAAGGACATGCAGGACGGGAAGATCGAGGTCACCCCTCGCGACATCAGCACGAACCTGCCCTACGTGGAGGGGCTCCACCTGTGCTTCGACCACCACGCGAGCGAGGTCCTGCGCGTGGGCGGCAAGCGTGACAACCACATCATCGACGCGGGCGCAATGAGCGCTGCGCGGGTGGTCTACGACTACTACGGCGGCAAGGAGAAGCTGCCGAACGTGACCGACGAGATGATGGCCGCGGTCGACAAGTGTGACGCGGCGCGGCTCTCGGAGCAGGAGATCCTCGAGCCCGACGGCTGGATCTTGCTCAATTACCTCATGGACGCCCGGACCGGGCTCGGCCGATTCCGTGATTTTCGCATCAGCAACTACGCGTTGATGATGGAGCTGATCGACTATTGCCGTGACCATACGGTCGAGGAGATCCTCGCGCTCCCCGACGTCAAGGAGCGCGTGAATCTCTACATGGATCATGTGCCCAAGCAGCGCCATCAAATCGAGCTGTGCTCGACCGTCTACGAGAACGTCGTCGTGCTCGACCTCCGCGACGAAGAGACGATTTGGGCCGGGAACCGCTTTGTGATCTATGCGCTGTATCCAAACACCAACATCTCGATTCACGTGATGTGGGGGCGGCAGCAGCAAAACACCGTGTTCGCGATCGGCAAGTCGATCCTCAATCGGACCTCGCAGACCCACGTGGGTCAGCTGTGTCTCGACTATGGTGGCGGTGGTCACGGCGCCGCGGGCACCTGCCAGATCGACAACGATCAGGCCGACAAGGTGCGCGGCGAGCTGATCGCCCGCATCATGGCTGACGGCTGAATCCCCCCGGCGAAGGGGCCGTGTGCCGAGTGCGCGGCTTCGCGTGCGGGGGTGACTGCGTGGACATGTCGCCGTGTCAGCCCGACGGGATGGGCGGGGCTGAAGCTTCCTCCAGGGGGCCTGGGCCCATCCAGACGGCGGTTTTGCTCCTTGCGCGTGGGTCTGAAACAATCCGGGCGAGTGAGCCGACCACGCAAGACCAACGAGCCCGATACCAATACGCTGCGCGTCGGTCTGCTCGGCGGCTGGGGCGGGCTCGACCCGTGGGAGGCCCAGGACCTCGCCGGCGTCATCGTCCGCAACCAGTGCTTCGAGACGCTCTACACTCGGGTCGACGGCAAGATCGTCGCCGACCCGCGCTACCTCGCCCACGAGCTGCGGCTCGAGACGATCGGCATTAACGGGATGCCGCGCTACTCGGTCCGCCTGGTCGATGATCTCTTCTTTTGTGATGGCACGGCGGTCCAGCCCGAGGACATCGCGGCCTCGCTTCAGCACGTCGCGCCGCTGCGCGCGGTGACCAAGGTCAACGCCGCCGGGGGCCGACGGGTGCAGTTCAACTGCGTCGAGCCGGAGGTCGTGCTCGAGCCTCACCTGGCGCAGATCTGGAGCGTGATCGGCAAGCGCGGGGCCAAGAACTGGGTTGGAACCGGGCCCTACGCGATCGTCGAGGAGACCGTCGCCCCGGCCGGCAAGGTCCTGGTTCTCGAGCGCAACCCGCACTGGAACGCGGGCGATCGCAAGCAGCCGTCGATCGAGCGGATCGAGTTTTGGGCCTACCCCCTCGACGCCGACAACAAGCCGACCAAGCTCCGCGAGGCGCTCGAGCAGGGCGAGATCGACTTCACGATGATGCTCTCGCGCGAGGTCGCCAAGGGCCTCCAGGGCGTTCGCAAGGTCTACCAGCCCGGTCAGAGCACGGCGTTTTTGGCCTTCACCTGTCGTCGGCCGTGGCTGCGCGATCCGGCGGTTCGGCGGGCGCTCTCGGCCGCGATCGATCCCTGGGCGCTGGCGCGGGTCTGCCACGACAACCCCGCGGCCTTCGCCGCGCGCGGCTTGCTGCCGCCCGCGCTCGCGCCGACCCGGCGCAGCCTGCCCAACTACGGCCAGGACGTGGCCGCCAAGGCGCTCGAGGCGGTCGGGGACAGGCCGAGCTCGCTGCGCATGCTGGTGGTCTGGGGGCCGCGGCCCTACCTGCCCAACCCGATGGGCGTCGCCAAGGTGATCGCCGAGCAGTTCGGCGCGCTCGGGATCGGCGTCATCATTCAGCAGCCCGACACGGCCGAGGCCTTCTTCGAGGCCGTGCGCCGCGGGGAGCACGACCTGATCTTGTCGGGCTACATCGCCGAGACCGCGGAGCCGATCGACTTCCTCACCGCGTTGCTGTCGTCGAAGCGGATCCCCAGGCGCGGGACGCCGATGGCGAGCACGACCAACCTCGGGGGCTACGCGGACCCGGAGATGGATCGGCGCCTCGCCGCCGCGCAGCTCGACAGCGCCCAGCTGATGGCGGTCAACGAGCTGTTCGAAGACCAGCGGCCCCTGGTCCCGCTGATGTACGGCGCGAGCGTGGCCGTGCACTCGTGGCGGGTCCAAAACTTCGAGATGGATCCGCGCGGGATCCCGAGCTTCGCCGAGCTCACGCTGGGTTGAGCGGCGATCAGTTTGGCGTCGCGTCGCCAGGTGCGCGGTGGAGCCCGTCAAATGCGATCGCAGGGCCGGGCGAGCCACCCGCGAGCTCGATGCCCTCGAGCTCGGGCCCCTCGAGCTCGAGCGAGAACAGCGCCTCGTCGAGCTCGCCCTCGGGCAGGACCGCGGCGAAGTTGAGGGTCTCGTCGTCGCCGCGCGGCGAGATCCAGACCGGCATGTTCAAGTGCTCGCCGTCGAGCTCCCACGCGATCGAGGCCGTCGAGCTCATGACCCCCGAGATTGACCCCCGCGTGGTCCACCAGTCGATCGTCCCGTCGACATAGAGGGCGCCCACGAGGATCTCGTCGAAGTCGGTCACCGACCACGCGCGGAGCCCCTGACCGCCGCTGCTCGCCGCTTCGTCCTCGAGCGCCCACTCGGTCAAGGTCTCGATCACCGGCCAGACCTGGTTGTAGCCGTAATCCGAGACCCACTCGTTGGCGCAGTACGTCATGTAGTCGCGCGACCCGGCCGGCGAGCGCAGGCGCAGGTCGTGGATCCCAAACCCCCACACGCCCGTGACCCCGCCGCTGTAGGGGTAGGCAGGATCGACCCCAGCCTCGCCGGAGCAGCGCACGTGTCGGCGGCCCTGGGTGTGGCCGACCTCGTGGACGAAGGTCTCGGCCGCGGCCTGGCCGTCGCCGCTGTAGCGCCCGGCCGAGACCCGCTGGTAACCGAGGCCCGGGTCGACCTCCGAGGGGATCGCTATCGCCTGGCCGAGCAGCCCCGAGGGGTAGCCGTCGCAGGTCGTGATCAGCCCAAAGTAGTACTCGTAGGGCGCGGCCTCGTCGTCGACGTGGAGCATCGAGAGCGCGGTCAGGATCGGCGAGAAGCCGGCCTCGGACTCGCCGATCGTCTCGGTCCAGACGAGCGGCTCGCGGACCGAGAGCTTGGCGACCTGGACCGGGTTGTTTTGCTCGAGCTCCTTGCGCATGGCCTCGACCTCGGCGTCGGGGACCGAGGCATCGGACACGCAGTCGCCCCAGTGGTGCTCGATCGGAACGAGCACGACGTGGATCTGCATGGGGTCGGGATCGGCCGTGAGCGCGGCGTCCCACGCCGCCCAGGGCAGCGCGGGGGCGTCGACGCGCGCGGCGCCCTCGGCCGCGGGCTCAGGCTCGGGCTCGGTCCCGGGCTCGTAGGGGGTGGTCTCGTAGACGTCGACGCGCAGGCGCAGGCCGTCGACGACCATGTCGGGCTCGAGGTACCAGGCGAAGGTCTGATGCAAGGAGCTCTCGACCGAGTCACCCTTGACCTCGACGATCGAGTCTTGGACGACATCGTCGACGCCCTCGCTGGGGGACTCGATCGTGAGCTTGGCCAGGAGCTCGCGCGCCTCGAAGTCCGCGTGGACCGAGTAGTGGGCCCGGACCAGCATCGCGCGACCCTCGAGCAGCGGCACGTTGTAGCTGCTGGCCTCGGCGACCTCGTTGCCGCGGACGAGCTCGACCTGCACGCCCTGGTTGACGGTCATTCGGGTCAGGCGAATCCCGGGCGCGTGGACGTAGGTGAGCTCGGGCTCGGGGAGCGGCTCGCTGGTCTCGCCGCCGCACGAGGCGAGCAGGGCCAGCGCCGAGGCGAGCGCTGGGCCGAGGTGAGGCCGCGTCATGGAGGCAGGGTAGCCCGAAGCGCGGGCCAGGTCGCGCGCGCGCTGGGAATTCTCTGCCAGAGGGCGTGCGGGTCGGTCCATGCGCTGTTGGCCGCTGGCTCCTCAGAGCCCTCGCCGACGCGATAGGCTTGGGCCGTGACACTCAAAGATGACCTGGCCGAGGTCCGCAAGGCCATCAAGAAGAACCACAAGGACGTCGCCGCCGACGCCATCGCACGGCTCGGGGCCTCGGGTGAAGACGCCGCCCTCGAGATGTTGCTCGACGCGTTCGAGTGGGCGCGCCTGCGCGCTTGCGAGCCTGCCAAGAGCGCGCTCGTGGCGAGCTCGGCGAACGCCTGGTCCGCGAGCGCCCCCGGCCCAAGATCCACGGCTGCCTGCGAGGGCTGCTCGCGATCCCGCACCCGGATCGTGAGCCGCTCGAGCCCGGGGCCCGACCTACGCCGAGCTGCTCGCGCAGCTACCGGAGTCCTTCCGCCGCAGTCGGGAGGCGGGGAACTGGGAGCTCGAGCGCGAGCGCGGCACCTACTGGATCCGCGCGCGCAGCTTGGAGCTCGGCGAGCTCGAGGCGCTGCTCGACGCGCTCGGCGAAGACGGCCGCGAGAAGGTTCGGGGGCTACGTCAGCCCGATGCTCGGCCGCTTCGGCGCGAACGGGGGCAAGCTCCGTCGGCTGGAGCTCCCCGCTTGCTTTGGCAACATCTCGCCGACGACCTGGAACACTGACGAGGGCGTGGAGCTCGCGTCGCTGCGTGAGCTCGTGCTCGACGGCGGCGCCACGGGCAACTTCTTCGCAACGCTCGCCGACGCGTGGTTCCTGCCCCAGCTCAGGGAGCTCTCGCTCGCCTCGACCAGCATCTTTGCCGAGCGCTTCGATCCGCTGCTCTCGGTCGACGCGCCAGCGCTCGAGCGGCTCTCGCTGCGTGACTGCGAGGGCCTGCGGGCGGCGCTGTTCGAGAAGCTCGCGCGCTCAAAGCTCCTGCGCAACGTCACCTGGCTCGATGTCGGCGGCCGGACAGACCTCCGGGCCGAGGTGATCGAGGGCGTGGGTCCCCGCGTGGCGGAGGCGATGCGGGCCGCCGGTTGGCCACGCTGACCTCTGGCGCGCTCAGCTCAGGCGCAGGATCCCGTCTCGGTCGGGCTCCACCCAGCCCGCGAAGTTGCGGCTGTAGTCCCCGGTGCTCCACCAGCCTTGGCCGAGATCGAGGGTCTGGACCTGGGGCCACGCGTGGGTGAGCGCGCGCAGGGAGTCAAGGTCGCGAGCCCCGTCGAGCCAGGTTGTGGCGAGCTGGCTGAGGTCGACGTGGACGACGCTCGGCGGCAGCGGCACCTCGGCGAGCGTCCGCCAGTGTCGGCCCTCGCCACGAAACACGAAGCGCAGGTCTCGGAGCGCGGGCCAGCCCCCAGTCCACGCGGGGTCGGTCGCGCGCTGCCAGTTCACGACCAGGATCTCGAGCCACTCGATCCGGTTCGTCCACCGGGAGCCGGAGATCGCGGTCAGCAATTCGAAGGGCCGGCCGCCGTGGGCTCGCAGTCGGCGCGGGAGCTGAATCCACGGGCGCTCGGCCTCTCGGCTCGTCCACGGCGTTTCGGCGGCGCAGGCCTAGCAGCCCGGGGTGCAATGCCTCGCGCCGCCTCGCTTGGCCTCATCGTCAAAGAACTCGTCGCTCGCGAGGTGTGGAGCTTGCGTGCTCGGCGGTGAACTAGAATTTCACAGCCGCACGGCGCTGTCACTTTCGCCGAACCCGACGCCTGATACACTGCGCCGACGCGTGTCTGACGACCTCGAGACGCTGGTGGCTGACTCGGGGCGCACCGCGCTCTTGTCCTTGCCCGAGCGGCGCGCCGACCTGGCCTCGGACAACACCCAGCTCGCGGGCGCCTCGGGCGTGAGGGTGACCCTCGGTCAGGTTGGTCCGGGCACAGTCGTCGGTCGCTACCTGGTGCTCGAGGAGGTCGGGCGCGGGGCGATGGGGGTGGTCTACTCGGCCTACGATCCGAAGCTCGATCGCAAGGTTGCGATCAAGCTGCTGATCGCGGACGAGCGCGGGCGTCGGAGCCTCGGCGAGGCCCAGGCCCTGGCCAAGCTCAACCACCCCAACGTCGTGCAGGTCTACGACGCGGGCGAGCACGGCGAGCGCGTGTTCATGGCCATGGAGTTCGTGGTCGGTCGGCCGCTGGGGACGTGGCGCGAGCAGACCCGGCCCGAGCGCGCGGCGATCCTCGACGTGTTTTGTCGCGCGGCGCTGGGCCTCGCGGCCGCGCACGAGGCCGGGCTGGTCCATCGCGACTTCAAGCCCGACAACGTGATGATCGCCGATGACGGGCGCGTGCTGGTCATGGACTTTGGCCTCGCAATCGTCGGGCACGAGCCCGAGTCGAGGACTCGCGCCGGCAAGTTCTGGGCCTCGGGCACGCCCGCGTACATGTCCCCGGAGCAGTTCGCCAACGATCCGGTCGGGCCCAAGAGCGACCAGTTTAGCTTCTGCGCGGCGCTGTACGAGGCGCTGGCCGGGGAGCGGCCGTTTGCGAGCGACAACCTCGCGAGCCTGGCGACGGCGGTCACGGCGGGCGAGCTGCGCCACGCCGCGCCGCTGCGCGGCCAACCAGCGTGGCTGCGCCGGGTGGTCTTGCGCGGGCTCGCGGTCGATCCCGAGGCGCGCCACGAGTCGATGCAGGCGGTCGCCGAGCGCCTCGAGGCGGGGCTCGGTCGTCGCGGCCGCACGCTCGGGCTCGGGCTCGGGGGGCTCGTCGTCTTTGGCGTACTGGCCAGCTGGGCGGTCGGCGGCGAGCGAGAAGACCCCGCGGCCGCGCGGTGCCGCGCCGACGCCCAGGTGCTCGCCGACGAGTGGGGCCTGGACTGGAAAGCGCGCGCGCGCTCGGTGTTCGAGTCGGGTCTCGAGCGCGACGGCGAGCGGCTGTGGCGACGGCTCGAGTCCGACGTCGACGAGTTCGCCCAGGCGTGGGCGGCGAGCTACGACCAGGCCTGCTCGGCGCACTTCAGCGGACGCACGCTCGCGGCCGCGGCCTACCGCCACCGCCTGCGCTGCCTCGACGGTCAGCGGGTGTACGCGGCCAGCTTGCTCGACGGGCTCGAGCGCGCCGACGGTGAGGTGCTGCGCGAGATCGCGGCGGTCAGCTCGGAGCTGCCGAGGCCGTCGAGCTGCGAGTCTGATGAGCGCGCCGCCGGCGACTTTGACGAGGACAGCCAGGGCCTCGTCGCCGAGGCGCGCCTCGAGCTGATGCGCGCGCAAGGCCGCGCCGACGCGGGCGACAACGCCGACGCCCGCCGCCTCGGCGAGGCCGCGCTGGGCTCGCTCGCCGAGGTCGATGCCCCGGTGACCCGCGCCGAGCTGCTCGGCCTGCTCGCGGGGGTCTACTACGAGGAAGGTGAGCTCGAGGCGGGGGGCGCAGCGCAGCGCGGCGCGGTCGAGGCCGCCGCGCGCAGCGGCGACGCGCGGCTGCTCGCCGAAGCGTGGCTGGAGCGGGTCGAGCGTCTGTTGACGTACGAGACGAAGCTCGAGACCGCCGCGACGCTGCTCGAGGCTGCACACGTCACGGTCGCGGCCCTGTCCGACGACCCGCTGCTGCGCAGCCAGCTCGAGTCTCAGCGGGGGCTCATCGCGCTGGAGTCCGGGCGCACGACCGACGCCCGCGATGCGTTCCAGGTCGCGCTCGACATCGCCGAGCAGGCCGGGCTCGGCGATCGCGTGCTGGCCGTCCATACCCGTCGGCTCGGCGCCGCGGAGGCGACGCTCGGTGACGTCGAGGGGGCGCGCGAGCAATTCGAGCGCTCGGCCGAGCTCTCGGCTGAGCTGTTGGGCGAGCGTCACTCTCTGGTCGTGGGCGCCTACGGGAACCTGGGTCTGCTGTGTCGAAAGGAGGGCGACGGCGCCTGCGCTCGCGCGTACTTCGAGAAGGCGATCTCGCTGGTCGAGCGCGCACCCCAGCGCGCGCGCTACCTCGTGCTCCTCGGTCAGCTCGAGTACGACGAGGGCCACCTCGACGAAGCCCAGCGCCTCGCCGAGGAGGCCATCGAGCTCTACACGGCGAGCTACGGCGAGCTCCACCCCGATCTGACCTCGCCGTGCCTGCTGCTGTCCAACGTGCTCCAGCGTCGCGGCGACGTCGAGGGTGTGTTCGCGCAGGCGCAGCAGCTGCTGGAGATCGCCGAGCAGACCACGCCCGCCGACCACCCCAAGCGCGCGCTCGCGCTGGCGAAGCTCGGGGAGGCGCTCCGGACCAAGGGCGAGCTGACGCAGGCGCTCGAAGCTCACGAGGCCGCGCTGCGCATGCGTCGCGACACGCTCGAGCCTGGCGACGTTCGGCTCGGCTACAGCCTCGTGCAGACCGCCGAGGTCCTGCGCCTGCTCGAGCACGCCGAACGAGCCGCGCCCCTCGCCCGTGAGGCCGTCGCGTTGTTCGACGCCGCACCCGGCACGGAGTCGTGGCGAGCCGACGCTCGGTTCGTGCTCGCGCGGGTGCTCGGCCCCCGCGGCCTCGAAGATCGGCGCGCGCTCGCTGCCGAGGCGCTCGCGGTCTACGAGTCGCTCGGGTCCGGCTACGATCACGAGGCCGAGCGCGTGCGCGCGTGGCTCGACGGCCGCTGAGCGCGTGAAGCTACAAGGGCGCGGGAGCCTCGACCCCGGTCCCCGCCATCTCGAGCTCGGAGAGCTCCGTCTGCAGCTTGGTCTGGCGCGCCCACAGCTCGCTCGTCCGAGCGGCGCGCGCGCGTATGTCCGCGGTAATCTTGATCCCGGTATCGACGAGGCCGCTGGCCAGCTCGGCCCACGAGGGCGCGTCGATGAATTGGCCCAGGCGCAGGTCCCAGCCGTCCTTGGTCACCTTCATCGACGCCGCGGTCACGCCCCAGGGCCAAAAAACCTCGCGAATCATGGTGGCCTGGGCCTCGCCGTCGCGCTGACGCAGCTCGGACAGCTCCGCTTGGATCTCGGCGAGCTCCTCGCGCTTCTTGCGGTACTCGGGCGTGTCGGGCGTGTTGCTGGACTTGGGCTTGGGCTCGAGTATCTGGGTGTCGCTGCGAGCGAGCATGAACCATGAGCTCAGGCCCAGCATCGCCTGGCGGGCCGAGTAGAGCGCGGCGACCTTGGGGTCGGCGATGAACTTCACGTAGTCCTCGTGCTTGGCCTGTCCGTCGAACGCGGGCGCGCTCGCCCCGGTCTTGATCCGGGTCAGCATCTCCTCGCTGCTGGTGACGACCAGGTAGCTCGAGCCGTCAGCGGGCGCGGTCAGGGCGAACAGCAGGGTCTTGCCGATCGGCGTGGGCACGCTCCACAGATCCCGCTCGTCGTCTCGGGTCACGAAGGACGCGAGCAAGACGTTGCCAAACACGCGCTCGACGAGGGCCTTGCCCTTGGCGGCGTCGGTGAAGCCGATCGTCGCGGTGCCCTCGACGGCCGCGACCAACTTGGCCTCGAGCTCGTCGCTGGTCTTGCCGTTGTCGCCTGCGCTGGCCAGGAGCTGGTTGAGATCGGCCTCGAAGCCGAAGCCGAACTCACCAGACAGCGCAGGCAGCAGCTCGCCCTCGACGCTGAAGCCGGCCAGCGCCTCGAACTCTGCGAGCCCCTCGTCCGCGTCCTCCTTGTCCTGGCCCTCGGCGGCGGCGACCTTCTTGACCAGGTCGAAGACCGCGGCGGGGTCGAGGTTGTAGGCGCCGAGCATCACCGCGTCTTCGCCGAGGGCGCGGATCACCGGGTTCACCTTGGTCCCGTTGCGAGCCAGCTTGGTCAGCGGGGACTCGGCGTCGGTCTGAATGAAGACCTGGGCCGAGGCCGAGCGCGCGTCAAAGTCGCCACCCATGACGATCGTGCGCATCGGCCCGAAGATCTCGCGCACCAGCGCGGCCTGGGCCTTGTCGCGCGCGGTGGTCTCGGCTCCGAGCTCCGTCATCATCGTGGTGATGACCGGGCTGAGGTTGATGAAGCCGGCCATGTCGGCGCCGCCCTCGAGCTGGGGGATGGCGGCCTTGAACGCGTCGTTGGTCGCCAGCGACTGATCGACGTCGAGCTCGGCGATGCGCTTGGCGAGCGCGAGGCCGAGCTCGTCGTTCTTGTCGGATCCGACGACGTAGGCGTGGTCGGCCTTCACGGTCAGGCAGACGTCGGTGTGGTCCTTGGGGCACAGGATCGTCGCGTCGGCGACTTCGTGGGTCTCGAGCGTCAGCGGGGCGCGCTCGGCCATCGCCCGGACCGAGGTCAAGAAGCGCTCGCGGTCGCTGAGGCCGACGAAGCCGCCCGCGCTCTTGTCTTCGATGCTCCAGAAGAACATGCCGATCGGCGCGCTGGGATCGATGCCGAAGGCGTCGAGCCCGGCGGGGCTGAGTAGATCCTGGCCGGTCAGCTCGCGGAGCAGGTCCGCGGTCTGTTCGTAGTGGGGGCCGAGCTTGGTCGCGATGTTGTCGCGGCCGAACAGGGTGAAGAAGCGCTCGGGCCCGGCGAACGCACCGACCACGATCGCGTCGCCGGGGTAGAGCTTGGTCAGCTGCTGGGCCTCGAGGATGTTCGCGCCGGAGCCGAGGCTCGTGACGGCGGTCTCGCTCTCGCTCGCTTCGGACGGCGCCTCTTTTGGCGAGCTCTTGGTGCACGCCGTCGAGACGAACAGGCACGAACACAGGGCGATGGGTAGGCTGATCTTGCGCATCGGTGCTCCGGACGCCGCATCATACAGGTTGCGGGGGTCCGGGCGACCTTCGCGGAGGTCTGGTCTAAACGAGCAGTACGGCGCCCACGCCTGGAATTTTGCTTCGACGATCTGGATCCGACCCCTTTAGCGCGAGCCCGGCGTAGCTGCTGAGCTCGGCCTCGCGCTTGGCAGGGGCGTGGGCCGCCGCGCGCTCAAAACGGGATGTCGTCGCGCATCGAGTCGTTGCCGTCGGGCCCGTCGGGCGGGGGGATGTCGTCGAAGGG
>NZ_PVNK01000173.1 GCF_002994615.1 Enhygromyxa salina | reverse complement strand
CCGGAATTTTCGCCGAGGGCGCGAAGCCAAAACGCCGCTGTACCGGGCGTACTGCAAGTTTTGGCGACAAAGCCCTCGGCGAAAAGGCCAAGCGAGGCGGCGCGAGGCATTGCACCCCGGGCTGCTATCATGTCGTCCGTGAAGGCCAAGACGCTGTTGCTCTCGCTGCTGGGCGTGGGCGCGCCGATGTCGGGGTGCGAGGGCGAGCCGGAGGAGCAGCTGCCCGAACTGAGCGAGCACGGCATGTACGTGAGCATGGGCATCGAGGGCGAAGCGTCGCCGTGCGGTGGGACCCTGGTGTGGATGGATCGTCACGTGGAGGCGCTTGGGGTGCTGTTCGAGCGCAGCGTCGCCGATGTCTCGATCGAGTATTACTGGCTGCGTCAGGCGAGCGTCGACGAGCTGTGCGGACTGGATGCCTACGCCTGCGCGCTGCCGGGGGGAGTCTATTCGTCCGGCCCGCTCGTCGAGCACGAATTCGTGCATGCCGTCGTCAACGGTTGGACCGGACCGGGAGAGCGCTTCTTCGACGAGGGTCTCGCCGTGGCGCTGGGTGATCACATCTTTGGTCCCTACGTGGCCGAGGAATTCGATGAGGCGCTGTCGATGATCGGCGCCGATCGCAAGCTCGAGATCGACTACCCGACCGCGGGGGCGTTCGTCACCGATCTCATCGAGGTCCACGGAGCCTCCGCCGTCCTCGCGTTCTACGACGGCACCGATCGGAACGACTCGGGCGAGGCCATCGCCGAGCTGTTCGAGCAGGCGTTCGGATCGTCTCTGGAGGCCGCCCACCAAGCCTTCCTTGCGCGCGGTCGCGGTTGCACGATGCTGTTGCCAGCGTGCTCGCTGCCGCCCGTGGCCTGGGATGTTGATGCGTGGGCTGTCGACGCGGGGGTCTCGTGCTCGGTGGACGGCCTCGGGCCTGACGCGGGGCCGGAGACCCTTGGAGGTACACCTTGGGGCTTCACCAGCTTCGAGATCTCGAGCGCAGGCAGCTACCGATTGGAGCTCGATGGGCCTGCGTATCCGATGTTCGCGCATCACTGCGGCCCGTGTGCGGAGCGGGCACCCAGCGTGGCGTTCGGGGTGCCGGGGGAGGCCGAGCCGGTCGAGCTGGCCGCGGGTCGGTATGTGGTTCGGCTGCCGGGAAGTCCGTCCTACGATCGTGTCTATCCGCTGCGCGTCGTGCCCGAGGGGTGAGGTGGTCTTGGTGACTCTCGAGATGGGCGAGGGGCTCACAGGCTGAGCCGAGCTCTGGGGACGAGACCTGCCAAGGGCTGCGATCACGAATGAACCAGGGGCGAGGTGTGCAGGCGCGATACACGTGGAAGAGGGGGAAGCGGTGGCATGATTTCCGTGGTGGTGGTGGCGAGCATTTGCGTGCTCTCGTGCCCACCTCTCCCAACCCCGGAGACCCCGGAGACCCCGCCGAAAATAGATCCAAAGTCCGAACCTGTTGGTGAAGATGAGGTAACCCTGCCTCTGGCTCGCGCTCACATCCGGCCGCCGCGACCACCAGACCGAGCAGCGTGAGCGACAGCGCCTTCGTGAGCATTACGGACGGCATGATAGCAACTGCGTCTGTAGGGCCTGGTTGCCCGCCGCGTCCGTCGCGGTCCACTCGAGCTCGTACTCCCCCGCGTCCAGGACCACCGCGCGGCGAGTTGATCCTTCGCCTCGCCCCAGCGCCCGCCACCGCGATGGCGCCCTCCCCGCGTGATCCTGCTCGGTTGCAGCACACTGGCAGTCCACAACATCCGCCGATCTCAAAATCGCCCCCTACACCCCCGTAACGCACCGATCTTGAACGAACCCCACGGCCCAGGACCCCGTCGCCCAGGGTCTCGCGATTTTTCTGCCCCACGAGTGATCAGCCCGCCAAGTCTCGACACATCAGTGGTGACGATGATGTTGAACGAGCGAGACCCCCGAGGCCCCCAAAACCCCAAGAGCTCCGGGTCATTGCGGAGCCCCGGCTCCAGGCGCCAAGCTCAGTGGGTGCTCGGCGAGGACATCCCCAGCGAGGTGCTGCTCGAGACCACGCTCGGCTCGTCCGAGTTCGATCAACTCGGCGACGAGCTGAACCGGGTCGATCAGAGGCGGCTGCGCAACCTGGTCTGGGAGCGGGTCTTTGGCGAGGCGCCCGACAACCTCGAGATCGGCCGCTACGTCGTGCTCGAGCGGCTCGGGAGCGGCGGCATGGGGGTGGTGTTCTCGGCCTACGATCAGGAGCTCGACCGCAAGGTCGCGATCAAGCTGCTCCACGAGCCCAAGGACGACAACCCCCAACACCACAGCCGCCTCCTGCGTGAGGCCCAGACCCTCGCTCGGCTCTCGCACCCCAACGTCGTCCAGGTTCACGACGTCGGCGAGAGCGGCGGGCAAGTGTTCGTGGCGATGGAGTTCGTGGCCGGCAAGACGCTGCGCGAGTGGGTCCGCCAGCGTCCCCGCAGCACCCGCGAGATCGTGGACGCCTACATCCAGGCCGGGCGCGGGCTCGAGGCCGCTCACCGGGCCGGGATCGTCCACCGCGACTTCAAACCCGACAACGTGCTGATCGACGAGGACGGCCGGGTGCGGGTGCTCGACTTCGGCATCGCGCGGGCCGAGCCGGGTGAGGCGACCCGCGGGGACCAGGCGCGGCCCGAGGCTGAGGCTGAGGCGGAGCCGGCCCTGCCGCTGACCCGGACCGGCGCGCTCCTGGGCACGCCGGCCTACATGGCGCCGGAGCAGCACCTCGGCGACGCCGCCGACATGCGCTCGGATCAGTTCGCGTTTTGCGTCTCTTTGCACGAGTCGCTCCATCGGACCCGGCCCTTCGCGGGTGACTCCTACGCCGAGCTGGCCGACAACGTGATCGCCGGGCAACAGGTCGAGCTCGAGGGCTCGGCGAGCAGCCCGAGGTGGCTGCGCGAGCTGCTCGCGCGGGGGCTGTCGGCCGATCCCGCCCAGCGCTTCCCCGACATGAGCGCGCTGCTGCGCGAGCTGAGCCGCGACCGCGTGGCGGGGCGCAGGCGGTGGGCGCTCGGGGCCACGAGCCTCACGCTGGTCGGCGTCGCCGCTCTCTTCGTGGCCGAGCTCGAGCGAGATCACGAGACCGAGGCGGCGACGATGGCGAGCGAGCTCGAGCTCGAAGGTCAGCGCGCCGACGGTGCCGAGCGCGAGCTTCGTGGCCGCGAGGACGCGGTGACGATCGCCGAGGCGGCCCTGTTGGTGCCCGAATCCCCGGTCGAGGCCCTCGCCAAGCTCCGCGAGCTCCACGACGATCACGCCTTCGCGGGCGCAGCGTGGGTCATCGCCAGCGACGCCCGCCAGCGCGGGTTCCCCCGCTCGATCAGCCGCTGGCCCGCGGACCTGAGCCTCGATCGGGTCAGCGCGGACGGCCGCCGGGCCCTGCTCATCGACGGCCAGAGCCGCGAGCTCCATGTGTTCGACGTGCTCACCCAGGCGACGATCGCAACCTCGCTCGTGGTCGAGGAGGGTCCGATCTCAATCTCGGGTGACGGCCGCTTTGTCGCGGTCCGGGCGAGCGACGACGGCTCGGCGATCCAGCTGTGGGAGGTCGACGAGCGGGTGTCGACGCGGATCGAGGTGCCGACCACGGGCTGGATCACGCGCCTGCAGCTGTCGCCCGACGGCGGCCGCGTCGTCGCCTTCGCGTCGGTCGAGGACGGCAGGTCGGGGTGGCTGCTCGAGCGAGGTGGCGGCGCGCGAGCGCTCCCCGAAGGCTCGGTCCACGCAAAGTTCGTGCCCCAGAGCGCAGATCTGCTGCTCACCGACGGCGAGGCGGTGCTGCGTCGGTTTGATCCCGAGACCGGGGCGCTGTCGACGATCATGAGCGGAGCCGGGGGCACCATCGCTATCTCGCCGGACGGAGCCCAGGTCGTCGCCGAGGTCCGCGACTGGGACGCCCCTCGCGTCCTCGTCGCGGCGCTCGATGGATCCGACGCGCGCGCTCCCGCGAGCTTCGAGTTCGCAGACGACTTCATCTACACCCTGGCGTGGCACCCCAACAGCGACGCCTTCGCGATCGGTGGCTCGGCGGGCAGCGTGTCCGTGGTCAGCCTCGACGGCGAGCGGCGCATCGATCTCCCCCAGCACCGACAGCCGATCGCGCGCCTGGCCTTCTCACCGGACGGCTCGCACCTGGCCAGCGCGAGTCGGGGCGGCAGCGTGTTCGTCACGCGTTTATCTGACGGCCACGCCGAGGCTCAACCCGGACACCGCTCGATGGGCTGGGTTGTGTACGATGACGAGGGCCAGCTGCGCACCGTCGACGGAGAGGGGGTGCTGCGCCTGTGGGACCCGGCGCCGCGCCAGCGGGTCCGGCCCGGGCCTGGGCTCCGCGCGGACTACCTCGACTGGTCGAGCCGCGGTCTGCTCGCCGCCGCAAGCTCCTTCGAGCTCACCGTGGTCTCGGCTGACGAGGGCGAGGTCCTGTGGACGACGAAGGAGCACTCGCCCTACGAGGGCCTGGCCTGGTCGGACGCTGGCGATCAGCTCGCGTCGCTCCACGGCGACGGCGCCCTGCGGATCTGGTCGCGCGAGGGGGCGCTCGAGCAGACCGTGACGACCGAGGCCGGGGAGGGCGGCGACCTTCGCTGGCTCGGCGAGCGGGTCGCCTGGGGGGAGGCGGGCGTCGGCGTTCACCTGCTCGAGCCCGAGTCCGGCGAGCGCGAGCTGATCCCGATCCCGAACGCGACGCGGATCGTGGCCCTCGAGCCCGACCCGCAGCGCCACCGCTTGTGGGTTGGGATCTCGAGCGGCGCCCAGATCGGCTCGGTCCTCGCCTTCGACGATCCAAGCTGGGCACCCAGCGCGAAGCGAGCGCTCGACGCGGACGGCCTGACCGACCTCGCCACGATCCCCGGCCGCGATGAGCTCGTCTACGCCACCTCCTTCGGTGACGTCGTCTTGCTCGACGCCGAGACCGGCGCGCGGCGTCGGCTCGGCGCCCACGAGGATCACGTGCACACCGTGAAGGTCGACGCCCTCGGCCACACGGCCTACACCGCCAGCCTCGACGGCTCGGCGCGGGTGTGGGATCTCGACAGCGGTCGCTGGCGGGAGGTCCGCGCCGACGAGCAGAGTTTCTCGTCACTCGCGCGTTCGCCCGACGGGGGCGCGTTTGTCACGGGCCAAGGCGGCGGCGAGCTGGTGATATGGCCCGACGATCTGCCCCGCGCGTGGGACGACCTGCGCGGGTGGATCGACGAGCTCAGCCCGGCGCCACTCTAGCAGCCCGGGGTGCAATCTAGGCGCCACGGCGAGGGATCGAGGCGCTACTGGACACCAGCACAGCGTCGCGCGTGCCAGCGGCCCAAAAACCTATATCCTCGGCCGCCATGGGCCGCTCGCGGCACCTCTTCCTCCTGTTCTTCCTCTCCGGGCTCAGCGGACTCGTCTACGAGTCGCTGTGGTCGCGCTATCTCAAGCTCTTCGTCGGCAGCGCGGCCACGGCCCAGGTCCTGGTCCTGGCCCTGTTCATGGGCGGCATGTCGCTCGGCTCGCTGCTCGCGGGTCGCTACAGCGCGCGGATCCGCAAGCCCGTGCTCGCCTACGGGATCATCGAGGGGCTGATCGGCCTCTACGCGCTGGCCTTCCCCTACCTCTACACGGGCGTGACCCGGTTCTGCTACGACGTGCTGTTTCCGGCCGTCGGCGGCGGCGGGGTTGGGGCCGTCAAGTGGACCGCGGCCGCGCTGTTGATCGCCCCGCCGTGCATCTTGCTGGGTACGACCTTCCCGCTGATGAGCGTCGGGATCCTGCGCCGGGATCGTGAGCGCTCGGGCGAGATCCTCAGCTTCTTGTACTTCTCGAACAGCTTCGGCGCCTCGCTTGGCGCGCTGTTGTCGGGCTTTTTGTTGGTCCCGTGGCTGGGCCTGCCGGGCACCCTGGCCACCGCCGCCGCGCTCAACTTCGCGATCATGGCGATCACCTTGCGCGAGCGCGGCCGCGAGGCCGACGCGCCGCTGACCGCAGGCGACGAGGCCGACGAGGCCGACGCGCCCCCGCGCGACGACACCGACTCCGAACCCGAGCCCCGCGCAGCCGCGACCCAGGGTCCCTCGCTGCTGACCTTGATGCTGCTGATCGCCCTCGGCACCGGGCTCAGCTCGTTCATGTACGAGATCGCGTGGATCCGCATGCTCTCGATGGTGCTCGGCTCGGCCACGCACTCGTTCGAGGTCATGCTCTCGGTCTTCGTGCTCGGCCTCGCCCTCGGCGGGCTGTGGGTCCGCAAGCGGATGGACAAGTTCAAGCGCCCCGAGCTCACCCTCGGGCTCGTGCAGCTGATCATGGGCGTGGCCGCGGTCGCGACGATCCCGCTTTATCGCCTCGGCGTGCTCGGGATCGGCGGCGTGTTTTGGGTCAGCACCGAGTACCTCGACGGCGAACGCACGATGTCGCTGTGGTACCTGTTCAACGCGGTCCGCTACGTGACCTGCCTGGTGATCATGCTCCCGGCGACCTTCTGCGCGGGCATGACCTTGCCGCTGGTCACCCACGTGCTCCTGCGCCGCGGCCGGCCCGAGTCTGCGGTCGGCAAGGTCTACGGCGTCAACACCCTCGGATCGATCGCCGGGGCGATCAGCGCCGGGTTGATCCTGCTCCCGCTGATCGGGATCAAGGCGGTGATCGTGCTCGGCGCGATGCTCGACATGGGCCTCGGCGTGTGGCTGGTCGCCCGCGAGCAGGCCCTGCGCCCGAGCAAGCAGGTCCGCAAGCTCGTCCGCTCGACCACGGTCGCGGCCGCGGCCGTGGCCGTGATCGGCTTGGGCGTGCTCGACATCGATCCGCGGACCCTGGCCTCGGGCGTGTTCCGCCGCGGGACCGTCAAGATGCACGACGACTACATCGTCCGGCTCCACGAGGACGGCCGCACCGCGACCGTGACCGTGACCGAGGACGAGGCCCGCGAGGGCTACCACACGCTGTTTACCAACGGGAAGCCCGACGCGTCGATCTACACCCTGCGCTGGCCCGAGGGCCACGACCCCGCCGAGGGCCCGATGTTGGCTGGCGACGAGCCGACCCAGCTCTTGCTCGCGATCATCCCGCTGCTCGCCAACCCCGACGCGCGCCTGGCCGCGACGATCGGCATGGGCTCGGGCGTCAGCTCGCACACCTTGCTGGCCTCGCCCAAGCTCGAGCGCCTCGACACCGTCGAGATCGAGCCCTTCATGGCCGAGGGCGCCAAGCTGTTTCATCCGGTCAACCGCCGGACCTTCGAAGACCCCCGCAGCCACATCATCTTCGACGACGCCAAGGCCTACTTCGCCGCGGCCGAGGCTCGCTACGACCTGGTCGTGTCCGAGCCCTCCAACCCCTGGGTCGCCGGGGTCTCGAGCCTCTTCACGACCGAGTTCTACGACGAGATCAAGCGCTACCTGGCCGACGACGGCCTCCTCGGCCAGTGGATCCACGGCTACGAGCTCTCGGATGAGCTGCTGCTCTCGGTCCTCGCCGCGGTCGACTCCTCGTTCGAGGACTACCGGATCTACCGGGTCGGCAACCGCGACTGGCTGATCTTGGCCTCGCAGCAACAAGGCGGCGTCGGAGACCTCAGCGCCGAGGCCTTCGCGTGGCCCGAGCTCGAGGCCGAGGCCGGGCTCTTGGGCATCCATGGCATGAGCCAGATCGAGTCGCTGCTGGTCGCCAACGACGAGCTCCTGCGCCCCTACCTGCGCACGCTCCAGCCCAACACCGACGCCGACCCGGTCCTCGACAACGGGGCCGAGAAGGCCCGCTTCTTCAAGCGCTCGGCCGAGGTGCTGCTCGAGCTGCGCTTTTATCCGCTGCCGCTGGTCGAGGTCCTCGGCGGCGTCGAGCGGGCGCCCTACGTCGAGCGGATCGCCGACCGCCGCGCCGACCAGCACGTGCTCGAGGAGCCGGAGCGGGCCTCGGTGCTGATGCGCCTGTGGGAGCTCGACGATCACAAGGCCTACGCCGGGACCGCGTCGATCCGCAGCTACTTCACCCAGCGCACCAACCTCGCCGCGCACCCCGGCGAGGCCTCCTACGCCCGGGCCTGGCTCGACGCGGTCTACGGCGTCTATCACCTGAGCGCGCCGTGGATCGCCCTCGACGGCACGGGGTTTTGGACCGAGGTCCTCGACACCGCGCGGTCCGAGGCGGTCACGCCCGAGGTTCGGCGGGCGGTCGAGATCTTCGATCTGATCGAGCGCCGCGACGGGGCCAAGCTGTGGGCCGCCGTCGAGGGTGAGCTCGGGCGCGAGGACAGCGTGCTGCACCCGCGGATCCTGGCCCTCGCGGGCGCGACCGCGCTGGTGCTCGAGGACGCGTCGGTCGAGCGGCGGCGGGGGTTCGCGACGGAGCACATGCGGCCGCAGATGGTTGAGCCGGTCGCGACGAGCGAGGACATCGCGTTTGCGATGATCGTCGCGTGGATGGAGCAGTAGGGCGGGGGCGGCTCCTCGTGAAAGGCCGTGAAAGGGCCTGAAATAGTGAATGGGAGCCCGTCCCTGCAGGCTGAGGGGGCGAGGCCCCCATGAATGACGACATCGATCCCGACTGCCTGATCACCGCCGCCGAGACCTGTGAGCGCGACGCCCTCGAGGCTTTCTTCGCGCCTGCCCGCGCTGCGGGTCTGCTCCCCCCGCCGATCTGTGACGAGGTCCTCGATACCGTCGCGCCCCTGCTCGAGCTGATCGCCAACTCGAGGCTCCGCGGCGAGGGCTTCTGGGCCGCGTTCCAGGCTGAGTTCGGCTTCGCCCACGCGACCCCCCGGATCACCCCGATGAACGCGGCCAACTTGTGTCCCGAGCCGACGCGGCTGCTCCGCGCGGCCAACCTCCTGCGTCTGGCCTACAACCAAAACGTCGCCCAGCAGACGCGGACCGCCGACGGGATCCGGATCCAGCAGATCGACGCGGCCCGCCGCGCGATCGCCAGGGGCATCGGCGCGGAGCCCGAGAACGTCGCCTTGGTCCGCAACGGTAGCGAGGCCAACAACGTCATCGCGGGTGGGTTTCGCGACTGGGTCCAGCGCGAGGGCGGCGGGCCGCGGGACAACGTGGTGATCTGGACCGAGAACCACCCGACCAACAACGAGAGCTGGCGGCTGCGGGCGAACTGGACCCGCTCGCCCGCCGATGTCCTGCCCGAGCGCTTCGAGATCCGCGAGGTCCGCTTCGAGCGCGGCGCCTCCGATGCTGTCATCGCCAAGGCCTTCACCGAGCAGATCGACGCCAACACCCGCTTCGTGAGCTACACCGAGACCTCGAACACCGACGGCTTTCGGATCCCCGAGGCCGTGACCCAGACGATCTGGGACCACGTCCAGCGCAACGCCTCCGACGCCCACGTCCACGTCGACGCGACGATGAGCTGGGGGGCGCGGGCGCTGACGGTCGGTCGACCGCGCTGTCACAGCTTCACCTCCTCGGCCCACAAGTGGTTCCTCGGGCCGAAGGAGACCGCGATGTTCTACATGGCGCCCGAGCGCGCCCGAGCGCTGGCCCCGAGCGTGTTCGCCTACGACTACAAGATTCGGATCGGGACTTGGCAAGAGATGCCCAACAGCGTCCACCGCTTCGAGCTGATCGGGCAGCGCGATGACGTCAACCTGATCACCCTCGCGCTGACCCAGATGATGTGGCTGGCGCTGCGCAAGCATCGCGAGCCCTTCGTCCGCGTGGTCGAGCTCGCCCAGCACCTCAAGAAGCGCCTGGTCGAGCACCCCGACCGCTGGCGGCTGATCACCCCCTTCGAGCCCGATCGCAGCTGCGGGGTCGTGCGCGTGGCGATGCCGCCCGAGCGGTCCGGGACCGCGCTGTACCAGTGGCTCTACGACCACCCTGACTATCGCATCGGCGGCTCCGCTACCGACGACACCTTCCGCCTGTGCCCGCACATCTACAACACCATGGCGGACGTCGACCAAGCCGTCGAGGGCATGAACGCCTGGTACGAGGGCGCGACGACGACGGCCACGGCCCGCTGAGCCCCGCGACGACGTTTAGACCCGAGCGCCTCGCCGCGCGCCTGGACGGGCCGCGACGAGAGCGAGACGACAACCTGTGTTCAGACCCACAACCCCAACCCGAGGAAACGACCCATGAACGCACCTCTTTTCACCCCGACCGAGATGCTCGCCCTCAGCAACGCTGTGACGCGGGCTCAGACCGACGAAGACTTCCGCCAGCTGGTTCTCGACGACCTCCCGGCTGCGCTCGAGCAAGTCGGCCTGCCGCTGCCCGATCGTCGAGCCGTGCGCGAGAGCCTCGTCGCTGCAGGTCTCTCGGACGAGGAGCTGGCCAAATTCGACGAAGCCTCGCTCGATGACGCCGCGACGGCGATGCGCATGCGTCCACAATTTGCGGTCCAAGACGGCGACGTGACCGCCCAGTCCGACAATTTCTACCGGGGCGTCAGTGGCTTCGTCCCCGCGGCCCATTGGTGGGGTTTTCACGTGCCCTTCGCTTTCGACGACATCGCCGACATCTTCAAGCTGGCCCAGGCGATCAACTCTCTGGTCGCGACCCTCGGCGGCGTGATCGCCAAGGCCGCGCCACCGATCAAACCCTTCGTGCTGGCGATCCTGCTCTACATCACGGTCCAAGTCGCCGTGGTCACGGGGGTCAGCGCTGGCTGCCAGCGCTCGGGCGCCAAGGGCACATGGGTCAGCATGGCGTGGGCCGCCCCCGGCATCTTCGTGCCAACTTGCGTGTGTTGACCTCGCCGCGCAGCTCGTGGGGCCGGCTTCGCGCCGTTCCCACGAGCGCACACGCCGGACTATCCGGCCGCCGACAAGCTCGCCGCCAACCGTGCGCGCCGCGGCCTCAGCGTGCCCAACTTTGTGTGGATCCTTCACTCTGGCCCGGCCGAGCCCGAGCTCGAGTGCGTCGACGGATCCTCAATCGTGGTTCGGGAGCCAGAGTTTGGCTGGCCGGTCGGTGGCTTCGCCGTCCAGTTTCGAAACACGAGGGCGACCCCCTTTCGGGTCGGGGACACCGTCCGCACGGTCGACTACACCGCCGAGGTCACCGAGGTCGAAGACGGCCACCGACGGCGGTCCGGTTTCAGTTTCGGGCCAGGTTGGACCACGAGAGCTTTGTCTGGGCGACCTGGGACGAGGGCGAATTTGTCTGGATGAAGCGGGGGCCCTCATGCGAGCCCTCGCGCGGGGGCTGATGTGCGGTGGCTCGCGCATTTTGTTACTCAGCGGGCTGACCAATCCTCGCCCTGAGACAACGTCATGCCCGGAATTCGCTTCGACAGTCTACTGTTCTTGTGCGTCGCCAACTCGGCCCGCTCGCAGATGGCCGAGGGCTTCGCCCGTGAGATCTTCGGCGACGCCGTGCGGGTGGAGTCCGCCGGCTCATCGCCGACGCGCGTCAACCCCCTTGCGATCGAGGCGATGCGCGAGGTCGGGATCGATCTCTCGACCCACAGCTCGAAGTCCGTGAGCACCGTCGACCCGGACGAGATCGATCTCGTCATCACGCTGTGTGCACAAGAGGTCTGCCCGGTGTTCCTCGGTCGAGCGCAGCGCCTGTCCTGGCCGCTGCGTGATCCCGACCGCGGACACGAGCAGCTCGACGACGAGGAGCGCCTCGAGCACTTCCGCGTCGCACGCGAGCAGCTCCGCGCGCGGATCGAGGTCCTCGCGGCGCTGCGCGACGTCCCGAAAGGCCCGGACCCACAGGAGTTCCACGCGAGCATTCGCGTGCCCGACCTCGCTGCGGCCGCCCGCTTCTACACCTGGCTCCTCGGCGTCGCGCCCAAGGAGTGGACCCACCGTTACGTGACCTTCGTGAGTCCGGCGCTGCGCACGAACTTGGTGATCCTCGTGGACGACGGCAAGCAGCTGCACCACGACACGCTCTATCACCTCGGCATCGACGTCGGCTCGCGCGAGGCGGTCCGCGCCGCGCAGCTTGGCGCCGAGCAGGCAGGGTGGCCCATCCACAAGCCTGCACGCACGACCTGGCACGGGACCCCGCTGCACGAGCTGTGGCTGACCGACCCGGGCGGGAACCTGATCGAGATCTACGCGCGGCTGAGCGACGAAGAGCTGCTCGAGATGCCCGACGACAAGCAGCCGGTCTTCCTGCTCGGATCGAGCTGAGGGGGCTGGCCGTGTCTGAGCTCGCCGCAGCACGCTGGAGGATTGGGCCCAGGCCAATCCATGATTGATCTGTTCTCGCCGTAACACTCCATACGCAAGATCTCAGCCCGCAGTCCCCGCGGCCACCCTACAATGAGATCATGAAGCAGCGACGAGTGGCTCTGAAGTTGGGGGGCGTCGCAGTGACGTGTTGTCTGGGCCTGGTCGCGACCGCCTGCGGTGACGACTCGACCAACGCCGACGCCCAGGCCGAAGGCGACACGAGCGGCGACGGTGACGGTGACGGCGACGGCGACGGCGACGCGACCGGCGACGGCGACATGCCCAGCGCGGGCATGAAGCTCCCGGCCCGGCGCCTGAGTCACTTCGAGTACCAAAACACGCTGCGCGATCTGTTCCCGCACATCGAAGTCCCGGTGTTCGAGATGACCGCCGACCCCAGCTCCGAGGGCTTCGACAACGACGGCGAGGCGCTCGTGCCTTCGGGCCTGTTGATCGAGCAATACGACAACAACGCGCGCGAGCTCGCGCGGCTCGCAACCGAAGACCTGCCGACGCTGCTCGGCTGCGACCCGGGCGAAGGTGAGGTCTGCGCCCAGCAGTTCGTCGACAGCTTCGGTCGCCGCGCGTTCCGGCGTCCGCTGACCCCGGCCGAGCGCGCGGACTTCATGGTCTTCTTCCTCGAGGCCCCCGGCAGCTCGGACATGCGCGCAGGCGCCGAGCTGACGCTGCAGCTGTTCTTGCAAAGCCCGCAGTTTCTGTACCGCCTCGAGCTCCCGACCGAGGGTGAAGACCTGCCGGCCGAGGGCGAGTTTGCCCCGCTCGCCAGCTACGAGCTCGCCTCGCGCCTGTCTTACTTCCTGTGGAGCACGATGCCCGACGAGGTCCTGCTCGAGGCCGCCGCCGCGGACCAGCTCTCGACCGCGGACGAGCTCGAGGCCCAGGCCCGGCGGATGCTCGACGACGACCGGGCCAAGGACGCCTTCTTGCACTTCCACGAGCAGTGGTTCGACCTCGGGCGGATCGACACGGTCTCGAAGCTGCCCGAGCACAACTTCGACGACGCGATGCGGGCCTCGGCCAAAGAGGAGACCCTGCGTTTCGTCGAGCACGTGATCTTTGACGAGCTCGGCACGCTCGACGATCTGCTGACCTCCAACCGGACCTTCGTCGACGAGCGCCTCGCGCCGATCTACGGGGTCGCGGTGCCCGAGCCCGGGGTCTGGACCGAGGTCGAGCTCGATCCAAGCCAGCGCGCCGGGTTCATGACCCAGGTCGCGTTCCTGGCTGGCCACGGTCACCCGCTCAACCCCTCGCCGGTCCTGCGCGGGGTCTACAGCCTCGAGGACGTGTTGTGCTGGCCCCTCGGCCCGCCGCCGCCGGTCGCCGAGGCGATGATGATCCCCGAGGCGCCCGAGGGCCAGACCAACCGCGAGGCCTACGAGGCCCTGACCGCCGCCGACGAGTGCCAGTACTGCCACGAGGTCATCAACCCGGTCGGCTTCGCGTTCGAGCACTACGACACGCTCGGGGCCTGGCGCGACCAGGACAACGGCAACCCGGTCGACGCCTCGGGCCACTTCCAGGACGCGACCTTCAACGGCGCGCCCGAGATGATGAGCGCGCTCGCCCAGCGCTCCGACGTCCACCGCTGCGTGTCGAAGAAGTGGCTGCGCTTCGCCTACGGCGGCGGCCGCGTGATGTTCACGCCCGAGATTTTGGCCGAGACCGAGGCCGCGTTCGCGGACGTCGACTTCTCGATCACCGAGCTGATGATCGCAATCGTCACCCACCCCCGCTTCAGCAGCTACGCGGCGCCCAACTGAGCGCAGGAGCCCGACATGAACAGCCAAAACTCCCGCAAGTCATCCGCGCTTCGCCGCCGACAATTTCTCCAGGCCGCAGGGGTCGGCGGCGCGTCCTTGTTCTTGCCCAGCATCTCGCGCAACAGCCACGCCGGGCCCAACGACGGCCCGCCGCTGCGCCTCGTCGTGTTCTTCCACGAGCACGGCGTCTACTACGACAGCTGGAAGATGCGCCTGCCCAACTCGCCCGCCTCGGACCAGCTCGACTTCGAGTTTGAGCTCGGCGGGCTGAGCCAGGACGAGTTCAGCCCGATCCTGGCCCCGCTCCACGCTCACCGCCAAAACATGATCGTGCTCGACGGGCTCGCCTACCTGACGGCGATGTCCGACCCCTACGGCGACGGCCACGCCAAGGGCTGGATGACGGCGATGACCGGCAACTACGCGCGCGAGACCTACGACGAGGTCAAGAGCCACGCGCTCACGCCCTCCTTCGATCAGGTCATCAAGCAGATCGTCCGAGCTCAGGACTCCTCGCTGACGGACCTGGCCTCGCTGGAGTACGGCATCCGCCCGTGGGACGGGACCTTTCACCAGATGCACTACGGCCTCGACCCCCAGGGCGCCGCGGTCAAGGTCCCGCACGTGGTCGACCCGGCGGCCGCGTTCTCGACCCTGTTCCCGGATACGGCGGGCGACCCGGTCGCGGCCGCGCACACCGAGGTCCTGGCCCGCGCCGCCGCGCAGTACGAGCAGCTGATGCCGCGGCTGTCGAGCGAAGATCAGTCCAAGCTCGAGCAGCATCGCGCGCTGATCCACGACCTTCAGGTTCGCGTCGAGACCCTCGAGAGCCTGGTCTGCACCGAGCCGGTCCTCGAGCCGTGGGACGGCGGCTGGGAGTGGACCTCCGAGATGTACAACTACCGGCTGCCCGCGATGCTCGACCTCGCGAGCGCGGCGCTCTCGTGTCGGATCAGCCGCGTCGTCAGCTTCCAGACCGACGTGCCCCCGATCGAGATGCTCGGCGGCGCGGGCGACTACCACCACGACTACGCCCACCAGTCGGCGCCCGGGGCGGCCCAAGACAAGGTCGACGTGGTCACGGCCCAGGGGGCCGCGCACGCCGGGCAGGTCGCGCTGATGGCCGACAAGCTCGCGGCGATCCCCGAGGACGGCGGCACGGTGATGGACAACACCATCATCTTGTGGATTAGCGAGCTCGCAACCGGGGGCCACACCCACGATCAGGTGCCGGTCGTCATGATCGCCGGACAAAACACCCCCTTCGCGACCGGTCGCTACCTGCGCTTTGGTCAGACCACCCCGCGGCCGATCCCCGAGGGCCAGGCCTGGTACCCCGAGGGCCTCGTCGGCCAGCCCTACAACCCGCTGCTGGTCTCGATCATCCAGGCCATGGGCGGCGAGCAAAATTTCTTTGGCCGCAAGTCGGTCACGGGCACCTTCCCGGGCGGCGACACCGTCGAGATCGGTCTGACCGGGACCATGAGCAGGCTGTACGGCTGATGCAGAAATCACACAGCACCGCCGCGCTGATCTTCAGCGCCGTCTGGGCCGCGCTGGGGCTCGGGGCTTGCGGCGGGGACGATGGCGCGGCCGAGCTCGGTGACGAGAGCGGGACCGCGGGCGAGACCAGCTCGGCGCAGACCGAGACCGGCGAGGATCCGACCGGCGACGGCGACGGCGACGGCGACGGTGACGGCGACGGTGACGACAGCGGCGACCCGAGCACGGGGGAGACCGGCGACCCCGGCCCCCAGGGGGTGTTCGTGGCCGTCGGCGACGGTGGGCGGCGGGCGAGCTCGAGCGACGCGATCAGCTGGACCGAGATCATCGGCAGCGGCGTCGTCGACACCCAGGCCGAGACCGGCGAAGAGGACATCCTCCGGGCCGTCGCGGTCGGGGACGGGGTCGTCATCGCCGTCGGCGGTGGTGGCACGGAGTGGGCCGGTAACGCGATGATCATGCGCAGCGTCGACGGCGAGAGCTGGGACGAAGACCTGGTCGGGGGCCTCGAAGGGCTCGACGAACGCAAGCTCGACGCGGTCGGCTACGCCGACGGGGTGTTCATCGCTGCCGGTCACCAAAGCCACATCCTTCGCAGCGACGACGGCGGCCAGACCTGGGCCCGCGTCTACGACGAGCACCACAACGACACGACCGTGTTCGGGGTCGCGGGCCACGGCGGCACCTTCGTGCTCGTCGGCAGCCACAAAGACGCCTGGGACGCGCCCAAGGTCGCGTATGTGCAGCGCAGCACCGACAGCGGCCAGAGCTTCGAGGCGCCGGTCTACTTTGGCGACGACGGCGATCACCTGAGCTCGATCGCGTCCAACGGCGAGCTCTTCGTGGCCGTCGGTCCCAACCAGTGTCTGCGCAGCGCCGACGGCGGGAGCTGGGATCCCTGCGGGGCCAACGGCCTCGACTACGGCGCGGTCAGCTACGCGCGCGAGCGCTTTGTCCTGACCTACCTCGACGGCGTCAGCACCAGCGAGGACGGCCAGACTTGGTCCGCGCACGTCGAGTCGCCGACCGGCGTGCCCGCGGAGGTCGTGTTCGGAAATGGGGTCTACGCTGGGTTGCGCTATTACGATCGCGGGACCTCGGACGCGCTCGGCACCTGGGCCTACGTCAACCATGGCGGCTTCCCCCTGCGCGATCTCGCGTTCTTGCCCGTCGAGTGACGCTCGCGCAGGCCACCGCCATCATCGGACAGCAGAGGGCGCGGACATCCGGACTCCGAGTTGGAGGACATCCGGACTCCGAGTTCTCGTTTTGATCTTCCGATCAGAGGGTGGCTCGCCCACGGGCCACCACCTCGGACTGGTCAGAATTCCTGCAACACCGTAGCTGGGGGGGCCGACAAGTTACGCGTGGTCTCCTCCGCGCAAAAACAAGCCAGCGCCGCCCGCCGGGCCAAAAATCGGGCCCGTGGGCAGGCTCGAACATACCCGCGGGTGCGCGCGCGGCCGATTTACTCGGGCAGCAGCTGCAAGATCACCCGG
>NZ_PVNK01000172.1 GCF_002994615.1 Enhygromyxa salina | reverse complement strand
TGGCGGACATGGGCGAGCCGCCGCAGCCACCGAGCTTCGAGGGCCTGCTGGTCGCGGAGCTGGAGCTTGGTGCCGCCGCGCTCGGGGACATTACACTCGATGTCGCCGATGTGCGCTCGGACACTCGGGTCGAGATCGATGGGCGGGCGTGGCTGCCCGGGGCCGCCGGGCCTGCGGCAATCGAGGATGGGCAGCTACGGATTCCGCTCGGAGGGGCGATGGTCGTGGGCACCCACGAGCTCGCGCTGTCTCACCAGGCCGGGTCCGTCGAGCTGCGCTCGGACACGGTGTCGATCGAGGTCGTGGCGAGCGAGCCGGATCCGCTGAGCGCGAGCCTCGGGGCCGACCCGATCGACGCGGGGGATCGCCTGATCGCACACGGCCAGGGCGGCGCGGCGGTCCTGGGGGTGGTGGACGACATCGCGGGGCTCGTGCGGGTCCGCGCGGGGGCCTGGTCGGCGGAGGGCTTCGAGCTCGAGCTCCCGGGCCTGGTCGCGGGCGGGGGGATCGGCGGTCGCGCGGGGG
>NZ_PVNK01000171.1 GCF_002994615.1 Enhygromyxa salina | reverse complement strand
TTCGCCGAGGGCGCGAAGCCAAAACGCCGCTGTACCGGGCGTACTGCAAGTTTTGGCGACAAAGCCCTCGGCGAAAAGGCCAAGCGAGGCGGCGCGAGGCATTGCACCCCGGGCTGCTAGCAGCCCGCCAGCCACCACCCGAGCACCAGGCCGAGCCCGAGCAGCAAGGCCACGATCAAGGGCCCACGCAGGGAGCTCGGCGGGCGCGGGCGCACACCCGGGAGCGTGGTCGGCGAGTCGGCCTCGGCCTCGGCCTCGGCCTCGGCTCCCGCGTCGCCGCCCTCGCAGGGCCCCGGAAGGCCCCCGCCCGTCGGCACCTTCTCGAGCGCGGCGAGGACCGGCTCGAGCGCTTCGATGTAGGCCTCGGCGTCGGCGAAGCGCAGCATCGGGCGCTTGGCGAGACCTTGGGAGACCAGCTCCTGCAGGCCCTCGTAGTCGGCCAGGAAGGACGCGTGATCGGCCAGCGAGGGCGGCGGCCTGCGCGTGTGCATGATCAGCAGCGCGGGCGCATCGTGGGAGTAGAACGGCCGCCGGCCCGTGAGCATCTCGTAGAGCATCACGGTCGCCGCGTAGAGATCGGCGCGGCCGTCGACCTCCTCGCCCAGCGCCTGCTCGGGCGCCATGTAGGCTGGCGTCCCGAACACCGCCCCGCGCATCGTGAGCTTGTAGGGCGTGCTGGTGTCGTCGGTCGACACCAGCTTGGCGAGGCCGAGATCGAGGAGCTTGGGTACGGCCGGGCCGTCGGGCTGATCGACCATGAACACGTTCTCGGGCTTGATGTCGCGGTGGATGACTCCGCGCGCGTGCGCGTGGCCCAGACCCCGCAGCACGCCGCGCAGGATCTCCAGCGCCCGCGCGCTGGTCAGGGGCTCGTCCGCGTCCATGACCGAACGCAGGACCGCGCCGTCGAGGAACTCCATGACCAGATAGGGCGTGTGCGGAGGCCGCTCGCCGTAGTCGAGGATCTTCACGCAGTTCTCGTGATCCATGCGCAAGATCGCCTGGGCCTCGCGCTCGAAGCGTCGCCGAGCCGAGAGCTCCGCGGCGAGCTTGGGCAGCATCAGCTTGAGCGCCACGGTCGCGCCCGTGTCGAGCTGCGTGGCCTTGTAGACCGTGCCCATGCCCCCGGCGCCGAGCAGCGACTCGATCCGGTAGCGCTCGTCGACGATCTCGCCGAGCGCGAGCTGCGGCTGCTCGGGCTCGTCAGGATCGTCCGCCCACATGTGGCTGAGCTGGCGGTCGACCCGCATGCGACCCACGCCGTCGTCCGCGCCCGACTTCAGATGCATGGTCGCCGCGATCACCTCTGCGCTCGGCACGTCGTCGTTAGCCTCGCCCATGCTCGCGGCCCGCACAATACGACGATCCGCGGCTTTACGCGCCCGAACCGCTCGTGTCCGCGGATCGTCTGGGCTACCCTCCCGCCGTGTCCGTGACCCGCGCGAGCGCGCCCCCGCTGTTCGAGCGGCGCAAATTCTGGGCCCACCGCTTCGGCGTGGCGCCCTTCTTGCCGACCACACGGGCCGAGATGGACGAGCTCGGCTGGGACAGCTGCGACGTCATCATCGTGACCGGCGACGCCTACGTCGACCACGTGAGCTTCGGCGCGGCCGTGATCGGGCGGGTGCTCGAGCATCAGGGCTTCCGGGTCGGCATCCTCGCCCAGCCCGACTGGCGCGAGCCCGAGGCCTTCGCCGAGCTCGGACCCCCCAACCTGTTTTGGGGCGTGACCGGCGGCAACATGGACTCGCTGGTCAACCACTACACCTCGGATCGCAAGCACCGCTCGGACGACGCCTACACCCCCGGCGGCAGCTCGGGCTCGCGCCCCGATCGCGCGGTCATCGTCTACACCCAGCGCTGCCGCGAGGCCGCGCCCGGCGTCCCGGTGATCATCGGCGGCATCGAGGCGAGCTTGCGCCGCATCGCCCACTACGACTACTGGTCCGACAAGGTCCGGCGCAGCGTGCTGCTCGACGCCAAGGCGGAGCTGCTCGTCTACGGCAACGCCGAGCGCTCGATCGTCGAGATCGCCCACCGCCTCGCCGAGGGCGAGCCCGCCAACGAGCTGCGCGACGTCCGAGGGACCGCCGTCGCCGTCCGCGAGCTGCCCGAGGGCTTCGTCGAGATCGACTCGAGCGAGGTCGACCAGCCCAAGGGCCTGGTCAGCCTCCGCCGCCGCGCCCTCGCCCACCCGCGCGAGCGCACGGCCGTGCGCCTGCCCTCATTCGAGACCGTCCGCAACGACAAGGTCCTCTACGCCCACGCGTCGCGCGTGCTCCACCAAGAGGCCAACCCCCACAACGGCCGGGTGCTCGTCCAGCGCCACGGCAAGCGCGACGTCTGGATCAACCCGCCGCCGATCCCCCTGACCACCCCCGAGATGGACGCGGTGTTCGAGCTCCCCTACCAGCGGCGCCCGCACCCGCGCTACGAGGCCGCCAAGATCCCGGCCTACGAGATGATCAAGACCTCGGTCATGATCATGCGCGGCTGCTTTGGCGGGTGCTCGTTTTGCTCGATCACCGAGCACGAGGGCCGGATCATTCAGAGCCGCTCGCGCCGCTCGGTCATCGCCGAGATCGAGAAGATCCGCGACACCGTGCCCGGGTTCACCGGGATCATCTCGGACGTCGGCGGGCCGACGGCCAACATGTGGCGGCTCGGCTGCAAGGATCCCAAGATCGAGGCCGCGTGTCGGCGGCCCTCGTGCGTGCACCCGGGCATCTGCGAGAACCTAAAAACCGACCACAGCGATCTGATCGGCCTGTATCGCGAGGCCCGGGCGCTGCCGGGCATCAAGAAGGTCCTCGTCGCCTCGGGCCTGCGCTACGACCTCGCCGTCGAGTCGCCCGAGTACGTCCGCGAGCTCGCGACCCACCACGTCGGCGGCTACCTCAAGATCGCGCCCGAGCACGTCGCCGAGGGCCCGCTGTCAAAGATGCTCAAGCCCGGGGTCGGGACCTACGAGCGGTTCAAGAAGCTGTTCGATCGCTACAGCGAGCAGGCCGGCAAGGAGCAGTACCTGATCCCCTACTTCATCGCCGCCCACCCGGGCACGAGCGACGAAGACATGCTCGAGCTCGCCCTGTGGCTCAAGCGAAAGCGTTTTCGGCCCGACCAGGTCCAGGCCTTCTTGCCCTCGCCGATGGCCACGGCCACCGCCATGTACCACACGGGCAAGAACCCGCTGCGCAAGCTGACCCGGGCCGAGACAGCCGAGACCGTCACCGTGCCCAAGGGCCTCCAGCGTCGGCGGCTGCACAAGGCCTTCCTCCGCTACCACGACCCCAACAACTGGCCGCTGCTGCGCGAGGCGCTGACGCGGATGGGTCGCGAGGATCTGATCGGCAACGGCAAGGCGCACCTGATCCCGCGCTATCAGCCCGCCGGAACCGGTGGCCTCGGCGAGGGTCGGCGGCGCAAGCAGGGCAACCGGCGGCCGCGCAAGGGCACCGCGCTGACCCAGCACACGGGGCTGCCGCCGCGCCAGACCGGCAACCGCCGCCGCCGCAAGTGAGCCCGGGCTCTACAGCCCGAGCGCCGCGGCGTCGAGGTCGAGCTCGACGACCACCCGATCCTGCAGACGTATCGCCCCGGCCAGCGCCTTGTAGGGCTTGATCCCATGATCCGTCGGCCGGAGGGTGACCCGCGCCGTCACGCGCTCTCCCCCCCGGTCCCCGGCCCGCTCGGCCGTGAACGACAGCGGCCTGCGCACCCCGTGCAGCTCGAGCTCACCCTCAACCTCGACGCGCTCTGCCTCGCGCTCGGTCACCGCGCCGCGAAACGTGATCTTTGGGTGGCGCCGAGTCTCGAGCACCTTGGTCCGCATCGTCTCGCCGACCTTCGCTCGGTCACTGGCCCCGAGCCCGCTCGGATCGAAGCGCGCCCCGTCCATCACCCCGTCGACGACGATCGACCCGGGCTCGAGCTCGGCGACCACTCGCCCGTCCTCGCCCTCGATCGAGAAGCGCTCGACGTGGAGGCGCAGATCGTGAGCGATGCGGGACAGCAGCCCCTCTTTGAAGGTGAACACGCGGATCTGGTGCGTCATGAGTGATCCTCTACCGACAAGCTTGCATGGCAGCGCACGCATGGGAACCCGAGCGCCGTCGCTGCCGGCGGCCCGAGCGAGCCACGCCACCGCGCTCAGCGCAGGTACACCGCGCCGCTCCACCACGGGTACCAGCCCTCGGACTGCCCGCCGCTCTCGCCCCAGCCGATCCGAAACAGGGTCGACGCCGATCCGACCGCGTAGCTCGTGGCCGGCTCGGCCGGGAACGCGGTCTCGCAGCTGGTGCAGGACACCGTGTTCATGACCAGGGCCGCGTAGCTGACCACGGGCCCGTCATCGTCGGCCGATCCAAACGACACGTCACCCGTGTTCGACGGCGCGTCGACGTCGGCGTGGGCCAGCTCCCAGCTCGACTGCACGAAGGAGTTGGGGTTGATCGTCGAGTTATGGCCCTCGCCCGCGTTGGCCTTGATCACGTAGTCGGCCAGATAGAAGGCCTCGAAGCCGGGCGGGAAGATCAGGTCGAACACGTAGGTGTGATCGCCGCCGCCGTCACGCGTGAACGGCCGACACATCATGTCGATGCCCTCGGTCGGCGCGCTCTCGAGCGCGCTCATCTGGGTGTCGAGATCGCCGTTGCACAGGTGCGGCAAGCTGATCTCGGTCCACCCGCCGCCCTCGGTCGTCATGTCGCAGTTGGTCGCGAAGCCGAGCTCGGGGCTCTTGGGCGCGACGATGTAGATGCCGTCGCTGGCGTTGGGATCGAAGTCGAGGATCTCGCGGCAGCTTCGCGGGATCTTGCAGTCGCCGAGGCAGCCGTCCGCGGATCCCGTGTTGCCGTCGTCGCACTGCTCGGGTCCGTTGACGCGGCCGTCGCCGCAGCGCGGGCCGAGAGCGCTGCAGTCGCGGAGGCAGCCGCCGTAGCCGCCGTCGTTGACGCCGTCATCACACTGCTCGTCACCCCCGACGACGCCGTCGCCGCAGACCGGCTCGCCCTCGCCGTCTCCGTCGCCAGTCGGGCCGTCCTCGTCGCCGTCGCCGTCGCCGTCGCCGTCGCCGTCGCCGTCGCCCTCCCCCGACTCGCTCGCGCCTGACCCGCTCGTGTCCTCGTCGAGCCCGGTCCCAATGCCGAAGTCGCGGCCCGCGTCATCGCCACAACCCACGCTCAACCCGGCCCACAGCCCGATCGACACCAAGACCAGCAGGCGCTCGCTCCACATCGATGGACCCATCGCTAGACCCAATCTACCTGTGAGGCGATCTTCGCGCCAGCGCGCCCACGACTCGCTATAATGCGCAGCCATGACCTGGACCTGCTCTCGCTATCTCGGGGTGTCGCTGCTGCTGTCCGCGCTCGGATGCGGCGCTGCCCCCCCCAACGCGACCACAGGCCGCGAGACGGGTGAGACCGAGGCCGACGAGGGCCAGGCAGAGACCGGCGAGAGCGGGACCGAGGGCAGCACCGCGCCCGAGACGGAGACCGGCGGCGAGGCCACCGGCGAGACCGGCGAGCCCGCCTGCGACCCCAACGCCCCCACGCTGGTCGAGCGCGAATACCTCGGCCCCGGCGACAGCCGCGAGGCCGTCGAGCTCAGTGCCTGCAACTACCACGTGTGGTGGGTGTCGGCCGCCGCTGGCAGCGAGCTCACGGTCGCGATCGAGGCGAGCGAGGCCGTCGATCTCGCGATCAGCTACCCCGACGAGCCGAGCTTTGTCGAGACCCTCAGCGCCGCCTCGCTCTCCCCCGCTGGCGCCGTCGAGCTCGTGTCGCCGCGATCGGGCGAGTTCGCCGTGCTCGTGCGCCCGACCAACCCCGGCGACGATCCGCTCCACGAGCTCGACTACGACATCCAGGTCAACTGCACCAACCAGTGCCAGCTCGAGACCACCCGCTTCCCCACGGTCATGGTCCACGGCTGGACCGGGTTCGAGAACATCGGCCCGCTGACCTACTTCTACAACGTCCAAAGCGATCTCGAGGACCTCGGCTACCCGGTCGTGATCGCCGTGCTCGATCCCTACAACTCGGTCGACGTCCGCGGCGAGCAGCTCGCCGACTTCGTCGGCGCGACCCTCCAAAACCAGCGCGCGCGCAAGGTCAACCTCTTCGGCCACAGCCAGGGCGGCATCGACTCGCGCTACGTCGCGTCCGAGGCCGGCGGCGGCTACGGCGATCGCGTCGGCGCGCTGATCACCCTCGGGACCCCGCACTACGGCACGCCCTTCACCGACGTCGCCCTCGGCCTGTTCCCCGGCCCCAGCGAGCAGGTCCTGGTCTTCCTGCTCAACTTCCTCGGCGCCACCCAAAACCAGCAGTCCGACGTCGAGGCCTCGCTCTACACCCTGAGCGAGACCTACATGCAGCACGAGTTCAACGTGATCTACACCGACGACCCGCGCGTCCACTACTACAGCTGGATGGGCCGGACCTGCGTCGCGGCGATCGGCTGCCAGGACGCCGTCGATCCCCTGCTGCTGTTCAGCTACGAGATCCTCTTCGGCATCGCCGGGCCCAACGACGGCCTCGTGCCCGAGTCGAGCGCGGTCTGGGGCGAGTATTTGGGCCTGGTCCCCGCCGACCACATCGACGAGATCGGTCAGATCGCCGGGCTGACCGGGCTCAATTTCGACCACCTCCAGTTCTTCCGCGACAACGCCCGCATGCTGCGCGACGAGCAATTCTGATCACCCCAACTTGCGGCTGACCAGCTCGCGGAGGTGCTCGACGAGGTCCGTGCGCGAGTACGAGCCCTTGGCCAAGACCGAGGCGGCCTTGAGCGAGAGCAGGCGCCGCTCGGACTCGCTCAGCATCTTGGCCGTGACGATCACGACCGGCACCGCGCGCAGCGCAGGATCGGCGCGGAGCTGCTCGAGGACCTCGAAGCCGTCGATCTGCGGCATCATCAGATCCAGGAGCACCAGCCTCGGCTTGTGCGCGCGCATGGCCGCGAGCGCGATCAGCCCGTTTTGGGCCTCCTGGACGTGCCAGCCCGCCTCGAGCACGGCGCGACACAGGAGCTCGCGGGCGTCGGCGTCGTCATCGACGACCAGGACATGGTTGGACCCCGGCCCGAGGCGATAGCGCGACAGCACGCTCAGCAGGCGCTCGCGCGCGACCGGCTTGCTGAGCACGTCGGCGGCTCCGAGCGCGTAGCCCATGCCCGCGTCGGGGACCATCGAGACCAGCACGACCGGCGTGTCGGCGAGCGCCGGGATCTGCTTGAGGCGCGAGAGCACGGCCCAGCCGTCCATGCCCGGCATCATGACGTCGAGCGTGATCGCGTCGGGCTCGTGCTCGGCGGCGAGCTCGAGCGCCCGCGCGCCGCTCGGGGCGCTCAAGACCGCGTAGCCCTCGTTCTCCAGCAAGCGCCGGAGCAGCGCCCGCGACTCGGCCTCGTCGTCGACGATCAGCACGGTCCCGAGCTGCTCGCGCGGCGCCGGCTCGAACACCGCCGCGCCGGTCGAGGTCGGCGCGACGGGATGGACCGCGGGCAGCCACAAGCTGAAGGTCGAGCCGACCTCGCGCTCGCTCCGAACATCGATCCCACCCCCGAGCATCTTGGCGAACTGATCGCTGATCGACAGCCCGAGGCCGGTCCCGCCGAAGCGCCGCGAGGTCGAGGCGTCGGCCTGGGTGAAGGGCTTGAACAGCTTGGGCAGCTGCTCGGCGTCGATCCCGACCCCCGTGTCCTCGATCTCGTAGCGGATCCAGGCCTCGCCCTCGACATCGAGCTCGCGCACGCGCAGCTCGACGCGGCCGCTGTCGGTGAACTTGCACGCGTTGCTGAGCAGGTTGAACAGGACCTGACGCAGGCGCGTGACGTCGGTCGTGATCGTCTTGACGGTGGTCTCGACCGACAGGCTCAGCGCGTTGTCGTTGGCCCGCGCGAGCGGCTTGATCGTGGCCATGACCTCGGCGATCAGCTCGTCGAGCGAGATCGGCTCGATGTAGAGCTCGATCTTGCCGGCCTCGACCTTCGACAGATCGAGGATGTCGTTGATGACCCCGAGCAGGTGCTTTCCGGCCCCGCGGATGCGCTCGAGATCGGGGATGAGGCTCGCGTCGCCGCCGTCTTCGGCGTCTTCGATCAACATCTCGGAGTAGCCGATGACCGCGTTGAGCGGGGTCCGCAGCTCGTGGCTCATGCTGGCGAGGAACTGGCTCTTGGCCAAGCTCGCGGCCTCGGCCGCCTCCATGGCCTTGCTCAGCTCGCGCTCGGTTCGCTCGTGCTCGGCGACCTCCCGCTGGAGCGCGGCCGTGCGCGTGGCCACGAGCTCGTCGAGGCGCGCGAACATCTCGCGTCGCTGCTCCTCCATCCGCGCGCGCTCACTGATGTTGCGGCCGACCGCGACGAACAGACGCTCACCCTGCTCCATGAAGGGCGCGATCACCATCTCCATCGGGATCTCGTGGCCGTCCTTGTGGCGGTGGCGGGTCTCGACCCTGACCGAGCTATTGAGCGGCATCTTTCGCCAGCTCTCGCCGAGCTGCGCCTTGGGGATCGCGCCCACGGTCGGGTTGACGTCGCCGATCTCGAGCTTCAGGAACTCCTCGCGGGTGTAGCCGAGGTTCTCGTGGGCGTAGCGGTTGCTCTCGAGCAGGCGGCCGCGAATGTCATGCAGGACCAGCGTTCCGTGGCTGCGGTCGACGAGCAGGCGGAGGCGACTCAGCTCCTGCTCCATCTCGCGCATCCGCTGCTCGTCGGGCGTGGACTCACTCATTCGCGCTGCTGCTCCCCGGCCGTGGCTCGCCTGGTGTATCTTGCCTTGGTTTCATGGTCACGATTCTGATCGTCGAAGACAGCGAGCTCAGCCGCGACATGCTCAGTCGACGGCTGCGTCGACGCGGCTTCGAGGTCCTGACCGCGGCGGACGCGGAGACCGGCATGGACATCGCACAGCGTGACATGCCCTCGATCATCTTGATGGACATGAGCCTGCCATTGATCGACGGCTGGGAGGCCACGCGCCGGCTCAAGGCCAACGACGAGACCCGAGCGATCCCGATCCTCGCGCTCACGGCCCACGCGATGGCCGGCGACCGTCAATCCGCGATCGAGGCGGGCTGCGACGACTACGACACCAAGCCCGTCGAGCTCCCGCGGCTGCTGGGCAAGATCGAGCGCCTCCTCGCCCTCGCCCAGGCCCGAAGCTAACGCGGCGTTCGCGGGTTGCCTCGTGGTCTCCGTTGGGCGCCGACTCGGAGTAGCATCGCCTCGTGCTCGGCTCGATCTTGTCGTTGACGCTCGCCCTCGGGCCTGGCTTGGGCGCACCCGAAGACGGCAAGCGCTTCTCCCCGCCGCCGATCGAGCACGGCTTCGATCTGCGCGAGAGCTGGGACGACATCTGGCGCCGCTTCGAGGATCGCAACGGCCGGCCCGACCCCCACGGCCCGCTGCTCCAACCCGCGCCCGAGCTGCAAACCCACGAGTACGAGCTGACCCAGGCCGTCGCTGCCCACCCGCTCTACCTCGAGCGCGACTGGAACCTTCGGACCCGCGGCGCGCGGGTGTTCATCCACTCCGACGACGAGTTCTCGTTCTTCAACCAGGTCCGGCTCAAGGAGCAGATGCCGATGGGTAGCGTCGGGGCCCTGGGCATCCGCTACGACCGGATCGAGCTGCGCGAGATCCGAAGCTCGCTGGTTCAGCTCGCCTTCGCGTTCCCGGACATCCGCGGGACCGGGGCCTTCGTCGAGATCCGTCCGATCGCCCGGTTCGAGAAGCCCGACCTCGACATCGAGTTCGCCGCCGGTTGGGCGCGGCCCCACATCGGCCAGATTCAGGCCCGGGTGTTCCTGTTTGATCCCTTCAACAACGCTTCCGATGCCCTGGCCCAAAACCGCGCCGTCGTCCAGGATCTGCGCGTCGTCCAGCGGAGCCCCTCGATCGGGGTCTCGGGCGAGAGCGAGGTGTTCTTGCTCCCGAGCCTCCGCGCTCAGGCCTTCTTCGGCGCGGTCCTGCCCGCCCGGGCGAGCCTCTACTACGCCGACGAAGACAGCGCCGACGTGGTCCGCACCCAGTGGTCGGTGCTCGGCGGCGGCTGGCTCGAGTGGGCGCTGCCCGTGGCCCCGCTGTGGCTCGGCGCGAGCACGACCGTGGTCACCACCTTGCAAGACGACCACGACGAGTTCGGCGAGCTCGTCGACCGCCTGCCCGAGCGAGAGTCGCGGGCGCGGGTCTACATGCTCGCGCACCTCGACAAAGATAGCGTCGGTCGCTTCGTCGGCCGCCTCGAGCTCGAGCTCGCCGGGAGCTTTCGCCTGACCGAGCTGTGGAAGCACGCCTCGCAGTACGGCTCGATCCCCCGCGATCGGAGCTGGCTCGGCATGGTCCGCGCGCTGTGGATGCCCACGAAGCCGTTTGGGATCGAGCTCGGCTACCTCGTGCTCGATCGCTACGCGCCCGGCGACAACGATCTGGCGACCTTCTTGACCGCGACCAACCACCGGCTCAGCACGCGCTTCTCGCTGGCCTTTGATCCGCACGTGCGGATCACCTTCGGGGTTGGCTGGGATCTGGACGACCCTGACAACCCCTACGATCAGGGCGGCATGTCGTTGACGGCGCGCTGGTGAGCGCGAGCAGGGCAGCGAGGTTTTTTTTTCGAGCGCGCAGCGCTTGATTCAGGCCTAGCAGGCTGCTAGTCCGCCAGCCCCTGCGCGTAGACGTAGTCGGCCAGCGCCGCGATCTCCTCGTCGGAGAGCTTGCCCTCGAACGCGGGCATCTCTGCGTTCTCGCCGTAGAGATCAGCCTGGCTCGAATTGCGGATCACCCGAGCGATCCACGCCCGCGTGCCCCGCCCCCAAAACACCGGGGTCCCGACCCCGTCGGCGCCCTTCTCGATCTCGTGGCAGCCCGAGCAGTCGAGCTCGTCCTCCCACAGGGCCGCGCCCTGCTTGGCCAGCTTGGCGTCGTAGGCCGAGGGGTCCGGCTCGTCCTTGCCCTGCTCGCGCAGCTCGAGCAAGAACTCGATGACCGCGTCGAGCTGCTCGTCGGGCAGGTCCTCGACCGAGTAGGCCTCCATCTCCTCGTGGCCCTTGGTCCCGCCGAAGTAGGTCAGCGAGCGCGGCTCTCGCACGGCCCCGCGCAGCCACGCGCGGTCGTTGTAGTGGGTCAGGCTCGGCGCCTCCTCGGCCCCGCGCCCGTCGATCTCGTGGCAGGTCGCGCAGGTCTCCTTGAACACCGCGATCGCCGCGTACTGCGGGTCGTTTTGCCAGACCGCCGTGCCGCCCTCGGGCGGCACCCCCTCGGCCGCGAGCTCGCGGGTGCGCTCGGCGTCTTCGTGGGCCGCGACGAGGCCCTCTTGATAGTGCTCGTTGTTCGCGTCGGCGACGACCGCGAGCGCGGTCAAGACCACGACCCCGACCATGATCAGCCCGACCCCCGCGAGCACGGGGCCGCGCTTTTTCGCCGCCCGCGACTCGGACCGATCAATGAAGGGCAGCGCGAACAAGAAGGTCGCGACCCCGCCCGGGATGATGACCGTGGCGATGATCGACAGCGGCCCCTCGAAGTACTTGAGCAGCTGAAACAAAAACAGGAAGTACCACTCGGGCCGCGCGACGAAATTCGAGGCCGGATCGGCTGGCGCGAACAGCTCGGCGCCGTGGGTCCGGTAGGTCATCCACACCAAGACCGCCCCCGTCACCGCCATCGCGGCCACGTCGATGAACAGCTGGTTGGGCCAAAAAGGCTGGGTCTTGCGCGCGAGCTCCTCGTCAGACAGCGACGCGGGCGGCGTGACCCCGTGGCGACGAAACAGGTACAGGTGGGCCCCGAGCAGGACCGTGAGCGTGACCGGCAGCACGAACACGTGCAGGGCATAAAAGCGCGTGATCGTGAGGTTTCCGTACTGCGCCCCGCCCTGCAGCGTGTGCTGCATCGGCTCGCCGAGCGGCACCGTGCCCATGATCCCCGTCGCGACCTGCGTCGCCCAGTAGCCCTTTTGATCCCAGGGCAAGAGGTAGCCGGTCAGCGCGAACGCGAGCACCAAGCCGCCCATGAACAGCCCCGTCCACCAGTTGACCTCACGCGGCTTGCGGTAGGCCCCGGCGAGCACGACCTGCAGCAAGTGCAGGACCACGACCACGACCATGACCGAGGACCCGTGGTGATGGAGCCCGCGCAAGAACCACCCGCCGGCCACGCGATCTTGAATGAAGGCCGTGCTCGCCCACGCGTCGGTCGCCGAGGGGCTGTAGTAGGTCGCTAGCAGGATCCCGAGCACGACCTGCTGAAGGAACAGGTAGGTCAGGACGCTGCCAAACACGTAGCGAACCCGGGCGCCGCCGGGCACGTCCTCGTCGAGCCCCCCCTTGATCAGCGCGACGAGCCCCGTGCGCTCGTCGAGCCACCCGATGAGCTTCTTGCCGACGCCCATCAGACCTTCACCTTGTCCTCGATGCCCTGCTTGAAGCGCTCGAAGCGGATCGCCAGCAGCTTCCCGTCTTGCTGCTCCTCGAACTCGAGCTGATCGAGCGGGCGCGGCGAGGGCCCGGCCTCGTGGGCGCCGTCGAGCCCAAACGCCGAGTCGTGACACGGACACACGAACTTGTCGGACTCGGCCTCGTAGTCGACCGCGCAGCCGAGGTGCGGGCACACGCTGCTGAAGGCGTGGAGCTGGCCGTCGAGCTCGACGACCCAGGCCGAGCCGATCTTGACGTTCTTGGTCCGGTTCCAGGCGTCGACGCGGTCGGCGAAGATGTCGACCTTGACCGGCACGGCGCCGAACTGATCGCGCTTGCCGACGACCACGAACTCGTCGCCGCCCGACGTGACCTCGACGCCCTCGGCCAGCGGCCACAGCGAGTAGCGCAGCGCCGGCGCCACGACGACCGCGGCCAGCCCGGCCCCGAGCGCCCCGACGCCGACCTTGAGAAACGCCCGGCGGGTGTCGTCGCCCTCGCTCGGGGTCTGCGTGTCTTGCCCTTTTGCTTCGTCGCTCATGTCGCTCCTGTGGTCGACTGAATGTAGCCCAGCAGCGCGTGCCTGCGGCAGCTGCTGACCGAAAGGCCAGCTCGGCTCACTGCGCAGTTTCAGCGTTGGGCAGGGCGACAACACCCTGGACCCAACCGCTGTTACACGATCCTGCGGTACGATGGCGCGCCGTGCCTCGTACGTGGATCCGGGCGACCCTGACCGCCGCGACGCTCGTCGGGCTGTCGCTGAGCGGCTGCGGCAGCGGCCACGCGACGACGGAGTCCCGCGACGCGGCGTCGACCCGGGCCCGCTACGAGGAGACCCGCGAGTCGATCACCCGGCTGGCGCGAGATCTCATGCGCGTCAACGAGGTCACCGGGGTCTCGCTCGCCCTCGTCGACGGCGACGAGGTCGTGTGGGCGACCGGCTTCGGCATGGCCGACGTCGACCGCAAGCTCGAGGCCGGACCCCGCACGGTCTACGACGTCGGCTCGCTGGCCAAGCCGATCACCGCCGCCGCCGTGCTCCAGGCCGTCGAGCGCGGCGAGCTCGACCTCGACCAGCGCCTGGCCACGCTGATCCCCGAGCTCGAGCTCGCCGGGAGCGCCGAGCAGGACATCACCCTCGCCCAGCTCCTCACCCACCAGTCGGGCCTGCCCTCGGACTGGTTCATCCACAGCCTGTCCGAGGCCCCGCCGCCGTGGGAGCAGATCGTCGACGAGATCCAGGGCCTCGAGCTCGCCGCCGAGCCGGGCACGCGCACCGTCTACTCCAACCTCGGCATGACCCTGGCCGGCGTCGCGCTCGGACGCGCGGGCGACCGCCCCTACGAGCAGCGGGTCACCGAGACACTCCTGCGCCCGGCGGGCATGCGCACCGCCTACTTTGCGCGCGGCCCCGAGCCCGAGCCGGTCCTGCTCCCGACCCACGACGGCCCCCACGGCCTCGCCGCGATCGAGCACGCCGCCGCCTACCGCAAGCGCGAGGCCCGGCTCGATCCGGAATTTCGCATGGCCCCGGCCGGGGGCCTCCACGCCAGCGTCCTCGACCTCGCCGCGTTCGCCCGCCTGCTCCTCACCGAGGGCCGCGTCGGCGCCACCGAGGTCCTCAGCCCCGCCTCGGTCGAGGCCATGCTCAGCCCCCACAACGACGAGCTGGCCCTCGATCTCGATCACAGCTTTGGCTACGCGTGGTTCCTCGATCACGCCGAGCTCGACTGGGTCGGGCGCGTCGCCTCGCACGGCGGCCGGACCTACTACCACCACGCGCGCCTGATCCTGCTGCCCGATCACGACCTCGCCGTGGCCGTGGCCAGCAACTCGCTGACCGCCGCCAACGTGATCGAGAGCCTCGCCGTCGAGACCCTGATCTTGGCGCTGCAAGAAAAGCACGGGCTCGAGGCCCCGGCGCCGATCCCCAGCGTCGAGCACTCGGCCTCGCAGACCGAGCACACCGACGCCTTCCTCGACGCCCACGCTGGCGACTACGCGACCAGCATCGGCGTCTCGCGCGTCGGCCTCCACGAGGGCGAGGTCTGGTCCCGCGCCGCCGTCGGCAGCAGCCGCCTGACCCTCGACGGCCCCGACGGCGGCACCGTCGAGGCCATGCCCGGCGCGCGCGTACGCTTCCTCGACGAGGCCGAGCGCCACCTGATGGTCGTGCAGCGCGGCGAGAAGCAGCGGCGCACGGGCGTCCGCCTCGAGCCGCCCGCGCCGCTGTCCGAGCAGTGGCGGGCCCGTGAGGGGCGCTGGACCTTGATCGAGCGCCCCGGCGAGGTCTCGACGATCCGCGCGCCCGCCCTCCACGTCGTCAACGGCCGCCTGACCCTCGAGTTCCTCGGCTTGCTCGAGTACCCGCCGATGCCCGTGGCCATGGCCCTGCGGCCCCTCGACGACGCGCGCGCCCGGATCGAGGGCCTCGCCCGGGGCCAGGGCACGATCGTCGAGTTCCGCGACGGCGGCGACGGCGACGGCGAACATCTGTGGTGGGCCGGTCGCGAGTTTTGCCGCCGGGACTGACCCCGCCCGCGCGAGCTGGCATCATCTGCCCTCGCATGCCTGCCAAAGCTCTGACCGTGCTTCCCTCGCTGCTGGCGCTGGTGCTGGCCGCCCCAGCTGTCGCCGGCCCGCCCGGCGAGCCCGCGCCCGCGCCCGCGGCCAGCCCTGCTCCGGCCGCGCCCGACGGCGACATCTTCCCCTACCCCTGGCAGGAGAAGGTCCTCGCCAACGGCCTGAAGGTCATCGTGATCCCGACGCCGAGCGAGGGCCTGGTCGCCTACCGCACCGTCGTGCGCACGGGCGCCCGCGACGAGTACGAGGAGGGCGCGACCGGCTTCGCCCACTTCTTCGAGCACATGATGTTCCGCGGGACCGAGAAGTACCCGGCCGACAAGTACAACGAGATCGTCACCCGGATCGGCGCCGACTCGAACGCCTACACCTCGACGGACATGACCGTCTACGAGTTCGACATCGCCAAGGAGGATCTCGAGACCGTGGCCGAGATCGAGTCCGACCGCTTCATGAACCTCGCCTACGAGGAGGCCGCGTTCGAGACCGAGGCCGGGGCCGTCTACGGCGAGTACCGCAAGAACCGCTCGAGCCCCTTCTTCGTGCTCTACGAGGCCACCCGCAGCGAGGCCTTCAAGAAGCACACCTACGCGCACACGACCATGGGCTTCGTCGAAGACATCAAGGCGATGCCCAAGAAGTACGACTACTCGCGGAGCTTCTTCAAGCGCTACTACCGGCCGGAGAACTGCATCGTCGTGATCGCCGGAGACGTCGAGCCCGAGCCGACCTTCGCCCTGATCGAGCAGTACTACGCCGACTGGAAGCCCGGCTACGTCGCGCCCAAGATCAAGCCCGAGCCCAAGCAAAAGAAGGCCCGCCGGGCCGAGGTCGAGTACGAGGGCAAGACCCTCCCGCGCGTGTGGATCGCCTACAAGGGCGGCGCCTTCGCCCCGGCCGACCGGACCTGGGTCGCCTCGCTGGTCCTCGCCGAGCTCGCCTTCGGCGAGACCAGCGACATCTACCGCGAGCTGCGGCTCGAGCAGCAGCGGGTCGAGAGCCTCGATGTCGGCGCCGCGACGAGCCGCGACCCCGAGCTGTGGAGCGTGCTCGCCACGATCAAGAGCGAGGACGACGTCGACGCCGTGATCGCTCGAATTGAGCAGACCATCGCCCGCTACCGCGACGAACTCGCCGACCCGGGCCGGCTCGACGCCGTCAAGTCGCACATGCGCTACGACTACCTGCTCGGCCTCGACACCCCGAGCGCCGTCGCCGGGGACGTCGCCCACTTCGTCGGCACGACCGGTGACCTCGCCCAGATCGAGGTGCTCTACCGCGAGCTGTCGGCGGTCACGCCCGAGGACGTCCGCGAGGCCGCGCGCCGCTGGCTCGTCGAGGACCACCGAACAACCACGATCCTGCGCGAGGCCAAGCCCGAGCCAGCGCCCAGCAACAAGTCCAAGGAGGCCCGCTGATGAAGACCTCGAACTCCATCTACCTCGCGGCCGCCCTGCTCGTGCTGCCCGCGTGCAAGGTCGACGGCGAGACCGTCGTCGGCGACGAGACCAAGGCCGACACGACCCAGACCGAGGCCGCCGCGCCCAACAACGCGAGCATCGAGCTCCCGGTCCCGGCCGAGCCCAGCGTCAGCTACGGGGCGTGGTTTCGGGTCGGGAGCCAGGACGACCCCGTCGGCCGTGAGGGCCTCGCGTGGCTGACCGGCGAGCTCCTCGCGGGCGGCGGCACCCAGGATCACCCGTGGCAAGAGATCGTCGAGCTGCTGTTCCCGATGGCCGCGCGCTGGTACGTCAACGTCGACCGCGAGATGACCACGTTCGGCGGCCGCAGCCACCACGAGACCGCCAACGAGTACGCCGCGCTCTTGACCCGGCAGTGGTCCGCGCCCGCCTTCGACCCCAAGGACTTCGAGCGCCTGCGCAGCGAGGGCCTGAGCTACCTCGAGAAGAGCCTGCGCTACGCCTCCGACGAGGAGCTCGGCAAGGCCGGCCTCGAGTGGTTCGTCTACGAGGGCACCCGCTACGCGCACCCCCCGGTCGGGACCGTCGCCGGCCTCCAGGCGATCACCGTCGACGACGTCCGCGCGTTCTACGAGGCCCACTACACCCAAGATCGGGTCGTGTTCGCGATCGGCGGCCGCTACGAGCCCGCCCAGCTCGAAGCGCTCGAGGCCAGCGCCAAGGCCCTGCCAGAGACCGCCAGCGCCCCGCCAGCCCCGCCCCCCGAGGCCGCGCCCTTCACCGGCAAGCACCTCCTGCTGATCGACAAGCCCGGCGCCGACGCCTCGATCTCCTTTGGCCACCCCCTCGACGTCCACCGCGGCGACGACGACTTCTACGCGCTGTGGCTGGCCAACTCCTGGTTCGGCGAGCACCGCAATTCCTCGAGTCACCTGTTTCAGGTCATCCGCGAGGTCCGCGGGCTCAACTACGGCGACTACAGCTACATCGAGGCCTTCCCCCAGGGCGGCCGCCGTCAGATGCCGCCAACCAACGTCGCGCGGCGGGCCCAGCTGTTTCAGGTCTGGATCCGGACCCTGCCCAACGAGCACGCCCACTTCGCGCTCCGGGCCGCCCACCGCGAGCTCGAGGCCCTCGTCGAGGACGGCCTCAGCCAGGAACAGTTCGAGCTCACCCGCGACTTCCTGCGCAAGTACATCCTCCACTTCGCCGACACGACCAGCCAGCGCCTCGGCTACGCGATCGACGATCGTTTTTACGGCATTGAAGGCGAGGGCCACCTCCAACGCTTCGCCGAGGCCCTCGACACCATGACCCTCGAGCAGGTCAACGCCGCGATCAAAAAGCACATCGACCCCACCAAGCTCAAGATCGTGATCGTCACGGGCGAGGCCCAGGAGCTGCGCGACGCGATCGTCGCCGACCAGGCCGCGACGATCGACTACCCCTCGCCCAAGCCGCCCGAGGTCCTCGCCGAGGACAAGGACATCGGCGCACACAAGCTCGGGATCCCGGGCGAGAACGTGAAGATCGTCCCGGTCGACGAGATGTTCGCCAACTAGCAGCCCGGGCTGCAATCCATCGTGTCGCCTCGCGCCGGAATTTTCGCCGAGGGCGCGAAGCCAAAACGCCGCTGTACCGGGCGTACTGCAAGTTTTGGCGACAAAGCCCTCGGCGAAAAGGCCAAGCGAGGCGGCGCGAGGGATTGCACCCCGGGCTGCTAGCACCCCGGGCTGCTAGGCCCAGGCTCAGGCGCCGCAGTCGAGGCTCGGGCTCGACGACAGCTCGCAGACCGCCAAGACCTGCACGTCGCCGGGCACGGACACGCCCGGCCGACGCAGGAGCTCGAACTCGAGGTTGCGCTTGCTGGCCACGCACTCGGCGGCCAGGTCGGCGCCGGTCTTGGCGATCCAGCACGCGTCCTCGCCCGCGGGTAGCTCGTGCGTCTCGCCGACCAGCGCACACTCGACGAGCTCGCGCTCCTCGCCGCCGACCTCCTCGAGCACGTCGCAGCTGTAGTCGAGCGCCTCGGTCGAGCTGTCGACGTCGAGCACGCAGGCCGGGAAACAAGCCGGCGGCAGCTCGAGCTCGATGCCCGCGACGATGTCGAGGATCGCCGGGGTGTAGTCGGCCTCGCAGACCGAGTAGAGGTTGCGCCCCTTGTCGCCCAGGCTCGGGGCCATGAACGCGCTCGCGAAGGTCTCGAGCCGCACGGGCGGGATCGCGGTCTGGACCACGCCCTCGACCTCGTTCGCGCAGCCGGCCCCGATCCCGAAGTCGCGCTGAAACTCCGGATCGTCGCTGTCGGCGAACACCTGCTCGGCCTCCCCCTCGCTGTAGCCGGCCGGGACCCCGGCGATGACCGAGACCAGGACCTCGCGGCCGGCCTGCTTGGTGGCCGCGACGGCCTCGAGCTGCTCGACGTAGCGCGAGACCGGGCGCAGGACCATCTGAGCCGGGTCGCTGGTCTCCTGGCCCTGCGCGTCGAGGTTGACGTCCCAGCAGTCCTCGTAGGGGCTGTCGCCCGAACAGGCCACGCCCGCGTTCCAGCACACCGCCGAGGTCGCGAAGTTCGCGGTCTCGGCCCAGAAGGTCTCGGCCTCGAACAGCGCGCCCTCCATGCCCACGCCGAACGAACAGTCGACCTCGTCGGTCACGATCAACACGGCCAGGAGCGCGTCGTGACGCAAGAAGCCGTACTCGGGCTGGGTCGGGTCCTGCATGTTCGTCAGGGCCCGGGCCATCGCCTCGAGCGGCGACTCCCAGCCGCAGCCGCTGATGCCCTGGGGCGCGAAGCACTGGAAGGCGTCGAGGACCCCGATCGCCTCGGGCAGGTTGTCGACGCCGTTGAAGCTCTCGATCCACGGCCGCGCGCTGGCCTCGCCGTCGGCTGTGAGCGGCGTCGGGCGGATCGTCAGCTCCGCGTCGCCGTACTCGCACTGCGCGGCGCAGGCCACGTCGTACTGGTCATCGCCCGCGAACTCGAAGGTCTCGGGCCGATCGAGGCACGACCCTAGGTGTAGCTCGCCGCCGGTCCCCGTCTGGCAATTCGTCCCGCCCAGATCCGTGGTCGTGATCCCGATCCGGTAGTCGGCCCCCGCATCCTCGAGCTTCTCGATGAAGGGCCCGAAGTTGGCCGCGAGGTTGGCCTGCTCCTCGCCCATCGAGCCCGAGTTGTCGATGACCAGCAGCACGTCGACCTTCTTGTTGACGTCGAGCGGCAGGCCTTTGCCGTCCTCGAGGACCGGCGTGGCCTCGACCGGCTTGATCGGGTGGGGGTTACAGCCCGTCGCGGCGACGGACGCGGCGACGAGCAAGGGGGCGACAAAGAGCGAGGGGGTGCGGCGGCGAGTCAACATCTGCCGATCACCTGAGCAAAGCCCTCGCCAGCAAAAAGTGTGGTGATTTCAACGCCTGGCTCCGAACAGCCGACAACCGCGTTGGCGCGGGCCCAGGGAATGTGAAACCACGATTGCTGGCCGCTAGTGTGGCCACTGGTCGGCAACAGAGACACGAGGTGCGATATCGCTCAGCTGAAGAACAACCACGAAACTGTCATCAATCCGCTGAGTTTCAAGCCACGGGCTGGAGACAAAGAGCCCGAGCGAAAAATACTCGCTTGTGATGCAATGCCTCGCGCGATCAAAAAAACTTCGCCCTCGCGCTTGACCCATTAGGTCGCCCGAGTACACTGCGTCCGTATCGAGTTAGCTGAGGTATCGAGATGGCCCGCCAAGCACAGATCTGTGGACGCGAAGATGTTCCCAACGCCGCCTACAAGGGCGCCGCCGGGAGTTGTTCGTGGTCTGCGAGCGCTTGGGCGAGTCGCTGTCCCGGACCTTGGCGAGGTACCGGGGCCGCCTGAGCGGCGGCGGCAGTGAGCACGCCCTCGCCGACCTCACGGAGAGGCAAGCCGACAGCTGGCGACGGCACCCGATTCGAACTCGGGCGAGACCACCAGTCCTTGGGAGTTCGACCCTCCCTCTCTCCGCTCTGCGCTGCTCACCCAAAAACTGGCCCTGGAGAGACAAGCCGACAGTCGGCGACGGCACCCGGCCGCTACCCGGACGAGATCGCAAGATCCTTGGGAGTTCGACCCTCCCCCTCTCCGCGAGCCCTCCGTCTTGACAACTTGATTGATGAATATCGTGTGATTGCGAGCGTAGCTCAGCGGCAGAGCGCTGCGTTGCCAACGCGGAGGTCATGGGTTCGAATCCCATCGCTCGCTGTCTGTGTGCGGAACTCGATTGGCTGAGTACGACACTTCCAATGTCGCTGTTGCGGGTTCGACTCCCGTCGCACACTCTTTGGGCTGCTAGTTCAATGGGAGAATGCCTGGTTTGCACCCAGGTGATGCCGGTTCGAGTCCGGCGTGGTCCACTCTTTGTGATTGTTTGCAGTTTAGCGCGCCCGCCCGGCGGCGCTCGGTCTCCAACACCGAGCGGAGAGGGTTCGACTCCCTCGCGCGCTGGTCATGTGTATGGGTCTATCTTGATGCAGTGGCCGAAATGGAGAGGCGCACGATTGCAGTTCGTGTCCATGCGGGTTCGAGTCCCGCCTGCATCTTCCAGGTCTCCACGACACCTCCACGAGCGTGAGCCTCGCTCCCTCGGAGCTCGCGGCGGCCAGCTCGGGTTCGTTGATGAGGCTGTGTCGTGCCGCTGGGGCTCCGCGCAGGGCGCCATCCGACCGAGCCTTGCAGCGGAGCCAACGATTGCAACACGACGGCCCGGCGACCAGGGCTCCGAGGGTCCCTCGGAGCGAAGTTTTCACGGCGTATGCGTCTCAATCGAAGCGGCGCCGGTCACTCGGACTATCCGAAGACCGACACCGCTCATGCCTCCGGTGAGTGAATTCGCTTCGAGGGACCCTCGGAGCCCGCCGGGCCCCTCCGCCGTCAGACGACCCCAGAACAGACTTCGGTCGGGATCGGCTCGCCCAGGCGGAGAGTTCGGTCGCCCCTCAATCCGCGCTCGCGTGCGCCTCGTGCTCGGTGATGCTGCCGTCCTTGAACAGGTACTCCCGCAGCTCCTTGTCCAACACGGGCAGCCGCCGCCGCAACCACTCGAGGGTCATCGCGGCGTGCTCGATCTCCTCATCCCGGTTGTGGGCGAGGATCTTGCGCAGACCGTCATCCGTGCAAGCGTCGACGCGCTGGTTGTACCAATCAACCGCCTCGAACTCCTCCATCAGCGAGACGATGGCGCGATGCACGTCCCGGGTCTCGTCGCTCAGTTTGTCGTACGGCTCGTGGTAGCCCTCGTGTGCTGACATGGGTGCCCCATAGCACGCTCTTGGCCCGGTGCATGCCCGCTCATCGACCGAGCCGGAACGTGGTAACTTGCGCCGATGCGACGCTGGACCCACCTCTCGCTTGGACTGACCCTCCTCGTTGCGTGCGGCGACGACCAGACCACCGTCGACTCGGGCTTGGCCACGGCCGACGCGACGGGCACGGGTGACGGTGACGGTGACGGCGACTCCGGTGACGGTGACGGCGACTCCGGTCACGGTGATGGCGACGGTGACTCGGGCGACGGCGACGGCGATCCCGGCGACGGTGATGGCGACGGCGACGGCGACGGCGACGGCGACGGCGACGGCGATCCCGGCCCGCCCTTCGTGCCCTTCGATCAGGCCGACTGGGCCCACGGCGACATCGCGATCGACCGCGTGGAGGTCAACCAGGGCGTCGCGATCGAGGTCGTGTCCAACGGCCAGCTCATCCCCGTCGAAGACCGCGCGGGCGGCCTCGTCAAGGACCGCGACACCCTCGTCCAGGCGTTCTGGACCGTCCCCGGCAACTGGCAGCCCCGCCCGATCGTCGCCAAGCTCCACGTCCGCAACACCCAAGGCCAGCTCGACGTCATCGAGGTCACCAAGTCGATCTCCGGCAGCCCCTCGTCGGGCAGCATCGACGGCCCGATCACCTGGCAGCTCCCGGCCGAGGCCTTCGTCGGCAACCTCGAATTCTTCATCGAGCTGTGGGAAGAGGGCGACCCCGGCGACATCCCGGCGTCGAGCGCCTCGCCCTCGGCCCCGGCGGGAGGCATGCAACCGATCGGCGTCACGACCGAGCCGATGGAGCTCAAGGTCATCCTCGTGCCCGTTCAATACGACGTCGGCAACTGCCACACGAACACGACCGACGTCATCAACACCAACTTTCAGGCCTTCTCCGACTGGATCTTCGCCCAAAACCCGATCCACACCCTGCAGATCTCCATCCACGACGACATCCTCGTCCAGGACACCCCGCTCCAGACCCTGAGCGAGATCAACGCCAAGCTGGCCGGGATGCGCTTCAACGACTTCGCCGAGCCCAACGAGTACTACCACGCGGTCGTCAACGCGTGTGTGGGCGGCATCGACGGGGCCGGCGGGATCGCGCCCGGGACCCCAGGGCCGATCAAGGGCGCGGGTGACCTGCGCGTGTCGAATACGCTGTGGATCGACAGCAATTGGACCAAGGGCGCGATGGTCCACGAGCTCGGCCACAATCAAGGGCGCCCGCACTCCCCCTGTGGCAACCCCGACGGCGCCGATGTCAACTACCCGCACCCGGGCGCGAGCATCGGGGCCTGGGGCTTCAACATCATCGAATTTCAGTGGTACAACCCAAACAACTATAAGGATTACATGGCGTACTGCAATCCCTCGTGGGTGTCCGATTGGACCTGGGGATTGACCCACGAGCAGGTTCGGGTCCTGACCTCGTGGGACTACGCGGGCGCGCCAAACAATGACGACCCCTTCGTCGAGGTGCTCCACGGCTTTGTCCACCCCTCGGGCATGGAGCAGTGGTGGACCTCGCCGGGCACCGTCACCCAAGACATGCTGACGACGGCCGAGAGCATGGAATTTTACGACGACGAGGGCGCGCTGATCGAGTCGCGGCCCGCGGCCAGCTGGTTGATGTCGGACGGCAAGACGCGCTACTTCATGGCCGAGGTGCCCGACTCGGATCTCGACCTCGTCGGCGACATCGTGCGGGTCTCCAAGGACGCCCCCACGCTCGTCCCCCGCACCCAGGTCACCCGCTACTTCGGCAACTGAGGACGCAATGCGCAGCTCGAGCACAACCACGGCGCTGTTTTGGATCCTGGCCGCGCTCGGCCCCGCGTGGGGCTGCGGCGACGACGGGACCGGCAGTGAGACCCCTGCCCCCGAGACCAGCGGCGACGGCGACTCCGGAGACGGTGACGGCGACTCCGGCGACGGCGACACCGGCGACGGCGACGGCGACGGCGACTCCGGAGACGGCGACGGCGACGGCGACGGCGAGGGCGCCGAGCCCTGCTCGTTCGAGTTCGAGGCCACCCAGATGAAGACCAACGGCCAGATCCACGCGGCCTTCGACGTCGACGTCGGCCCAACTGGCGAGTTCGTCGCCGTCGGCCGGATCGCCAACGACTCGAGCGACGCGTGGATCGCCAAATTCAGCGCCGACGGCGAGATGGCGTGGGAGCAGGTCGTCGACGGCGGCGGCGGCTACGACTTCGCGTCCGGCGTGGCCCTCGACGACGCGGGCGATCTGATCGTCGTCGGCAGCCTGCAGGGCAACACCAACAAGGATCTGTGGATCGAGAAGCGCAGCGGCGCCGACGGCAGCACGGCGTGGACGGTCATGGAGGTCAGTAACTTCGACGGCGACAACGAGCCGGGTGACGTCGAGCTCGGCGCCGACGGCTCGATCTTCGTCTCGGGCTCCGTGCGCATGGGCGACGACGACACGGACGTGTGGGTCCGCAAGCTCTCGTCCGCCGACGGGGCCGCGGCCTGGACCGCGACCTACTCGGGCAACACCGACATGAGCGGGTTCTCGATCGACAAGGGCAGCCAGCTCGCGCCCGCGCCCGATGGCTCGGTCTACGTCAGCGCCGAAGAGGGGGTCGACTTCGAGACCCGCGACGCGATCCTGCTCGAGTTCGGTCCCGACGGCGGCGCCGCGCAGTGGAAGCTCGCGCCCGGCTCGAGCGACGATCCGCACATACACAGCTCGGGCGGGGTCGCGGCCGGGCCCGATGGCGAGGCCTACTTCGCCATGGTCCAGGCCAACGGGATCGAGCGGCTGTGGCTGCACCGGGTCTCGGCCAGCGGCGAGGTCGAGTGGACCATGACCGAGGACGACTTCGTCTACGAGCCTACCCGAGGCTGGTCGATCACCGGCCTCGACATCGGCGCCGACGGCAACCTGACGATCGGCGGCAGCCTGCGCAACGAAGAGACCGGCGAGGGCATCGACTGGAGCGAGGTCTGGGTCGCCAACATCTCGCGCGCGGGCCAGGGCGTGTGCATCGAAGCCCACACCTGGCAAAACGAGCACATCATCCCGGCCTCGACCTTCAACTACGGCCTCGCCGAGGGGCCCGGCGGCACGGTCGTGGTTGGCGAGATCCGCGATGGACCCGAGAACTACCTCTGGGTCGGCGGCTTCAACTGAGCCGACCTACTGCGGGTCCGGCAGCGACGACTCGCACTCGGTCAGCGGACCGGTGAGCCCGCTCCAGCCCGGCGGGTGATCGACGGAGGCGGGCGGTCCCGTGACGGCTTTCCCGACGTGTGCCTGACCCCGACGCCCGGCGGAGCCCCGGCCCCGGTCGCGTACCCAAACATCGCTGCTGGCAACATGGCCGTGCCCGGGGTGTACAACGTCCTGTACATGGGCATGCCCGCGCACAACATGTCGTCGGTGGTTCCCATGAGCGACGGCGACAACGGTGGCGTCGCCCTCGGCGTGGCTGCCGGCACCGTGATGGGCCCGTCGCGGCACCTGACCGGAGCATTTACGTGCATCGTCGGTGGCATGCCTGCGACTCGATTGAGCAGCGTTTCGTTGCAGAACAGCACCAACTGCCTGGGCGCGCGAACGGTACCCAGCCAGACGAAGGTGCTGCTCCTGGCGCTGTAGCTCGCCCTGGCGAGAGGCCGGTCACCGATTCCTGACCTCCCAGCCCGGCCGACGACTCATGGCCGCGCTTCGAATCCCCCAGTAACATTGCAGCGATGACCGTGACCCACAGACGCCGGCCACCCAACCGAGCACCGGGGCTTCTCGCTGTCGCTGAAGACGAACGGCAAGCTCGCGCGCGGTCTCGACCTCCCGCTGTCGACGCTGTTCTCGGCCTTCGACCTTGCCGAGTTGGACATCGAGCGCGAGGTCGTCGGCATCGCAAGGCGACGCCTCACACCCACTGAGCGCCAACTCGCGCCCCGATTCTTGACCGCGCTCACCTCGTTGTTCACCGCGATCCTGGTCAGCGAGGCCGATGGTGAGTGAGACGGACCGACGCGACGACGCTCCGCCCGAAAGGTTCATGGTCATGCGCGAGAGCTACCTCGACCCCGAGCAGGGCCGCTCGTCGCAGTGGCTCGACCGCGGAGCCATTTGCGATCCGACGGCTCACGCAGCGACGACTGCGGGACGTGTGGCAGCGCAAGGCTTGGGTCAATGCGCCGGGCGTGCGCGACGAGTACATGGTCAGGCTGGACACCTGGGACCACATGGAGGCCCAGCTGCTCAGCCAGCTCATCGAGGATGCCGGGTCAATCCGCCGCGCGGCGATCTCCATCGGTGTCCCGAGGTCAACCCTCACCGCGCGGGTCCACAACCATAGCAAGCGCGGGACGTGGCCGGGATGACGATCACAGGCGGTCGAGCAGATCGATCTCGTCGGACCAGACACCGACCACAAGATACGGATGCGAAAAATCGCCAGCGGCCCTCCATCGCAGCAGCGATTCGCCATGCGCCTCAAACACCTCTGAGCACACCTCTGCGAACCTTGTCAGACCGGCGCGGGCGCCCTGCGTAGTTTCACAAAACGGGGTGACTCGGCCACGGCCGCCGTCCGGTGTCGGAAGTGTCATCACTACCCCGTGTGGAGTGTGGGCGAACGCGGCGCGCTCCATGAATCGTTCTTCGAGTGGGATCATGTCGTCCTTACCGATTCTGCCATCATCAGCTTCCCAAGCAACCCATGCCACCTGGGTAGTCCCACGTGCGCGAGCCGGGGCAGAACTCGCCGAGTAAGCGGTCAACGAGGTGCATCTGTCATCGTGGCCCACATCCGGCCAGGATCGTCGGATGCCCAAACAGTCTCCAACCACTCGGAAACTGGCCCAGATCCTCGAAAGCCGCCGCTGGCCACGAGCAGACGCGGCAACCGTGGTCGCGGCCTGCCGCGCCAGCGAGCTGAGTCCCCGGGCATTTTGCGAGCGTCACGAGCCCGACGACCCTTATCGCAGAAGCTCGAGATTCTGGAAGAGCGAGTCTTCTTCCCCTTGGCGCTATGCCTCGACCCGGAAGACCCCGCGTCAGGCGTGGACGGGCTCGCCGGTCCAGCGGGGCTTGGCGAGGATCTGGAGGGGGGGAGGCGGGCATCCCGAGATCGTCGCCGGGATGCCGGCTCACGGGCAGATGCACTTCGCGGAGGGTTTACGGCTACAGATCCGCCCTGTGGATAGACACCGCGCAGCAGACGCCTGCTCTCACTGGCCGCAGTAACGCCGTCGAATGCGTATCCTCTACGCTACGGTAGCCACTTGCAAACCGAGTGATCTCAGGGCACAACTCCACCTCTAACCACGAAGATTGGAACGATGCCAACATTTGAGGATACTCAGATCATGTATACTCGCGCCCAGGGGCTCCGCGCCCTGGAGTCGTTTCGACATAGCCCGGGCTGGGAAGCCATATTCAACCAACCGGTTGTCCTCCGCATGAGGCTCTTGGTACGGCTCGCCAGCCACAAGGCTCCCTCAGCCGAAGACCTCGCAGAATTCTCGAAATGCTGCGCATTTGCGGCAGCAGAACCCGGCAACGACGACCAGTCCTTCTATACCGCGCCGACAACTCCACACTAGACGTGAATTTCGCTGAAATACCCTTAATGTATGCGAGCCCCAGGGCGCTTCATGCTGGCGACTTTTGGGGTGGTCTCCAGACCATGACCGTGATGGACCACCACGACTGGCCTCATCGGTTCATCGAGATCTATCAGCGCGGCTGCGAACTCATGGTTTCTCCCGTGGCTCCCCTAGCTTCGCTCCACGAAGAAGCCTACCTGTGCTTCTTCCGGTGTCTTGAGTATGTCGTGATGGGGAAGATCTTGAACCGGTCAGGACAGTTCTCCGAGAAGTATTTTCAGGCCGCATGCGAGCGCCTCGGTGCGAGGCCGGTCGATCCAAACTCCCCTCGAAAAGCGGCCGTGAGTCTCATTGCCACACGTGGTCACGCCGTGGCCCACATGACGAAAAAGCAGGCCAATGCACGACTTGATCCGAAGGACCTCGCCCACCTCAAGTCTCACTTAGATCTACTTTGTAGGGTGTTCCTCCGGAAGCACCCCAACGCTTGAGCCGATGTCCAAAGGTTCGTCCGACGACGTGGCGTCGGCCGCACCTCACCCTGTATAGCGATCGGCGACCGGCGCCGGAGGCGTCGACGGCTTGGCCTTGGGTTGGCGGACGCCGTCGAGGCGCAGCATCTCGTAGAACAGCGTGAGCAAGTGCGCGTCGGACGAGACGCTGGAGAAGGTCCCGCTCGAAGTCTGAACGGGTCAGATCACACCCGGCGCGTCAGCTCGCCCGGCAGGCGGGTCGTCCGAGCCGGTGGCGGCGAACCCTGGGAGGCCAGCCCGGACGGCTCCGGCTGAGCGAGGCGCTCACCGCCGCGCGTGGAGCACCCGCGAGACGTCGCCGAGGTCGTCCCAGGGTTCGCAGCCGACGCGCGCACCGCTCGGTGTGTGCTCGCGTTGGCTAGTTGCGAAGACCATCACGCTGTCACGAGGTCCGGAGACGCCGGCACGTCGTCGTCTTCGAGCGGTTCGCTCGGGATGACGGCGGCCATCACCTCGATGTTGACCCGCGGCTCCTCCTCGCCGGTGTGAATTCCTCGGTGATGGAGGGCTGATCGGAAGCCGGCGTACTCGCACAGCTGGCGAAGGTGCGACAGTTCCTGGTAGTCCTCCCGGTCGGTGATTCCGACGACTACGTAAATCCACAGGTCGCGATTGCGGCGGGGGGCGTGGACGATGATGTCCTCGATCTCGCCCTGAAGAATGAGACGCTTCTGATTATTGATCCCGCGTTTGATGGTAATGTACCAGTCCTCTTTGCCAAACTCCATGTAGGCGTCCACCTTGGTACCGGTGGGTAGCGGGGCATCCGGTTTCGCCACCACGTTCAGGGTATGAAAGAGCTGCTTGACGAGGAGATGCCGGTAGTCGTTCTCCTTGCCCTCCATGAGCCAGCAGGCCTCGACCGACTCCTTAACGGGAGCCAGACGGCGTGCGTAGTCCGCCTCCTCAAGCTTAGCCTCCAGCCGACTCACAACACCGAGCAGCGGAAACGACCCACCGAAGGCGAGCAACATGCCGACTCCCGCCCAAGAGCCAGTCTCGTTCCCGAAAACACCGTCCATGAACAGCCAGAAGGTGACGCCGAGGGCGGGCGGAACGAGAAAGAGGAGCTTGGGCTTGGGGCGGAGGAACATGGAGCCGTTGGACGCGGCGACCGCGAAGGTATTCTCCGTCAACTGTATCTCATGAGGCGCGGTCCGGGTGCTCCTCCGGTCCAGCATCTCCATCTGCGCGGCTGATATCGAATAGGTGAGCGGCAACGCCCAGCGACTGAGCAGTCCGCACCCCTCCAGGGGATCGCCTGCTGGCGTGATCGGCGACTCTCAAGACGACGTCGCGGGGGTGCTCGCCAACGTCGGCCTCGGGCCTCGGCTGCCACCGCGTCCACGGACCGGCACGCCAACTCCCCCCCGTGGCCGTGATGGGGGCTCGTGGGCCGAAAACGTCGATGCGAGGTGGTTGAGGGCGACGCTAGCGCCGCCCAACTCCGCCCAGGTCTTCAGCGCTAGAAGCCATGGGCGCGCATTCCGCCCCAAACCTTGCTTCATCTTGCTTAACCGCTGACGACGGTGGGCGAACATACTGAGCATCGGACACGGAGCCCTACGTGCTCGCGCCGATGCTCCGATCGACAAGACGCCCCAGTGTCTCGGCCACGAATTGGTTGTCGGCATAGTAGCCCGACGGGGCCTCACGGTTGCCCATGACCGCCGGAAGCGTCAGTTCGGCGAACTCGCGCTCGGCATCCGACCAGGGTTGGCCTTCGAGCGCCAGCTTCAGCACACGCGCGATCCCGCCTGCCAGGCAGTCCGCCGCCAAGAGCAGCGGCTCCCCCTTGGAGTCCCGCATCGAGAAACGGTGGATGTTGCGGACCCCGATCCGGTCGACCGCCATGCCCTGCGAATCCAGGACGCCCTCCAGTTCGCTATGCCCGACGCCGATTCCCTGCGACATCTGGACATAGAACTTGAACACGCGCTCGAACTGGGACTGCTCGTCATGGACGAGTGTGCCCTGCTTGGGGCGATACATGTCCAGCACCATGTCGCACTTGCGCATGAACTGCATCAACGCCGGCACGTTCAGGCTGGCGTATTCGGCGTGCTTGCCATCGTCGATGGAGTCGTAGTCCTCCGCCTCGATGATCGCGTCGAGGGAGTCCAACGCTCCGCGGAATCCGGCCGCGAGCAGGGGCTCGCGCTGCAACTCGGCGAACTCGACGAGGCGCTCGATGCAAGACCTGAACACAGGCGTGTTCTCGGATGGATCTTTGTAAGCTTCTGCGAAGTCGCGCAGCACGTCATCGCGGACCGTGTAGACGAGCTGCGTCAGCCGCTGCCGCTCACGGAGCGCGGTGGTGGGCAGCCACGAGGAGCCCGGGTTGTGCAACGGGTCGAGCAGCACGTCCACGACCTTCCCGGCGACCGCAAACTGCTTCTGCATGAAGTAGAAGACCGGGAACGCTCGAGCCTGGCCAAGCTCCCTCAGCATCCCGAGCGTCCGCGCGCGCCGGCTCTTCCTCCACACATCGCGGAACTTGGGCTCCTTGCCGCCAGGCAGGTCGAGGTCTTCGACGAACGAGAGGACCGCAGCCTCCGCCTTTCGACGCGCCCCCCCTGCCACAACGAAACCGGCGAGGACGAGGAAGGGGTCGGTATCGAGGTAGTTGATGCCCGAGTTACCCGACTCGTCGCAGAACACCCAGGCTTCGCGGGCTCGACAGACCAGCCGTCGAGTGTAAGCTATTCCGTTACCCATCCGCCCCAAGCTAGCACCGATGGATTCGTCCGCAAGCGTCGTCGACGGCTTGCCTGACGGCATGACAATCCCCGGGATCGCTAGGAAGCGTCCGTCCCGCGAGCTCTCCGTCGGCATCGGCGACATACATCGCGCAACCGGAGGCCGCGCGTTCGAAGTGCGCCCAGAAGGAGCGCAACTCGAGTTCGCGGCTCAGCCTGTGGATGTCGCTGGCGAGGCGCGGGGCGTCGCCGTACAACCGTTCGTTGCTGAGCTCCGACTTGAGGCGAAGGACCTTGGCCATGGCGTTGCGGGCGTGGAGCAGTCGGCGGCAACGGATGTAGGCGAGCAAATCGTTCTCGCCGCCAAGAAGCAGCGGTCGGCCATCAAAGGTAGCGACCGGGACCCCCCTCGGGTCCATGCGGGCGCCAGGTTGCGAGTACGCCAAGCCCATCGCGCCCGAGAGCGTGGAAGCCAGCACGGTCGTGATCTTCAGCAGCCGGCGGTTGTAGTAGTTGTCGCCCCGGTTGACCACGAAGGACACCTCGTCCGAGAGCCGCAGGACCGCCAGCAGGAACGGCCTCGAGGGTTCGGGGGCCCAGTCGCGCCACAGCCGGAAAGTCCAGGGGACGGAGGGCGGCTCCGTGGGCTACAGCAGCGGGATCGAGCGCTGGTCGGCCACCACGACCCGAGATACATGCCCTTTTCATCGCACGACGTGCGCTCGCCGGCCGAGGTGACCGAGATTCGGGCCACTGCGCGGCCGGGCGGGAGCCCCGGCCGCGCTGGTCTGCGGCGGCTACGACTTCGCGTCCGGCGTGGCCCTCGACGACGCGGGCGATCTGATCGTCGTCGGCAGCCTGCAGGGCAACACCAACAAGGATCTGTGGATCGAGAAGCGCAGCGGCGCCGACGGCAGCACGGCGTGGACGGTCCTGGAGGTCAGCGACTTCGACGGCGACAACGAGCCGGGTGACGTCGAGCTCGGCGCCGACGGCTCGATCTTCGTCTCGGGCACCGTGCGCATGGGCGACGACGACACGGACGTGTGGGTCCGCAAGCTCTCGTCCGCCGACGGGGCCGCGGCCTGGACCGCGACCTACTCGGGCAACACCGACATGAGCGGGCTCTCGATCGACAAGGGCAGCCAGCTCGCGCCCGCGCCCGATGGCTCGGTCTACGTCGACACGGTCTGGTCGTACTCGAGCGGGACGACCAACTTGTTGCAGCGGCGGATCCGCGAGCTGTTCGCCGACGACGCCGCCGACCACCGATTTCCGCGCGAGGCCCTGTTCGAGCCGCTGGGCATGACATCCGCGATCATGGAGACCGATCCCAGCGGGACCTTCGTCGGCTCGTCGTTCATGTACGCGACCCCGCGCGACTGGGCCCGCTTTGGCCAGCTCTTCCTGCAAGACGGCGTGTCGGAGGGGCAGCGGATCTTGCCCGAGGGCTGGGTTGCGCGCAGTGTCACGCCCACGCCCACGCACCCGAGCGCAGGCTACGGGCTGCAGTGGTGGCTCAACGCGGCCGAAGATCCCGCGAGGCGCGCGCGCTGCCGGACGTGCCGCGAGACGCCTACTGGGCCTCGGGGCACCAGGGCCAGACGGTCGTGGTCGTCCCCTCCCGGGACGCGGTGATCGTGCGCATGGGCATGACCAACGGGCCGGGGTGGCCGCGCTCAAAATTCGTCGCCGGGGTGCTCGCCGCGCTACCCTCGCCCCTAGCCCCGACGGGACTCGACATGCAGATCACCGCCAACACCACGGGCATGGCCGCGGACCTCGGCGTCGCGGCTGACGTCGAGGCCCGCGATCACTGCGTCATCGTGATCAAGGGCAGCTTCCAGGCCGACCCGGCCGGCGCGATGACCCTGCTGCCCGAGCAGCCCCCACCCTGCGCGACCGACGAGCACTACGGCGACCCCGCGACCACGAGCCTGCGCCGCGCCAACGACTTCGCCCTCTACAAGCCTCGCGCCGAGCTCCTCGTCGACGGCTTCGCTCACGTCCCGGAGGGCAGCCCTCCCGTGCCCGAGCTGCGCGTGACCCTCGAGGTCGGCGAGCGCCGCAAGCAGGTGCTGGTCAGCGGCGAGCGCGTGTGGGTCTCCAACTTCGGCAGCGCGAGCCCGTCGCCGCCGGTCCCGTTCACGCGCATGCCGCTGCGCTTCGAGCGAGCCTTCGGCGGGCCGCTCGAGCCGCGCAATCCCGTCGGCGTCGGCTACCACCCCAAGCGCAGCGCGCGAGATGTCGACGGTCTGCCCGTCCCCAACCTCGAGGCCCCCGACGAGCGCGTCGAGCGACCCGACGCGCGGACGAGACCCGTCGGGCTCGGACCGCTCGGGCGATCGTGGCAACCACGCCTTCGCCACGCGGGCACCTACGACGCGCGCTGGCGGAGCGAGCGCTGTCCCTTCTTGCCGGACGACTTCGACGCTCGCTACTTCCTGAGCGCGCCCGAAGACCAGCACTTCGATCACTTCCGCGGCGCGGAGCGGATCCGCTGTCACCACATGGCCGCGCGACCGGTGGTCACCTACGTGCTCCCGACCGTGCGCGTGCCGGTCCACGTGTTCACGGCGACGGGCCCGAGTCGGGCGGGGCTGGCGGTCCTCGACACCGTGATCTTGCAGCCCCACCTCGCGCGGGCCGAGCTCGTGTGGCGCACCAGCGTGCCGTTGACCAAGAAGCTCGGCGCCCTGCGGGAGGTCCGGATCGGCGAGCTGCCCGCGCGCGCCGACGGCATCCTCGGCTACCGCGACGGCAAGCCACACTTTGGCGATCTGAGAGCGGCGCTGCGCTGGCTTCGTCGCAAGCCTGGGAGCCCGCGGCGATGAACCTCTTCGTCGCCGCGATCGGCATGACCTGCCCCGTCGGCTACCTCGCGGCCACGGCCTGCGCCGCCATGCGCTGCCAGCTCAACCGCAGGCGCGAGCTGACCTATCACGACCGCACGGGCGAGCCGATCGTCGGCTCGGCGATGCACGACTGGTTCGAGGTCGGCACGGCGCGGAGCGAGCGGATCGCCGTCCTGGCAGCGCGGGCGATCGAAGACGCGCTGCGCGGTCTCGGCGAGCGGGGCGAGACAGATCGCGCCCTCGAGCGTCACCCGCTGATCCTCGCGCTCGCGTCGACGCTCGGAGACCGCGAGCGCGCCGCCCTGACCCAGCGAGTGTGCGCGCTGCTCGAGGCACGCCTCGGCGTTCGCGTCGACCCGCGGCGCGTCGGCGTGATCGCCGACGACGCCGCCGGGGCCTACCGCGGCCTGGCCTGGGCCGCCGAGCTGTTCGCGTCGGCGCAGGCCGAAGCGTGCATCGTCTGCGCCGCGGACTCGCTGATCTCCGCCCGCGAGCTGCTGCGCCTCGAGCGGGCCCAGCGTCTGGTTTGCGCCCTCGACAGCGATGGCCTGATCCCCGGCGAGGCCGCGGCCTGCGTCGTCGTTCAACCGCGGCGAGATCGACCTCTGGGCCCCGCGCGCGGCCAGGTCCTCGGCCTCGGCTTCGCGCGCGAGGCCTCGAGTCTGACCAACGACGTCCCGCTGCGCGCCGACGGCCTCGTCGCCGCGACCCGAGCTGCCCTCGATCAAGCCGGCCGCGAGCTCCACGAGGTCGATCTGCGCATGTCCGACCTCACCGGCGAGAGCTTCTTCTTCAAGGAGCAGACCCTGCTCCTGACCCGCGTCATGACCACGCCCCGGCCCGAGCTCCCGCTGTGGGCCTGCGCGACGACCCTGGGCCATACCGGGGCAGCGGCGGGGATGTGTAACCTGGTCTGGGCCCACGCCGCCAACGCGCGCGGCTACGCACCCGGGCCCCTCGTTTTCGCCTGCGCCGGGTCCGACGACGGACTCCGCGGAGCGCTCGTCTTGTCCCTGTCGCCCAGGGAGCCATCACGAACATGAGCAAGAAGGTCTACGCCAACGGCAACGCCGTCGTCTGTGCCGCCGGGGCGGGCAAGCTCGTCGCGGCCTTCCCCGACGTGTGCATGAGTCCCCCCGGTCCGCCGACTGGACCCGTGCCCGCGCCCTACGCCGACACCTCCCACACCCGCGACACCAAAAAGGGCAGCAGGTCCGTCAAGATCGGCGGCAAGCCCGTGTACCTGTCGGGCCAGAGCCACCTGGCGACCTCCCCGCTGGGCAACGAGTCGGCGACCAAGACCTTCGGCGCCAGCGTCGTGACCCACACGACCACGGGCAAGACCCAGTTCTCGGGCCACTCCATGGACGTGCAGGTCGAGGGCAAGTCCGTGTGCCGGCACCTCGACCTGGCGACCGCGAACCACGCGAGCTACCCCGGCGCCACGCCGCCGTTTCCGGAGATGGAGGAGATGAACCTCGTCGCGCTGCAGCGGATCAAGGAGCGAGTGTGTCCTTGCTGCGGGAGCACGAACTGTCCGTCGGCGTTCAAAGACGGACAGGAGGCGCAGAGCCTCGAAGATTTTTACGGCTTCGAGGACAAGGGACCCGATGGAGCCCCGACGCAGGAGGCGTTGGTGCGGCGCAAGACCTATCGGCGCTTGATCGCGGCGAAGGACATGTATTGTACGTGTGAGGGGCGGGTGTTTCCGGAGGCGCCTTGTGATGTGTTTCGGGCGCCGAACACCAAACGGAAGAAAGCCATCGCAGCAGCCTGGGAAAAGGCGGCGATCGCGTACCGTGAACACTTCGAAGCGGCCCATCCCGACGCGATCGCATCCTTCGTCGCGCGCAACCCCAACGAACTCGCTCCGCGCTCGGCCAAGACCTTCTCCAAGGTCGACCACCTGACCCCGAAAGCAGGGGGCGGGTGCCCCGACAACCCCGGCAACCTCCAGCCCCATGACCTGCTGTGCAGCACCTGCAAGATGATCGACGACACCTTTAGTGACTGGCAAGCCAACGACGTGCGGTGGCGCGCGAAGTGGAACACGGCGTTTCGCCGCTCGGGCATGAAGCGGCGGCGCCTCGATACCTTTCAGCCGAGTTGGTGGTGAGATGAGCGATTCGAAACAACGACCATACTTCCACGAGACACAGCTCTTGTTTGAGAAATTTGGCTATTTCGTTCGGCTGCTGGAACCCGGCGTCCCCGTGCCCGGGCGCCCCCCAGGCCACGCCGGTCGCTGGCGCCGCTTGTACGACGCCCTCGATCGCGCCATGCGAGGCGACTTCACGGCCGCCGGGGACGTCCTCGAGGTCTACCGCGAGTCTCACGGCAACGAAGACGAGCCGGTCGACTACTGGATCGAGTGGAACGCGATCATCATCCTCGGCCACATCGGCACCGTCGAGTGCTTCCGGGACATGCGACGCGAAATCGAGGCGCCCGACGTCCGCGGGGCCGATCGCCACGACTACTACGCGAACACGAAGATCACGGATTACTGCCGCGCCTTCTCGCTCTGGGGTCGCCTCGACGCGCTGCCCGTGATCCTCGATCAGTACCTCAACCAGCGGATGAAGGGGGCCCCCGAGCTCGATATCTTCGGGACCTACCTGTCCGAGCTGCTGCTCCCCGTTGGCTGGTCGGACAGCATGATCCCCGACGAGCCACCCGCCGACATGCTCGAGGACTACCTGAACCTCGTCATGGACCGCTACGACGAGGTTGTCGCCGAGCTGGGCTCGGAGACGGTCCACGTCGCGTTCAGCGAGCTCCTGTCCCCACGCACCCTCGCGCGCCACATCTGCGCACCGATCGAGACGCCCTACCTCCGACACGAGCTCATCTGCCTGCGCGAGCGCTTCGAGCCCATGACCGGCATCGACTGCACCGACTTCTTCACCTCCGACCCCTGGACCCCTCTCGCCGCCGCCGCGATCGCCGAGGACTTCCTCGCCAGCGACGCCTCCGCTCGCTTCGAGGACGGCGCCCGCTACTTCTTCGGCCACCGCATCCCCGACTGACGCCCCTCCACGAACATGAGCAAGAAGGTCTACGCCAACGGCAACGCCGTCGCCTGTGCCGCCGGGGCGGGCAAGCTCGTCGCGGCCTTCCCCGACGTGTGCATGAGTCCCCCCAGTCCGCCGACTGGACCCGTGCCCACGCCCTACGCCGACACCTCCCACACCCGCGACACCAAAAACAGTTCGAAGCGGCCCATCCCGACGCGATCGCATCCTTCGTCGCGCGCAACCCCAACGAACTCGCTCCGCGCTCCGACGAGACCTTCTCCAAAGTCGACCACCTGACGCCAAAGGGCGCGGGCGGGTGTCCCGACAACCCCGGCAACCTCCAGCCCCATGACCTGCTGTGCAGCACCTGCAAGATGATCGACGACACCTTCGGCCTCTGGCAGGCCAACGACGTGCGGTGGCGCGCGAAGTGGAACACGGCGTTTCGCCGCTCGGGCATGAAGCGACGGCGCCTCGATACCTTTCAGCCAAGTTGGTGGTGAGATGAGCGATTCGAAACAACGACCGTACCTTCACGAGGCACAGCTCTCGTTTAGGTTTGGGAAGGTTGGCTATTCCGTTCGGCTGCTGGAGCCCGGCGTCCCCGTGCCCGGGCGCCCTCCAGGCCACGCCGGTCGCTGGCGCCGCTTGTACGACGCCCTCGATCGCGCCATGCGAGGCGACTTCACGGCCGCCGGGGACGTCCTCGAGGTCTACCGCGAGTCCCACGGCAACAAGGACGAGCCGGTCGACTACTGGATCAAATGGAACGCGATCACGATCCTCGGCCACATCGGCACCGTCGAGTGCTTCCGGGACATGCGACGCGAAATCGAGGCGCCCGACGTCCGCGAGGCCGATCGCCACGACTACTACGCGAACACGAAGATCACGAGCTACTGCCGCGCCTTCACGCTCTGGGGTCGCCTCGACGCGCTGCCCGTCATCCTCGATCAGTACCTCAACCAGCGCATGAAGGGGGCCCCCGAGCTCGATATCTTCGGGACCTACCTGTCCAAGCTGCTGCTCCCCGTTGTCGGGTCGGGCAGCATGATCCCCGACGAGCCACCCGCCGACATGCTCGAGGACTACCTGAACCTCGTCATGGACCGCTACGACGAGGTCGTCGCCGAGCTGGGCTCGGAGACGGTCCACGTCGCGTTCGGCGAGCTCCTGTCCCCACGCACCCTCGCGCGCCGCATCTGCGCACCGATCGAGACGCCCTACCTCCGACACGAGCTCATCTGCCTGCGCGAGCGCTTCGAGCCCATGACCGGCATCGACTGCACCGACTTCTTCACCTCCGACCCCTGGACCCCTCTCGCCGCCGCCGCGATCGCCGAGGACTTCCTCGCCAGCGACGCCTCCGCTCGCTTCGAGGACGGCGCCCGCTACTTCTTCGGCCACCGCATCCCCGACTGACGCCCCTCCACGAACATGAGCAAGAAGGTCTACGCCAACGGCAACGCCGTCGCCTGTGCCGCCGGGGCGGGCAAGCTCGTCGCGGCCTTCCCCGACGTGTGCATGAGTCCCCCCGGTCCGCCGACTGGACCCGTGCCCGCGCCCTACGCCGACACCTTTCACACCCGCGACACCAAAAACAGTTCGAAGCGGCCCATCCCGACGCGATCGCATCCTTCGTCGCGCGCAACCCCAACGAACTCGCTCCGCGCTCCGACGAGACCTTCTCCAAAGTCGACCACCTGACGCCAAAGGGCGCGGGCGGGTGTCCCGACAACCCCGGCAACCTCCAGCCCCATGACCTGCTGTGCAGCACCTGCAAGATGATCGACGACACCTTCGGCCTCTGGCAGGCCAACGACGTGCGGTGGCGCGCGAAGTGGAACACGGCGTTTCGCCGCTCGGGCATGAAGCGGCGGCGCCTCGATGCCTTTCAGCCGAGTTGGTGGTGAGATGAGCGATTCGAAGCAACGACCATACTTCCACGAGACACAGCTCTTGTTTGAGAAATTTGGCTATTTCGTTCGGCTGCTGGAACCCGGCGTCCCCGTGCCCGGGCGCCCCCCAGGCCACGCCGGTCGCTGGCGCCGCTTGTACGACGCCCTCGATCGCGCCATGCGAGGCGACTTCACGGCCGCCGGGGACGTCCTCGAGGTCTACCGCGAGTCCCACGGCAACAAGGACGAGCCGGTCGACTACTGGATCAAGTGGAACGCGATCATCATCCTCGGCCACATCGGCACCGTCGAGTGCTTCCGGGACATGCGACGCGAAATCGAGGCGCCCGACGTCCGCGAGGCCGATCGCCACGACTACTACGCGAACACGAAGATCACGAGCTACTGCCGCGCCTTCGCGCTCTGGGGTCGCCTCGACGCGCTGCCCGTCATCCTCGATCAGTACCTCAACCAGCGCATGAAGGGGGCCCCCGAGCTGGGTATCTTCGGGACCTACCTGTCCGATCTGCTGCTCCCCGTTGTCGGGTCGGGCAGCATGATCCCCGACGAGCCACCCGCCGACATGCTCGAGGACTACTTGAACCTGGTCATGGACCGCTACGACGAGGTCGTCGCCGAGCTGGGCTCGGAGACGGTCCACGTCGCGTTCGGCGAGCTCCTGTCCCCACGCACCCTCGCGCGCCACATCTGCGCACCGATCGGAACGCACTACCTCCGACACCAGATCAGCTGCATGCGCGAGCGCTTCGAGCCCATGACCGGCATCGACTGCACCGACTTCTTCACCTCCGACCCCTGGACCCCTCTCGCCGCCGCCGCGATCGCCGAGGACTTCCTCGCCAGCGACGCCTCCGCTCGCTTCGAGGACGGCGCCCGCTACTTCTTCGGCCACCGCATCCCCGACTGACGCCCGCCAGCCCGCGGGCGCGATCGGCCATGAAGCCGCGCAGGAGTTCGGCGACGAGCTCGGCATGGGCGGGGTGTCGACGTGTCACGCGACACCTCCAAGCAGCGCGTCGTAGTTCGCCAGATCCGGACGGCCGACGTCGAGCTGCAGGATCTCGGACTCGCGTGGCCGGATCTGGGTCTCGACGGCAGCCAGCTCGCGCCCGCAGACAACCTCGTGCCCTCGTGTGCGCCGTGCAACCCCGCCAAGGGAGACGACAAGCTGCTCATGTACATGCTGCGCAGAGACGCCTGAGCATCGACGGGATCAGCAGCCGCGAACCCACTCTTGGGCGGCCTGCCCGCTGACCTCGATGTCGCGCTCGTGGACGAAGCCCGCGCGCGTGAACGCCCGGCGACTGGCCTCGTTGCTCGGCCGGATCTGGGCCTGGATCTGCTTGAAGTTCAGCTCCTTGGCGACCGCGACCGCGGCCTTCAGCGTCGCGGTGCCGATCCCACGTTGGCGGGCCTCGGGCGCGATGTTGATGCTGACCAGGCAGACCCCCTGGTGCTCTGGGATCGTGTTGAGCCGGACAAAACCGACCGGATCGCCCTGGTGCTGGACGATGAACAGGTGGTGATCGGCGCGCTCGAGCTCGCGGCAAAACCACGCGACGTGATCGACCAGCGGGATCGGCTCGGGCGAGAACGAGGCCTCGCGGGTCATGGGATCGTTGGCCCAGCGATGGATGATGTCGGCGTCGCCCTTCTTGGCCGGGCACAGGCGCAGCCCCCGGACGACGGGTTTGCAGCCGTCGAGGTCCTCGTCGGTCAGCGGGGTCTCGGCCGCCAGGTCGCGGGCCGCGACGGCGCGCAGGACATCTTCGAGGTGCTTGGGCGCGAGGCCGCCCTCGAGCTTGCCGCGACGCAGGACGTCGACGTTGTCCCGTGAGAAGGGCTCGCCCTTGGTCACGGCTTTGGTCGTCATGAGCACGCGCCGGGCGAAGCCGCGCAGCTCGTCCTCGACCCCGAGCACGGCCTTGGTACCGCTGCCGACGACCCGCTCGGTCGCCCGAACCCCGGCGACCAGGCGCCGCAGGCCCTCGGGCTCGACCGCGAAGGCGTGGTCGGGCCCGGGCAGGTACTTGGACAGGGTGTAGTGCTTCTCGAGCACCGCGGCCCCGAGCGCGGCCGCGGCCATCGGCGCGACCTCGGGGTGCTCGGAGTGATCGCTGAGCCCGGTCGGGATCTCGAACTCCTCGCGCAGGGTCACGAGCGCGCGCGCGTTGACGGCCTCGGGCGGGGTCGGGTACGCGGCGGTGCACTGCATGATCGCGAGGCGGTCGCAGCCCGCGGCCTCGAGCGTGGCCACGGCCTCGCGGATCTCGTCGAGATCGCTGGCCCCGGTCGACATGATCACGGGCTTGTTGCGCTTGGCGACCTCGCGCAGGAGCGGGGCGTGGGTCAGCTCGTAAGACGCGATCTTGAACGCGTCGACGTAGGGATCGAGGACCGCGACGGCCTCTTCGTGGAAGGGCGAGGCGATGAACGCGAGGTCATGCTGGTCGGCCCGCACGCGCAGACGCGGGAGCCACTCCTCGGGCAGCTCCATGGCCGAGATGATGTCGAAGATGCTGCGGGGATCGCCAAGGTAGTCGCTGCGCCCGGCGGCCTCGGGGTACAGGCGCTTGGCCTTGAACACCTGGAATTTGACCGCGTCGCAGCCAGCCTCGGCGGCCACGTCGATCAGCGCGAGCGCCTGCTCGAGGCTGCCGTTGTGGTTGCTGCCGGCCTCGCCGATCACGAAGCAGGGCCCGCTCAGGCCGAGGGTGCGTCCACGGATCTCGAAGCTGCGTTGCATGGTCATGCCTTGGCGCCGCGTAGAAGGTACACGCCCCGGCCGACGATCGCCCGCGCTTCACCCAGGCCCGCGCGCGCGGGCTCCTGGCGCGCGTTCCGGGCTCCCGGCTGCCGCCAACCCGCGCCGCTCGCCGCGACCGCTCGGTCCCGCGACAGCCCATCGAAGCGGACGATCACCCCGGGAGCCTGCGGCGCACAGCGAGGACCGCGCGCGCAGCCCCTGGCGTCCTGGTCAGCGGCCGTCCCCGCTCACATCGAGCCCGAACACGGCCAGTGCAAGAGCAAGTTCGGCGTCCCGCCGGGGTTTCCGCTGATCTTGTTCGGAGTCGCCCAGGTCTGGATGTCCGACTTGATCTGGTCCCAGTCCTCGTCACCGAACGCGTGCTTGTACAAGGCGGCCACGCCGGCCAGGTGCGGCGAGGACATTGACGTGCCGCTCGCGGTCCGCGAGCCGCCATCGGGCCAGGCGGAGCGGACGTTGGTGCCCCCAGCATAGATGTCGACGCACGAGCCGTAGTTGGAGAAGCTCGCCCGCTGGTCACCGCTGTTGTTGGCCGCGACGGCCACGGAGCTGGCCGCGGCCGCGGGCGAGTAGTTGCACGCGTTGGCGTCGTTGTTGCCCGCGGCCACGGCGACAAACACGCCGCTGTCGGCGAGTTGGCCGATCGCCCAATTGACAATGTACGATTTGCGCCCGCTCAGCGACATGTTGGCGACCGCGGCCGTATCGCCCTTGTTGTCGATGACCCAGTCGATGCCTGCGATGAGCCTCGACCACGAGCCGTGCCCGGTGCAGTCGAGCACTTTGACGCTGATGATGTTCGAGTCCTTGGCCACTCCGTACTTTGTCCCGCCGATGATCCCAGCCACGTGGGTGGCGTGGCCGCTGCATCCCTCGCCGTCCGGGGGGTCGTTGGGGTAGCCGTCATAGCCGCGGCTCGCGCGGCTGGTGTTGGGGTCGTCGGGGTCGTCGAAATCCGAATGCTCGGTAAACATCCAGGTGTCGAACACATAGACATTCACCCCGTCCCCGCTCCAGGTGTAGGTGTAGCTGTTGCTGAAGGGCAGGTCGCGCTGGTCACAACGATCGACGCTGTATGCGGGGGCATAGTCTGGCGACCCGCTCTTGAGCTGAATCTCCGGATCTGGAGACGCCCCCGGGCACGCCAGCTCCGCTGCGGTCACGACCTGGTCGCGCTCGATACGGACGACGTCTTGACGACGCGAGAGGGCCTCGAGTTGGCGCGCGTCGAGGGGCCCGGCGAAGCCTCGGATCGCGTGATTGTATACGTGCGTCGGCGTGGCCCGCACCGCAGCGGTGGCGGCGAGGGGATTGGCGCGGCTGTCCATCATCACAATGTAGTGCCCGGGGATGTCGCCCGGCTCGACCCGGTCCTCCTCCAGGTCCACGCCGCCCGTCTCGGCTCGATCTTGGCTCCGCAGCTCGGTCTCGCTCAGGTCGACATCCTCGAGCTCGCCACATCCCGCGACCAAGATTGCGGCAGCCAAGATGAGCGACCCCGCGATTCTCTCGCGCGGTGCGTCTACGATTTTTGTCCATTGACCGACTCGTACCCGTTGCATGTTTTGATCATGCGGCAGGCAATTGACTCGGTCGAGACAGCCGCAAAGCTGCCCCGACAATGAAGCGCTCGCAGGCGAATATCAGCGAATCCCACGCATGGCACCGAGCGCCTCCCTTGGAGGAACAGGTCCGGCGAGGGTACCGCGCGAAAGCGAGGGTTGGGCGGACTAGCAGCCCTTGGTGCAATGCATCGCGTCGCCTCGCGCCGGAATTTTCGCCGAGGGCGCGAGCATTGCACCACGGGCTGCTAGCAGCCCGGGGTGCAATGCATCGTGTCGCCTCGCGCCGGAATCTTCGCCGAGGGCGCGAAGCCAAAACGCCGATGTACCGGGCGTACTGCAAGTTTTGGCGACAAAGCCCTCGGCGAAAAGGCCAAGCGAGGCGGCGCGAGGCATTGCACCCCGGGCTGCTAGCCGCCCTTGCTCAGCTTCTTCTCGAGCTTCGCCCAGCTGTCGCGCAAGGTGATCGTCCGATTGAGCACGGGCTCGCCCTCGGCCGAGTCCGGATCGACGCAGAAGTAGCCGATCCGCTCGAGCTGAAACCCAGCCCCGACCTCGACCGAGGCGAGCGCGGGCTCGAGCTTGCAGCCCTGCACAACCCTCCGCGCGTCGGGGTTGAGGTTGTCGCGGAAGTCGGCGTCGCCCTCTTGCGGGTTCTCTTTGGTGAACAGCCGGTCATAGAGGCGGACCTCGGCCGAGAGCGCGTGCTTGGCCGAGACCCAGTGCAGGGTCCCGCGGACCTTGCGGCCGTCGGGCGAGGTCCCGCCGCGCGACTCGGGATCCCAGGTGCAGCGCAGCTGCACGACCTCACCAGACTCGTCGGTCACGACCTCGTTGCAGGTCACGAGGCAGGCGTAGCGCAGGCGGACCTCCTTACCGGGCGCGAGCCGATGCCACTTGCGCGGCGCCTGCATGCGGAAGTCGTCGCGCTCGACGTAGATCACCCGACCAAAGGGCAGCTTGCGGGTCCCGTAGGCGGCGTCCTCGGGGTGCAGCGGCGCGTCAAACTCCTCGTCCTCGTCCTCGGGGTAGTTCTCGATGACCAGCTCGAGCGGGTTGAGCACGCCCATGTAGCGCGGCGCGACCTCGTTGAGGCGCTCGCGGATCGCGTGCTCGAACAGCGAGATGTCGACGATCCCGTCGCGCTTCGAGACCCCGATCCGCTCGCAGAAGCGGACGATCGCCTCGGGCGGGATCCCGCGCCGCCGCATGCCGCTGAGCGAGGGCATCCGCGGGTCGTCCCAGCCGTCGACGTGGCCCTCGTTGACGAGCTGCAGGAGCTTGCGCTTGCTCATCAGCGTGTAGCCGAGGTTGAGCCGGGCAAACTCGGTCTGCTCGGGCTGGCCCTCGACCGGGCAGTTCTCGACGACCCAGTCGTAGAGCGGACGGTGGTCCTGAAACTCGAGGCTGCACAGCGAGTGGGTGATGTCTTCGATCGCGTCCTCGAGCGGGTGCGCGTAGTCGTACATCGGGTAGATGTTCCACGCGTCCCCGGTCCGGTGGTGGGTCTGCTTCAAGATCCGGTACAGCAGCGGGTCGCGCATGTTGAGGTTGCCGTGCTGCATGTCGATCTTCGCCCGCAGCACGTGCTCGCCCGCCTCGAACTCCCCGGCCCGCATGCGCGCGAACAGGTCGAGGTTCTCGTCGACGCTGCGCGTCCGGAAGGGGCTGTCGACGCCGGGCTTGTAGAAGTTGCCGCGGCCCTCGCGGATCTGCTCGAGGGTCTGGCTGTCGACGTAGGCCTTGCCCTCGCGGATCAGGTGGACGGCGCACTCGTACATCCGCTCGAAGTAGTCCGAGGCGAAGAACTCGTTGTCCCAGGTGAAGCCTAGCCACTCGATGTCGCGGCGGATCGCGTCGACGTACTCGACCTCCTCGGCGATCGGGTTGGTGTCGTCGAAGCGCAGGTTGCACTTGCCGCCGAACTCGGCGGCCATGCCGAAGTCGATGCAGATCGCCTTGGCGTGGCCGATGTGGAGGTAGCCGTTGGGCTCGGGCGGGAACCGGGTGTGGACCCGGCCCCCCCACTTCCCGCCCTCGACGTCGGCGGCGATCATTTCGCGGATGAAGTTGGACGCACCCTCTTCGGACCGTTCGGACGTGCTCACCCGGGCTTCTTACCCCAATCCGTGGCGCGCGACGACGGCGGTCCTCGACCCGGCCCACAGCTTGGGCTAAAAGCCCCGCCGACATGGCTTGGTTCTACGAGCACTACCGGGACGCGTCGGCCACGGGCATCCACACCACCGGCCTCGTTCACGCCGAGAAGAGCGAATTTCAGTCGATCGCGGTCCACGAGACCGTCGGCCACGGCCGGCTCCTGACCCTCGACGACATGGTCATGCTGACCGAACTCGACGAGTTCGTCTACCACGACCTCCTGACCCACGTGCCGCTGTGCGTGCACCCGAACCCGCGCGCGGTCCTGGTCGTCGGCGGCGGCGACGGGGGCTCGGTCCGCGAGACCCTGAAGCACCCGAGCGTCGAGCGGGTCGTGCAGTGCGAGATCGACGAGCGGGTCACCCGCGTGTGCCAGGAGCACATCCCCTCGGTCGCGGGCGCCCTCGACGACCCCCGCGTCGAGTTGGTGTTCGCGGACGCGACCGCCTACGTCAAGCAGCACCCCGACAGCTTCGACGCGATCCTCGTCGACTCGACCGAGCCGATCGGGCCGGCCGCCGCGCTGTTCGCCGAGCCCTTCTTCCGCGACCTCTCCGCCGCGCTGCGGCCTGGCGGCGTCATCAGCTCCCAGGCCGAGTCGCCCTTTTACGCGCCCGAGGTCGTGCGCGAGCTGTTCACGAGCGTGCGCAAGGTGTTCGCCGAGGTCCACGGCTACTACGGCGTGGTCCCGACCTACCCCGGCGGCGGCTGGGTGTTCTGCCTCGCCAGCGACACGCGTCGGCCCGAGCAGGCCGACCTCGACCGGGCCAAGGCGCTGTCGAGCCGCTACTACTCCCCTGCCCTGGCCAGCGGCGCGTTCGCGCTGCCGCCCTTCATCGCCGAGCTCGTCGAATGAGCGACGCGCCGAAGTTCTTGGGCGCGGGGCCGGCCGCGGCCGCCGACGACGCCCGCGCGGCGCTGGTCGGCGTGCCCTACGACGGCGCGGTGACCTACCGCGGCGGCGCCAGCGAGGGGCCCGAGGCCCTGCGCCTGGCGTCCGACAGCATCGAGACCTACTGCCCCAAGCTCGATCGCAGCCTCGACGACTTCTCCTATGTCGACCTCGGCGACCTCGACCTGAGCGCGCCCGCGGCTGGGGCCGGATCGACGCCCGGCGAGCGCCTCGTGCGAGGGCTGCGCGCACAGCTCGACGCCCTGCCCGCGCTGCCGCTGATCGCGATCGGCGGCGATCACCTCGTCGCCTACCCCTTCGTCGAGCGCGCCCTCGAGCAGCACCCGCAGCTCCAGATCATCCACGTCGACGCGCACATGGATCTGCGCGAGGCCTGGGAGGGCGAGCCCTACAACCACGCGACGGTGCTCGGGCGCCTCCGCGAGCGCATGGGGCCCGACCACCGCCTCCACCAGTGGGGCATCCGCTCGGGCGAGCGCGCCGAGTACCAGCTCGCGGCCAGCGACCCTCGCGTCGAGCTGCTCGCGCCCACGCTCGCGCCGATCGCCGCGCGGATCCGTGAGCTGCTCGCTCGAGATCTGCCGATCTACGTGACCCTCGACGTCGACGGCATCGACCCCGCCGACATCCCCGGCACGGGCACGCCCGAGCCCGACGGGCTGCGCTTCGGCGATGTCGAGGCCGCGCTCGGGGAGATCGCCCGCGCGCCCACGGCCGGGCCGGGGCTCGTCGGTGCCGACGTCGTCGAGCTCGCGCCGCGCCTCGATCCGAGCGGCCGCTCGCAGGTCGCCGTCGCGCGCCTGGTCCGGACCCTGCTCCTCGCGCTGGTCCGGAGCTGACGGTCGACGGCGAGCGGGTGTTCGAAGCTCGAGGCCGGGGATCGTCTCGGGTTGCTACACTCGGCGCGTGGCGACAAGAGACCGCGACGAGGGCAAGGTCTGGGGGCCGTTCATCAAGACCGCGCTGGTCTGGCTGATCCCGGCCCTGCTCCTACTCCCGCTGTACCTGGTCTTGATCGCTATCTCGATGTTCGCGGGCGACGGGTCCCTGCTCGAAGCGACCGAGGGGGTCCGCGGTGGCATCAACGCCGCCCTCGGACCGCTGCTGATCCTGTCCGGGGTCGCTGTCGGGGTGTTCACGGCCATCTACGCCGGCGAAACGCAGGACTGGATCTCGGGGGGGCTCGCGGTCGTGATCACGGTCGGTGCCGGCGTCGTGCTCGGGCAGCGGGCGCTCGCGCAGCTTCGCAAGGCCGCGACATGACCTCGACCGAGCGAAGCACCGTGCTGCCCGCAGCCGACGACGTCGTCGAGAGTCACCGAGACCCCCTCACGGCCGTCCGCGCTCGTCGGCTCGGCCGGGATGTCCACGACAGTCTCGAACACGAGTGAACCCAACGGGAACCGCAACCCCCTCGCTGAGCGCCCCCATGCGTCGTCAGACCGACTCGCCCTCGTACAGGGCCCGATCCGCCAGCACCCGCGGCACGAGAAAATCGACCAGGGCCCGGACCCGCGCGGCCCGGCGCAGGTCCGCGTGGATCAACAACCACAGCGTGGTCGTTGCCTCGGCCGGCTCGCCCACCCTTCGCAGCTGCGGATCGGGATCGCCCAAGAAGCACGGCAGCAAGCCCTGGGCCGGGGTCATTCGGAGGAGCGCGTGCATGGCCGCGACCTGCTCGACCAGCAGCAGCGGCTCGTCGCCCGCGAAGGTCTTCCTTCTCCAGGCGATCGGCCCGACGTGACCCAGCCCGAGATAGTGCAGCCAGGGGAGCCCGTCGCCGCTGCTGCTGCTCGGCGCGTAGCGGCACCACGCAATCTCGACCAGCCGCCGACCGACCACGGACTCCGGCGGACGCTGTGTCGGCCGCAGCGCGATGTCTGCCCCCCTCCCCAGATCGAGGAGGGCGTTGTCGGCGAGCACGATCGGGCGCACGCGGGTGCAGCGGTCGCGAAACGCGACCAGGTGTGGGCCCACTGCCGTCAGGAAGTCGACCGGAAGCGTGACGCGCACGTCACCCGAGACCTGCTCGTCGTGACCAACGACGGTTCGGGCGGCGGCGAAGACCGCCTCTTCCACCTCTTCAGCCCGCGGGAGCAAGGCCTCTCCCACCGCGCTGAGGCGATAGCCACGCGGCCCCTTCTCGAACAGCCCCGCGCCGACCTGCTCCTCCAGCGCCGCGAGGCGGCGATGCAGGGTCGAGGCGTTCAAGCCGAGGTCCTCCGCGGCGGCGGTCAAGGTTCCCCGCCGAGCAACGGCGAGGAAATGGCGTAGATCGTCCCAGCGGTCCATTTTGCGTGAAAGCAAAACTATCGTGCACCACTGAGCGTGGTCAACCTTCCTTCGCAAACCTATTTTCAGGGGGTCACCGACACCTTCCAGGAACGAAGCATGACCACCCCCAGCTCTCCACCACCGCCGCCGCGATCGTCGTCCCGGGTCACGGCCGCCCCGTGTCCGTCGACACCTTCGACTTCTCGGTCGGCGACCTCGACACCCTCATCGCTGGTGTCCAGGACTCGATCGACGAGGGCCTCACGGTCGAGGAGACCGTCGAGGGCCTGACCCTGACCGACGACCAGGGCTACGCTCTGTGGGACGGGATCCACAGCGCAGTCAACGTACCCAACACCTACACCGAACTCAGTGAGTGAATCATGGCAAGCCGCATCGACACAGCAACCGGTCCCTCGCTCAAGCCCATCACGCACGTCCTGTCCCCAACCGAGCGCCACTGGGTCGGCGACGGGTTCGCGGTCAGCACCATCTTTTCACCGAGCCGCCTCGACGCCGAACTCCTCAGCCCCTTCATCTTGCTGGATTACGGACCCCCCCGCCGCTTCGAGCCCGCTCCGAAGCCGCGCGGCGTCGGCCCGCACCCCCACCGCGGGTTCGAGACCGTGACCTTCGCCTACCAGGGCGAGGTCGATCACCGCGACTCCCACGGCGGCGGCGGCACGATCAGGGCCGGGGATGTCCAGTGGATGACCGCCGGCTCCGGCGTCGTCCACGAGGAGATGCAGTCTGACGGCTTCACCCGAAGCGGGGGGATGTTCGAGATGGTCCAGCTGTGGGTCAACCTGCCCGCACGCCTCAAGATGACCGCGCCCCGCTACCAGGCGCTGGAGGACTCGAGCTTTCCACGGCTCGAGTTCGAGCGGGGCTCGGGCCGGCTCATCGCGGGGACGGTCCATGGCATGACCGGGCCGGGCGAGTCGCACACGCCGATCACGCTCTTCGACCTGACGCTGCCCGAGGCCGGCCTCGCCTCGTTCGAGCCGCCCGTGGGGATGACGACCCTCGCGCTCATCCTCGACGGTCGAGCGATCGCCCAGGACACCACGGAGGTCCGCGCGGGTGAGCTGGTGGTTCTCGACCGAGACGAGCCCGGCGCGCTCACCTTGAGCGCGAGCGAGGGCGCGCGCGCCCTGGTCCTGAGCGGAGCGCCCCTCGGCGAGCCCGTCGTGGCCCACGGCCCCTTCGTGATGAACACCCGGGCCGAGATCAGCCAGGCCATCCTCGACTACCAAAGCGGGCGCATGGGCGAGCTCGCGCCCAGGGCCTGAGGCGTCGAGTCAGCAACGGCCGAGCCGAGCAGGCCGAGGACCACGGCCTGCTCGGCTCGAGCCGTGCGCGTCGCCCGAGCTCGGGGGTTCACCGCGCCCGCCGATCTGCGGCGAAGGCCGCCGCCGTGCACACCCCAACCGTGCGCAGATCGGCGGGCAGCCGCCCGGCGAAACAGTTGGTCACGACCGCGACCCCAAGCTCGCGCTCAGGGTCGGCCCACGCGCCCGAGCCCCCGAGCCCAAAGTGACCAAAAGCATCGGCGCTGGCGATGCCCAGATCCTTGCTGCGCCCGCGCACCGACACCCGCAGACCGAGCGAGATCGGCCGGTGGTAGCCCATCTTCACCCGCAGCGGGAACGGGATCACCCGGCCGAGGCCAACGTTTTGATCGGCGCGCGCGCGCTCGATCGCCGCGCGCGACATGAGCCGGACCCCGTCGAGCTCGCCGCCGCCGGCCAGCGCGGCGTAGAGCCGCGAGAGCGAGCGCGCGTCGAACACCCCGTTGAGCGAGGGGATGACCGCGCGCAAAAATACCGGCGAGTTGAGATCGAGGCTCGACAGACCCCGGGGCAGCATCGCGCCGACCATGTCCGAGGGATCGAAGCGCAGACCGAGCGCGCGCGCAGCCCGACCCGCGACCTCGACGCTCGCGCCCGCGGCCCTGCGCAGCCTGCCCGACCCGCCCGGCGTGGAGAACCCCAGCTTCGTCGAGCCCCACTCGATCGTCTGCGCGACCCGGGCCCGCTCGTGCTCGGGCAGCCCGATGTACAGGCCCTCGAGCCCGAGCGGCTCGGCGATGCACTCGCGCAGCAAGTCGGTGAACGAGGCCCCGGTCGCGCGCTGAAGCAGCTCCCCCACGAGCCAGCCGAAGGTCCACGCGTGATAGCCGAAGTCGCGACCGGGCGCGTGGGCCGGCGCGGCGCGGGCGAGGGCCTCGACCATGCGCGGCCAGTCGTAGATGTCCTCGATCTGGTCGATCAAGGGCCGCACGGCGTAGAGCCCGGCGCGATGCGAGACCAGCTCGCTGACGGTGATCCCGCCCTTGCCGCCCTGGGCGAACTCGGGCCAGTAGCGCGCGACGGGGGCGTCGAGATCGAGCTCGCCGCGGTCGGCGACGATGTGGAGCAAGGTCGCCGTGACGCCCTTGGCCGTCGACAGGCACATGACCAGGGTGTCCGGCTCCATCGGCGCCCCCGCGCGATCGCGGGTCCCGATCGCGATGTCTGCGACCAGCTGACCGCGGTGGTGCACGCTCAGCGCGGCACCGCCGGGACCGCGCAGAGGGACATAGAGCTCGAGCGCGCGCACGAGCGGCGCAAACTCGGGGTCCACGAAGCCTCGTACTCGCGTCGTCACCACGCTCGGGCTGTCTACCGCGGCCCCCACGGCTCCGCCAGCGTTCCAGCGCGGCGCCCCGTTTGAGTTCGCGCTGCCAGGCACGTCTGCGGCGCTTCTGGCGTTGCCGGCTCGGCGCTCCCAGCGGGTCAATCACAGCGTTGGGCTCGCTCCGGGCGCCACGTCCCGCAGCCTGTCCCGACCTTCGTGGCGGGCAGCTCGAGCTCGTTGTTCGAGCTGCCCTCGACCCGATCGCCGCCCGGGGCCCTGCGATCGGGTAGAGTTCGACGTAGATGCCCGGCGCGGCCCAGCTCCTGCTCCTCGCGGCGCTCGTCGCCGGCGAGCCCGAGTTCGCCGTGCACCTGCGCGCCCCCGCGGTCGAGGCCCCGCCGACGAGCGCGGGGACCTCCGCCGCCACCCAAAAAGCGCCCACGCCCCCCGAGCTCCCGGTCCCCTACGCCGACGCCGTGCCCATGGATCCCGAGATCCTCAGCGCGCCTCGGCCCCGGCGCAAGCTCGGGACCAACACGACGATCTTCGTCAACTTCGACGGCGTCCACATCAGCGAGTGCAACCCCTCGAACAGCCACGAGAACTGCTCGTGGCTCAAGAAGAATACGACCTTCGAGCCGTGGAGCGGCAACCTCGCCCAGCGCGTGGCGATCCTCGACGCGATGCGCTCGCAGGTCAACGAGCTCGGCGTCCGCGTGACCGGCCAGCGGCCGCCGGCCACCGAGCCCTACACGATGGTCGTCTACGGCGGCGACTCGATCGAAGAGGAGGCCCTCGGCCGCGCGCCAGCCGGAGACTGCTGGGACGATCTGCCCAACCAGATCGCCTACGTGTTCCTCGACGGCGAGCGCAGCACCTGGATCAACGGCGGCGCGAGCACGGCCCTGCACGAGTCGGCCCACACCTGGGGCTTTGACCACATCGGGCTCGAGTACTCGCTGATGGCGCCCTCGGGCGACAACACGCTCGTCAAATTCTTCGACGGCTGCGCCCAGATCGTCGACAACCCCGAGCTCGACCCGGTCGACGAGGGCAGCTGCCCGCAGATCAGCCTCGAGCAGTGCGGCCTCTCGGACTTTCAAGACGACATCGCGATGATGCGCCTGTTGTTCGGCGAGCCCTACATCGACGACGTCGCCCCGACCCTCGAGCTCGTCGATCCCTTCGACGGCCGCTACTTTCAGGGCCCGGCTGATTTTCCGGTGACCCTGCGGGTGATCGACGATCAGCACCCGCAGGTCTACGAGCTTGCGATCGGCGTTCGCGGGCTGATCGACGAGCCCGCGTTCTCGGCCGTCCACGATCCCAGCTTCGACGTCGAGGCCCTGCCGATCGGCGAGTGGGTGTTCGAGCTGCGCCTGCGCGACGCCGCTGGCAACGAGACCTCGCTCGATTTCACGGTCGTGGTCGGCGAAGAGGCGCTGGTTGCCGACGATGGCTGCAATTGCAAGGTCGACGAGGGTGGCCACGAGGACCGCCGCAACGCCGCGGTCCTCGGGCTCCTCACGCTGCTCGGACTGGTCGGGCGTCGCCGATCTAGCTCTTCTGGAAGCTCACCAGCCAGGACTTGCTGGCGTTCTTGCCCAGCTTCTCCGACACCCGGTGCGCGTCGGTGCCGTTGACCTCGATCAGAAACTCGATCTGCCCGCCGCCCGTGAAGTTGATGCCGGTCAGGAGCATGTCTTGCTTGGGCGAGCGCAGCGCCGGGCTGATGTCGATCTCGTCTTGCATGTGCGGATCGAAGTCCGTCATCCGCTCGTAGATCTTGCGCCTGACGGTGGTGCTCTCGGCCAAGTACCCGAGCAGAATGTTGTCCGCACGCACGATCCTCATCGTGACGCGATCACCTGATTTGTATTTGACTGTTGCCATGGTGTGTCTACTTTCTTTTTCCATCGCCCATTGTCAGATATGACAATACATCAACGACGGCGAGGGTTTTGTATACACTTTGAGGTTACGGGGGCCAAGCGCCAACAGTCGATCTGAGAATGAAAAATATTCGTAGCACTTGCCCTACGATCACATCATTCTTCGCGAGTTCACGAAAATCGGCCCAAACATGATCTGTACGCCGTCGTGCCTCCCCCGGGTGCCATGACCGACACCTGGCTACCCGGTCTGCCCGGAGCCCATCGGTCGAATGGGTCGCGAAGATGGACTCGAACTCGGCCTCAGAGCTCGACCCGAAGCACCGTCATCATCCCGCCGTCGACGTGAGGCTCGTGCTGGTGGCAGCCGGCACCCGCCGTGGTCTCGGTCTGTGCGGTGCCCGACTCGCTCCCTCGGTCCGGGCGCCGAGGGTCTCGCTCGCGGCCGTCTCGTCGCCCGCGTCGACCGCGACGGCGTCATCGCCACACCCGAGCGCCCGCAGCCCGAGGGCCCCACAGCCAGCTCGAGCGACCCCGGCACGCAGCCCCCCGCAGCGCGACGCGTGAGCTGTCCGCGCGACCAGGCGAGAGCCAGGCCGCTTCTGGCCGTTGCGCCCCGAGGCTCTCGACCTCGCTGCCCAGCGACGATAAGAACACCTCGACCATGTCCGCCCTGCCCTCCGCCCCGTCCTATCCGCTCGCGGCGATCATGCTGTGCCTCGCGTGCCCGGCCACGGTCTCGACTCCGCAAAGCGAAGCCGACTCCAAGCCCGCGCCGCCCGCGGGCGTCGCCGTCGCGGACCCCGACGATCCCCGCGTCGTGCGCGACGGCGAGGATCTCTACACCGTCGACTCGGCCCCGCACCCGGCCCCCGACGCCCCCGCGCCCGGCTCGGGCAGGCCCGACACGAGCAACGGGGTCTGCAAGCTGTTCGCGCCCAAGCTGCCCGAGCCCGCGTGCTGCCCGTTCGAGACCGGCTTCGACGCCGAGCGGATCCAGCAGCTCTGCGGCCATCAGCTCTACATGGGCGAGTCCGTGCATCAAAGCTGCGGCTACTTCTTCTTGCCCGACATGGAGGGCAGCTACCCCGTGGCCATTCGAGCGTCCCAGATCCAACACCAGGATCCGGCCGAGGCCGTCGCCGACCACGACACGCGCATGGCCCGAACCACGCGCAACCCCAACTTCGCCTCGACGCCCGTGCCCGGGGTCGAGGGCGCCATGTGGAGCCAGGCCAACGGCATCCACTGGGCCTTCCTGCCCGGCTGGGCGAATGTGCGCATGGTCAGCTGGACCGACGACGCGTGCCCGAGCGACAAGATGCCCGAGGTCCTCGCGCTGATCGCCGCAGCCAAGGAGCCGCCGCCCAACGCCCCCCGCCCCGGCCTCGTGCCCCAAGCTCGCCAGTAAGTAGTAAAGTCGGGGGGCCACGAAGGCCACTGCGCAGCACATGGGAGCCCACCGAGTGAAGAACGAGGGACCGGACGCGCAGCGGCCGTGCGTGGCGTCGCGCAGGACGCCGACCGGGGCCAAAGGTAGCTGGTGGTCCAGCAACCCGGGCAAGGCCGCAGCCGAGCGCTTTTATCTGATCTACAGCCCGATCTGGATCGCGCTGGTCGGCCTCGTGATGCTCAGCGGCATGTACCGCAGCTGGGGCGACGCGGGCTTCATGCTCTTCGGCCTCGGCGCCGCCGCGCCCCTGGTCTTCGTCCCCTACCTCGCGCCGCGGCCCGAAGACGCCAACAAGCCCGCGTGGGCCACGTCATGGTTTCGGCTCAACCTCTGGATCGGGATCTTCGTCTTCGTCGGCAGCTATTTTTTCACCCACTACTTCTTCGACGTCGTGGGCATGCGCTACGCCTTCCCGACCAGCTGGAACGGCTCGGCCGAGCTCGTCGGCGACAGCGAGGGCCAGGTCCCGCTGTTCTTGTACCCGCTGACCCAGGCCTACTTCATGACCTACCACGTGGCGGTGACGGTCCTGCTTCGCTACCTGAGCACCCGCTTCGTGCTCGGGCGCGTGGCCAAGGCCGCGCTGATCGTCGCGCTCGCTTACCTCGTGGCCTTCGCCGAGACTTTCTTCATGGCCGTGCCGCTGCTCGCCGACGTGTTCGAGTACGCCGACCGCGGGCGGATGCTGGTCTGGGGCTCGATGTTCTACGGCAGCTTCTTCGTCATCAGCGTGCCCGTGTTCGCGACGATCGACGAGGACGAGCCGTGGACCCTCGGCCGCACGGCCCTCTCGGCGCTCGGCGTCAGCATGGCGGTGTTCATCGTGCTCGATCTGTGGGCCAAGCTCCTCGGCCCGCTCTGAGCTGCTATCATCCGCCACCGCCATGCACGTCGTCGATGACTCCACCGTCCGCAGCTGGTTTCACTCCGGCGAGAACCTCGAGCAGCTGACCGGCGCGCTCGGCAGCCACCGACCCAGCGCCACCTACATGCAAGACGTGCTCGGCATGCCCCTGCACGTGCAGTTCGTGGTCGAGCAGCTCTCGCAAGCGGGCCGCTCGCTCGACGAGCTCAACACGATCCCCTTCTACTCGCTGTGCCGCGGGCTGCTGATCCCGCTGATGCGCATGCACCCCGAGAAGGCCGCGCAGCTGTTTCGGCTCGAGATCAGCAAGCCGCCCGACACGGCCGGCCGCGCCGAGCTCGTCCAGTCCTTCCTCGACCGGGACGTCGGGCTCAGCGCGGTCCAGAAGATCGGCTGCCTGGTCGGCGACGTGTTCGTCGGGCGCACGAGCACCTTCAAGCGCGACAGCCTGATCCGGCTGCTGATGTCGGTCCAGATGAAGAGCCACCGCGACATGCTCGACCGCCTGACCCAGGTCGGCGACGTCGGCGTGCTCTTCGCCGAGTCACGCAGCGAGCTCAAGTCCGATCCGCCGCTGACCGCTGGCGAGGTCCTCCTGACCCTCGAGTTCCTGCCCGACGCGGTCCGCAGCCTCAAATTCGATCTGCTCCGCTCGCTGCTCACCCGCATGGGCAAGGTCGAGGCCTACCTGATGGCCCGGCTGATCCTGCGCAAGGCCGACTTCGGCTTCGAGTACGAGGGCGCCGTCATCGCCAAGGCGCTGGCCAGCTACTACGGCGCCGAGGCCGAGGCCGTCCAGCACGCGATCGCGCTGTCCGATCCCTTCGCCGTGGCCCGAACCCTCGCAACCAAGGGCCCCGACGGCCTCCGCGAGGTCCGGCTCCAGCCGCTGGTAGCGATCAAGCCCGCGCTCGCCAGCGGCTCGACCGACACCGTCAAAAAGTACCCGGCCTGGGTCGAGCGCAAGTACGACGGCATCCGCTTCATGCTCCACAAGTCGACCGACGCCCACGGCTCGATCCTGTGCGCCGCCTACACCCGCGGACGCAAAGACTGGCTCGAGCAGGTCCGGGGCATGCAACAGACGATCAGCATGTTCCCCTGCCGCGACTGCATCGTCGACGGCGAGCTCTACGGCACGGTCCTCGACCTCGACGGCCCGCGCCTGGCCACGGTCTACGAGGTCTACGCGAGCCTCTCGGGCGAGGTCGTCCAGCGCCCGGTCAACCTCAAGTACGCTGCCTTCGATCTGGTCTACCTCAACGGCCAAGATCTGACCCAACTGCCCCTGCGCCAGCGTCGGAAGGCGCTGCAGCAGTTCTTGAGCCCGCTGGCCAACTACACGCTGCCGATCCCCGTGTCGATCGCCGAGGGCCAGCTCGCCAACGACAAGAACGACGTCAACCGCCTGTACCAGTACTTCCGCCACCAGGGCTACGAAGGGATCATCACCAAGGATCTCGACGGCACCTACGCCCTCGCGCGCCGCGATCCCAACTGGCTCAAGCGCAAGCCCGAGATCACCCTCGACCTCGTGCTGCTGCAGGGCATCTTCTCGGTCACCTCCAAGCAAAAGGCCGGGATGTTCGGCAGCTTCGCGATCGGTGCCCGCACAGCCGACGGCGCGTTCGTGGATGTCGGCGACGTCGCGGGCGTCGATCAACACCGCGACCGCGAGCTCCAGGCCGAGATCATGCGCAGCGGTCTGATCACCGGGCGCCGCGTCGAGCGCCAGAGCGCCTCCGGGGTCCGGCCCGGCGTCGAGCTGCGGCCCCACATCGTCGTGACCGTGCGCTTCGAGGGCATCGTGAAGGACAACGTGACCAAGGAGCTCAAGCTCCGCGACCCGAAGCTGGTCGCGATTCGGTCCGACAAGCACGCAGGCGAGACCGACAAGGTCTCGGCGATCGAAGAGCTGTACTTTCAGCAGCGCATGGGCTGAGGGCAACAGCGCATGGGCTGAGGGCAACAGCGCATGGGCTGAGGGCAGCAGCGCATGGGCTGAGGGCAGCAGCGCATGGGCTGAGGGCAGCAGCGCCATCGGCCGGCCGCTCGATTTCCCGCCCCTCGCGCGTCCCATGGACCCAGAAAAACTGCGCTGAAGCCCCTTTCCAAGGGCCCACGGAGGCGACTGCGAAGCCCATCCCAGCCCAGCGAGGGAGAGGGTCCAGGGCTGACGTGCTACCGTCGCGGTCTCCATGGCACTGACGGTCTTCGCTGAGAAGATGGGCTTCTTCCACAAGGGCTGCGCGGGCATCGGCGTCGCGCCGGTCGACGTGTGCCTGTCGCCGCCGCCGGGTCCGGTGCCGATCCCCTACACGAACGTCCTGTTCGCCAAGGATCTGATCAAGGGCAGCAAGACCGTACACATCGACGGCGAGCCGACCTTCCTCGAGGACTACTCGATGACCTCGAAGAGCATCGGCGACGAGGGCGGGACCCTCGGCGGCAGCGTGGTCTCGGGCGTCATCCTCCGCAACGGCTACTTCATGGTCTGGTCGATGACCGTGCAGGTCGAGGGCCTCGGGGTCTGCCGCCACGGCGACATCATGGGCCAAAACAGCGCCTCGGGCCCGCCGCCGTCCTCGCTCAACGCCGGGGGGCTCTGCAAGCCCGCCCCGGTCAAGGCTCCGGCCCCCGGCCCCGTCGCCGCCCGCCGGGCCGCCGAAGCCGAGGTCCTCGACGCGACCGGCCCCGGCGACTCCGAGGTCGTCGAGGTCCCGCCCTGCGACTTCGAGAAGATCACGATCAAGTGCAGCCACACGGGCGAGGGCGACGGCAAGCGCGGCTTCGGCCCGTTCGAGTACACCTTCAACGGCCAGATCCAAGACAACCTCCCGCGCCCGGCCAAGGGCTCGAAGCGGGTGTTCACCTCGAACATCCAGGTCGTCGCGGGCGAGGACGATCGCCGGGCCGAGAAGCTCGAGGTCGAGCTCACCGGCGGCCCCGGCTACGGCTGCGACAAGGTCCACCCCTTCATCAGCCTGACCGACCGCGCGACCGGCAAGCCCGAGACCTACTCCGGCGCGACCAAGAAGGAGTTCTCGCTCAAGTGCCGCAAGGTCGAGCTGCCGGTCATCGCCTACATGAGCCCGGCCGCGCTGATCGGCTATTTCTTCTTCTCGCCCAAATCCACCAGGCGCTACACCCTCGAGGTCGAGTCGTGCGGCGTGCTCGAGGACAAGAGCCCCGGCTTTCGCAAGCTCTCGCGCACGATCGACGTGTACTCGAGCGACCAGTACAAGCTCTCGCTGTCGATCCCCGAGGTCTTCAACCGCAAGTACGCGGGCGCGGCCATCAAGAAGCTCGAGCCCAACGCCCAGTGGGAGGCCGGCGAGAAGGACGGCTGGGACAAGGGCTACAAGGACGGCAGCGACTGGTTCGGCGACAAGCCCCCGGTCAACGAGGTCATCAAGAAGACCGGCGGCAGCATCACGCTCGAGCGCAACAGCGAGGACCTCAAGGCCACCGCGAAGCTCGGCGAGATCATCCAGGGCTTCATCAACGTCCAGAACAACATCCAGTCGGTGATGAACTTCATCGAGAAGTTTCAGCCCCAGGTCGGCTGGAAGTTCAATTTTTCGATCGCCTTCTTCACCGGCGAGCTCGCGTTCGAGTGGGGCTCGAAGGAGTGGAAGGACCACACGGTCTTCAACTGGTGGAAGTTCGAGGCCGCGCTCTCGCTGCTCAAGCTCGAGCTCGAGGCCAGCTTCGGCGTCGAGTTCAAGGTCTGGGTGTTCGGCGTCACGATCTTGGTGTTCGGCAAGGTCTCGGGCGAGGCCAAGCTCAGCGCCGGCTGCGAGGCCACGCCCGACGAACCCGAATGGGGCACGACGATCGGCGTCGAGGTCAAAGGTGAGCTCGGCATCAAGGGCGCGCTCGGGGCCGACTGGGTCGCGGCCGACGGCAAGTTCGAGCTCGTGTTCCCCTTCGAGGCCTCGCCCAAGATCGACGACAAAGACGGCCTGAAGATCGACTGGAAGCTCGGCTTCAAGGGCCTGACCGGCAACGTCACCGGGTACCTCAAGGGCGTCGGCAGCTTCCAGCGAACCTTCCCGATCATGAAGCCACGAAGCCTCGGCGAGGGCACCTTCCCCTCGGGCGAGAAGAACGAGACTGGGATCCCCAGCCCCCAAGGTGCGATCAAGTGAGCGGCGAGATCTTCTACATCCACGTGGACGCCCGCGGCTGCCACGGCGAAGTCCGACTCAACGACGCGCCGGTCCTCGGGCTGTCCCTCGACTTCCCGGTCCACGCCTTCCCGACGATCAGCGAGTGGGTCGTCGACGGCGAGAACCTGCTCAGCGTCCACGTCGAAGACAGCGACGAGAGCGCGCGCCTCCACGTGGCCCTGTGCGAGGCCAAGATCGGCGACGTGCCCGAGCCGGGCAACGAGCTCGAGCTCGCGGTCATCGAGTGGCCCCCGACCCCGACCCCGACCGAGCCCGAGGTCGAGCTTCCCCTCCCCGCGCTGCCGCCGGTCCTGAGCGCGACCGGCGTCGCCGTCCAGCCCTGGGGCGAGTGGGGCTGGCAGCGCTCGCCGCCTTTCGCCGACGACGCCAGCACGATCACCGACGTCGTCGCCTGGGTCCGAGATCTCCACGCCGCCCTCGCCGCCGGCCAGATCGACGTGCTGCTCGCCCACAGCCCGACCAAGTACCGCGAGCTGGCCCTGGCCTACGAGATGAGCGAGGCCGAGCTCGAAGAGCGGCTCACGCGGACCTGGGCCCACCTGAGCGCGCTGCCGGGCTGGGAGCTCGCGCCCTTCAACGAGGCCGAGCTCGAGCTGCGGGTCCGCTGCGACGGCCAGCTCGTCGAGCCGTGCACCGCAGCCGGCGAGCCCGTGATTCGCCAGGCCCGAGCGATCAACAACGAGCGCTGGTCGCTGCCCTTGTTCCTCGCCCGGACCAACTGGGAGTACACGGCCGGCCAGCTGACGATCATGCGCTGAGCGACAATCCTGCACGGAGCCAGCCGAGTCCGTCGCCTTATACTCTCCTGGCAACGTGGGCGAGCGACCTGACCTCAGCGAGCGGCTTCGTCGCATCGTCGGCCTGATCGGCGACGACGCCAACCCGCCACAACCCGAGAGCGAGACCCGCTCGCTCGCCGACGTCGCCGCCCGAGCGCTGGGCTCCACGCTCGAGCGCTGGAGCCAGAGCCCGGCCCTGCGGCTGTTCATCGGTGGGGTCGAGCGCGACGTGCTGACCAGCCCCGGCGAGTGGGTCGAGCTCGAGGCTCAGGTCGGCGTCGCGGCCAAGTTCGGCGACATGGCCCGCTTCTACCTCGATCGAGAGCTCGTCGCCGAGGTCCCGATCGGCGAGCGCGACGAGGTCCGCGCGACGGTCCGCGCGATGATCCGCGCGCCCGCGCCGGGGCTCTATCGCGTCAAGGTCGAAGTCACGAGCGCAACCGGACGAGTGAGCCCCGCGGCGGTCCTGGCCGTCGGCCGCGTGCTCCAGGTCGCCGACGGCCGCCCGGTCGCCCTCGTCCACGCCGAGCTCCTGCTCCCGAGCGCCGAGCCCGGCCAGCGCCTCGGCCCCGACCTCACGCTGCTGAGCGCCCTGCGCAAGGCCGGGTTCGAGCTCGCGTTCTTCGACATCCACGAGAAGAACCGCCACGCCGCGATCCACGAGGCGATCGTCAGCCACCACATCACCCCGGCCGCGACGCTGATCTACGGCGCGCGCGAGCAAGAGCTCATCAGCCTCGGCGTCAACTTCACCCAGATGTTCCGGCTGACCGCGATCCGCACGCTGCGGGCCATGGGCGTGCCGGTGACGACGATCGTCAGCGAGCGCTTCTCGGCCGCGGACGGCACCCTCGATCCGGTCGAGCTGTTGTCGCCGGCCGAGGCCACGGCGCGCGCCCGCGCGGGCGAGCTGGACCCGGCCCACGAGCAGGCCCGGAGCTTTCGCCGCGAGTGGCACCGCGCCGATCGGATCACCTGGCGCCTCGATCGCGCGACCGGTTCGGCGCTGGTCCAGGGCAACAAATTCCACGCCGAGCTCGACAACCACCGCGCGCGCGAGCGGGTGTTCGAGCTGATCGAGACCGCGACCAGCTCGCTCCACCTCCAGTTCTATATCATCCGACCCAGCGAGTTTAGCGAGCGCTTGATCGTCGGGCTGATTCGGCGGGCCCGCGCGGGGGTCCAGGTCCGCTTCATGATCGACGCGCTGTACTCCGAGGAGGAGCTGCTCGGCCGGCTCAACCCGCTGCTCGCCTCGCTCCGGGCCGAGCCCAAGGTCGAGGTCCTCGCGCTCGAGCGGATCGAGTCGCGGCGCGACGTCGAGGTCACCAAGCTCAAGCGCCGTGACCACCGCAAGCTGATCATCGTCGACGGGCGCCGGGCGATCGTCTCGGGCCGCAACGCGGGCGACGAATACTACTCGGGCTTCGTCGAGATCCCGGTCCACGACAACACCCGCCACGAGCGGATCCCCTGGCTCGACGCCCACGTCGAGATCGGCGGGCCGCTGGTCCGACAGGTGCAAGCCTCCTTCCTCGAGACCTGGCGCGAGCAGGGCGGCGCGCTCGCCCCGACGCTCGAGCCCGCGCTGCTACCCGAGCTCGCGCCGGTCGGGTCGAGCGCAGGCCGGCTCGTGGTCCATCATGGCCTCCGCGACGCCAACGGCCTCGCGATGTACGAAGCGATGCTCGACCTCGCCGAGGACCACGTCTACATCGTCAACGACTTCCCGATCGTCACCACGCTCGAGCGCGCGATCCGCCGACTCCTGGCTCGGGGCGTGCGGGTTGAGCTGCTCACTGGCAACGCGGCCGCGCGGCGGGCCGACGGGAGCTTCTTTCCGGCCCCGATGCACAGGACCTTGTTCGAGCACATGGTCAAGGCTCGGCTCGAGCCGCTGCTGCTCGCGGGCGTGAAGATCTACGAGTTCCAACCGCCCGCGTCGCCCCTCGTCGTCGCCCGCGGGGGACGGGTTCGGCCCTACGTCCACGCCAAGCTCATGACCGTCGACGCCCGCATCGCCAGCATCGGCTCGGCCAACCTCGACGCGACCGCGAGCTTCTGGGAGAGCGAGGCCAACGTCGTCGTGCAGGACACCGCGTTCACGGCCGAGCTCGAGACCGAGCTGCGCGAGCTGATCGCCGGCAGCGTGCTCTTGGACCCGAGCTCGGACTACTGGCGGAGCGAGCGAGCCCAGCGCGCGGTCGTCGGCACGCTGTGGCCCGGGTCGCTCTATGCTTGAGTCGGGTCAGCGGCGCGAACGAAAGCCCGGCACGAGCAGGAGCAGCGGGAGCGCGAGCACCCCCCACCCTGGCGCGGGTCCATCCTGCACGCTGCACTTACCGCCGCCCTCGCTGTCGCCGTCGTCGCCCGTGGCGCTGGTCCCGCCCGGCGCCGGCTCGTCGACGTAGACCTTCACGCCGGTGGCGTAGCCACTGTCGGCGACGAGCTCCAAATCGTGCACCCCCTTGGCCAGCTCGATGCCTGGGAAGGTGCAGCCGTCGGGGCAGTCCTGAGCGCCGATCGACTCATCGTCGACGAACAGCTCAATCGAGCTGATTGAGACGCCGTCGAGGCCCTGATGGACGCCGATCTCGGCGTCGATCGTCACGGGCGCGCCCTCGTACGCGGCGTTGGGCAAGGGCACGACGAACCACGCCGACGAGAGATCACCTCCGTTCTCGCCGTCCCCCGTGGCGAGGGCATCGCCGGACGTGAGCGCGAAGGCAGCGGTCATCGCAACGCAGAGCAATTTTTCGCGTAGGAGCACAGGAGCATGGTGCCCCCGAGCTCTGACTCGATCAGCCCTGCGGCCAAACACGCCCTCGAGACCGACAGAACAACGTTTAGCTCGGTGACGCTCAGCCCACGCCGAGGCGCTCGCTGTCGGTGAAATCGAGGCGCAGCCCCGCCCCCCACGCGCGCGCCCGCGCGAGCTCACCTTCAACGAGCGGCCCTAGCGAGCCGATGACGAAGAAGTGCTCGGGCCGCGCGATCAGCTTGAACGCCCGTCGCTTGAGTCGCGCGGCCGCGGGCCTCGCCGCCGAGCCCGTCGGAAACCACTTCATCTGAATCGCGGTGTCGAACGCAGCGGCGAGGATCCGGCCTCGCGCCCGCGGGAGCCGCTCGATCCACTCGCGGATCCCCTCGCCCTTCGATGGCGGGTCGAGGCGCTCCCGCTGCGCGTCCTCGCGCGCGCTCTCGCGCGTCGCGAGCCGAGTCATCGTCCACACGTGGATCGGGCCGCCGATCACGACGAGGCCGAAGCCCCTGGCCGAGGCGGGCGCCTCACCGACCTCGGCGAGCACGAGCTCGTCGATCTCCGGGTTCGAGCGCAGGCCCTCGGCGATCGCCCGGGCGACCTCGCGGGTGTTGCCGAAGATCGACTCGAACACGACGAGGGCGTCCATGACCCCAGCATGATGCGGCAGCCAGGACCGACGTGAGCGCGCAGTTTTTGGTGGGCCCGAGCGGTCGAAGCGGCAGCACATTCGCGTCTCGCTCGCTCATCCCTCGATCAGCGTGGGACCATCGTCGAGTTCTTCCGCGGGATCGTCGACGGCGACGGGGTCGACTCCAGCGCCTGGTCCTACGAGCCGACCGCAAGTCTTGGCGACAAAGCCCTCGGCGAAAAGGCATTGCACCACGGGCTGCTAGCAGCCCGGGGTGCAATGCATCGTGTCGCCTCGCGCCGGAATTTTCGCCGAGGGCGCGAAGCCAAAACGCCGCTGTACCGGGCGTACTGCAAGTTTTGGCGACAAAGCCCTCGGCGA
>NZ_PVNK01000170.1 GCF_002994615.1 Enhygromyxa salina | reverse complement strand
CGTAGCTCCAGCCCGCAGCGGGCCCGCCCACGCTGTCCCCCGTCGGCGGCCCCGCTGCGGGCTGGAGCTACGGCCTCGGCGGCCTCGCCGTCGAGATCGACGGCGTCGACGCCCAACCCTGGGGCCGCGTGTACGTGGCCGCCGCCGGGACCCTCAGCCCCACCTGGGACCCCGAGGCCGGCGAGCTCAGCCTCGTCGGCAGCCTCGACCGCCTGGATCTGACCTGCGCCCAGCCCGACGCCCCCACCACCCTCGCCCTCCACGGCTGCTTCTCCGAGCTCCTCGAGGCCGCCGACGTCCGCGCCCGGATCGACGCCCACCTCCGCCCCGGCGCCCGCAACCTGCCCAAGCTCGCCCTGCGCGAGCTCCTCGCCAACGAGCTCGGCGTCGACCTCGAAGCCCTGACCCTGACCCGCCCCCGCCCCGGCGTCCTGCGCCTCAACGCCTCGCTGCGCCCGCAATGACCATGACGGTCGTCAGACGGGAATCTCAAGCCCATGCTCGAGAGCGACCGCGATGGAGGTATAGAGGTCGAGCCCCTCAGCCTCGATCGTGACGATCAAGGAGAAGGGGAGCTCCTTCGTGCGAAATTCAGCCCGCTCGTTCCACCACCCGAGGCGGGGCATGACGGCGATGAGCTTGTGACCGGCGAGGTACGAGGCATCGCCGCGCCAGCGGTCCGACTGGACCGTGCCCCGTTGTCGCCTCTGCGGGCCGATGTCCCAAGCAAAGCTCCGGGCTCGCCTCTCATCGCCAGCGGCTCCCGAACCGCGAGCGCGGAGAAGCTTATTGATCCGCTGTCGAAAGGGAAGCTCTTTCTCTTGGGGTCCCTGCATGTCCCAGCGAAGATCGAGCCCGCGAAAGGAGCGGCGCCGAAAGGTGTGGATCTCCGCGAAGTAGGAGAGGGTGACCCGTAGCTCGACCTGAGTCTGGGGATGGGCGAGCAAGAGATCCTGGGGCACCGGGAGGCGGAAGAACTTCGCAAGTCGGACGATCTTGTCCGTCATCTTCGGAGTGTCGGGTCGCTTCGGAGGAGGATCCTTGGGCACCTGCACGACATGCCCGCTGGGGATGACGTCCTCGACGATGACCGTCGCTCGACTTCGTGTGCAGGCGATCGCCAACTCCGGGTCCGGCAGACCGAAGCCGCAAATCCGCAGACGATCGTCAAGCGACTCGAATTGCTCCTTCATGACCTCGGTCCAGGATGCCGAGTGCGCGATCAGCCCCCGCACTGTCGCCGGTCGCAAAGAGGGGTCCGAGCGCCAGATACGGGCTGCGAGGTGGGCCGCGCGAGCGGTCGCCTCGCTGGTGGCCCACATGGAGGCGAGGGGGTGCGCCCTCCGATGACCGGCCGTCAGCGTGGTCAGGGTCGGAACCGTAGCGTCAGGCAAGTAACCGTCATAAGCAACGTTGCCCCCGCCGAGGACAACCTCGGGCTTGTTGGGGACGCGATCGCTATCGACCGGACGTGAAGTCGTCAGTGGATAGATGCCCCCCACTTCGCCGACCGGCTCGTGCTCTGGATACTCCTCCGGCGGCATGTCGTCGCGGGAGGCGACGGCTCCGACAGTCAGCGCGTTCCAGGCTTGGGCGGGATCCTCGATCGAGTGGATCAGGTTCAGCTGCGGGTAGTCCTTGATAACAGAGACCTCGTTCGACGCGATGTTGCCCGCGGATATCAGGATCAAGCGCCCCTCGCCGTCGTTCCAGGCGAGCTGCTCGATCGCCTGGCTCCACATCGTCGGCTCCAAGCGGCGGATCGGAGCGGTCACGCTGGTCGCGAATATGAACGGCCCGCCTCCGCTCGCTTCGACCCTTCGCACGGCGTCGACGGTCATCGGAGGCCACTGCGCACGAGCGGCCCCGTCTGAACTGCTGCTCTCGCTGGTCAACAACTTCACCGAGGAGATCCAGTGATGAGCATCGCCACCGCGAGCCGCGAGCAAATCCCCCACCCCGTCGAGGTGTAGTGCGACGCCAGCTGTCCCCGTGCCGTGTCCATCGACGTCGACCGCGGAGTCGATGCCCGGGACCACGCTGTGGGTAGAGCGAATCGCGGCAGCGAGGAGCGGGTGCCAGTCCGCGATCCCGGAGTCGAGCAGCACGACAGTCGGGGCGCTCTCTGGTGGCGGAGTGAGGGTCAGGCCGAGGTCGGCGTCCTTGTCGTGTTCGAAGTAGAGCCAGTCTCGGATCTCCTTGCGCGCGAGGCCGACCTCGTAAATACAGTCCACCCGTGCGACCAGGGCTGCGAGCTGCTCGAACGTGAGCTGCACGTAGAAGACTACGGAGGTGGTCGAGAGAAAGGTCGCCGCGATCCTGGCCGACTCGTCCATGCGCTCGAGCTGTCGAGAGAGCTGGCGCTCGGAGAGCTCGCTCGACTCGCGGGCGTAGACGCCCCCGCGACAAACAATCTCCAACCACTGCGACCCCTTCTGGAGCGCCTCCCGCGTCATCTGGGTGGACAGCTCGCTGAGTTCGGCGAGCGCCACCCCATTCATCGTGGCGACGAGCGCCTCGTGCTTGCGCTTGCCCGTGGGTGTCCGCTTCGAATCATCACCGAAGGCCCTAATCTTGTTGCGCAGCCCCCCGAGATCGGAGCTCGCCGCATCGAGGATGACCGTCCCCGAGTCAGGGTCCTCGCCAACGACGACCACATCTCGAATCCGGTCAGCCAGGCTGCCCGCAGGCAGTGAATGATCCGGCTCGGGATGAACAGCCACGACCTCGCGCTGCGCCTCCACGTCGCGCTCGCCGGGCGCTCTCGTGGCAACCTGCCTTGCGAGCTCGTCGATCTGCCCGAGCAAGTGATCACGATGAACCTGGGGATCTCTCGGTGGGAGGGAGGCTTTTTTCGGTCGCCTGCTGCGAGGATCCTGGAAGTACTCGGTGCGCTCGATCTTTCCGCGCAACAAAGGTAGGGGGGGCTTCGTCATCATCGTCCTCGAGCGCGTTGCTGATCATGGGCCCGCTGTTGAGCCTTTGTGAAGGCGCCCTCGAGATCCTCGAGCGTCGGCTCCTCCCGCCCGTCGAGGACCATAGTGCGGAGAGCGTCGTCACAAGCACGCCCGAGATCTGCGAAAGAGAGGCCCGCGCCAAGGGGGGCGACGCGATCGACGACTTTCTCGGCGATCGTATAGCTGCGCAGGCGCAGGCGGATCAGTGCGCGAAGCTGCTGCTCGTCCGGCATGGAGAAGGCGAGCACCACGTCGAAGCGCCGGAAGACCGCGCGATCTAGAAGTTCGGGGTGGTTGGTCGCGGCGATCAAGAGGCTGGGACTCTGGTCGGCGTCCATGAACTGCAGGAACGCAGTCACGACGCGACGCATCTCCCCGACATCCTGGGACTCTCCCCGGGCTTGGGCGATCGCGTCGAATTCGTCGAAGAGATAAACCCCTGGCCGTCGGGGCATCTCGTCGAAGACCGAGCAGAGGTGGTTGGCAGTCGCACCGAGAAAGCGAGAGAAAAGGGAGGCGAGCCGAAGCGTGAGTAGGGGCAGACCCATCTCTCCCGCGATGACAGTCGCAGCCAGGGTCTTGCCGCAGCCGGGGGGACCGTGGAAGAGGAGCCGACGACGCGGGCTGAGCCCGTGCCGCTCGAGGGCGGCCCTCGAGCGGTTCTCGTGCAGCACCTTCTCGAGCTCCTCGCACTTCTCTGGGCTCAGGATGAGATCCCCAAGCCGCTCGCGGCGGTGACCACCCTCGAGGATCTCGGCGAGTTCCCCCCGAGGACGGGCGATATCCACGACCGAGTCAGGACCGTGCCGTAGCGGAAGAGCAGCGATTTGCCGGCGGATGTCGTCGGCGATGCGACTGTGCCCTGCGGAGCTCTCCGCAGCCGCGAGCTGAAGTGCAGCCTTTCGAAAAGCACGATTGTCGCCCTCCGAGTGAGCTTCGATGAGCCGCTTGATGATGTCTGAGCGCATGGTCGTGAACGCTGACTTACTGTACAGCAGTCGGCATCTCGACGGAGCGAGTCCAGGACTGCGTGCGGTACCGGCGTGGTCCACGGTGGGTGGGCCATGTCAGAAGGTTTCGGCGTGATGCTCGCGTCGTGGGTCCGTGCGCGTCTCCCACCGTCACCAAGCCCCCCCGCTCACCCCAAGCGCAGCAACCTCCACAAAGCCACAACCAAATGCTCCGCCCCGAGCTCGACATCCTCCCGCTCCCGAGCCTGCTCAAAAAACGCCGCAACCACCAGCACCCCCGCGAGCAGGGCCGCCCGACGATGCTCGCCCGCGTCGAGCTCCCGGCCCTCGTCGAGCCCCCGCTGAACCCAGCGGTTGCGCAACCCAAACTCCAGCTCCAGCGATCCGTCGCGGCGCCGCTTGCCGAGCTTGGCCGGCCGCCACGAGAGCATCGCGGTGTCGAAGTGGACCCGCATCGCCAGGCTCTGGCGCACGACCTCGGCCAGCAGCGCCTCGCGCCGGTCGGTCAGCGGCCGCAGCGGGGCCGCGCCGAGTGACATCTCGCGCAGCGCCACGACCCGCGCGCCGCGATCTGCCGGCGTCCCGAGCCCGAGGTCGTCGGCGAGCCCGAAGCGATCTTCGACCCGCACGACCCCGCGGATGTACTCGACGAAGTGGTCGAGGCGCCGACGCTGGGGCCCGTCCGGGGGCAGCAAGGTCCGCTGACGCAGGGCGTCGGCGAGCAGCGCCCGGGCCTCTTTGGTGATCACCTCGCGGACCTGCGCGCGTCCGACCCGTTGGCCCTGGGGCGTCAGCAGCATCCGCCCCGAGACACGCCCGAGCGGCTCGGCGAGCTCGAGCTCCCCGACGCGCAGGCCCCGAGCCCACAGCCCGATCCCCTCGGAGCTCGCGTCGCCCGCGACCTGCAGCCGCCCGATCACGAAGGGGTGCACGACCGCACGGGCCAGCAGCGGCGGCACGCCCCGGGCCCGGCGGCGGACCGGCGCCGTCGTGCTCCGTTCGCTCGGGCCCTCGTCCTCGATCCGGGCGACCGCGGCCGCGCTCGTGGTCCCGGGCTCGAGCTCCTCGACCTCGGCGAGCAGCGCCGCGAGGCCCGGGACGACCTCGAGCATCGGACGCGGGAGGCCTCGATGGACGGCGCCCGCAGGGACCAGGCCCGGGCGCGGGCGCTCGCTGAGGACCGAGGCCAGGCTCACGAGTCGGGTCGGGCTGAGCGCCCGCGGGTCGTAGCGATCGAGCAAGGGCACGGTGTCGAGCCCGAGCGCGTCGCCGTCGAGGCCACGGGCGACGAGCAGGTGGCCGAGCAGGCGCTGGCGGGCGAGGGGATCGGTCGCGCTCCGATCGAGGTCGCGCTCGACCGTCGCGCGCCGGCGCACGAGGTGGCGCTGATCCTCGAGGGGATCGTCGACGACCAGCGGGTGGGCCTCGGCCACGACCGGCATGTCGAGGACCGCCGCGCGCCCGACCACGCGCACGAGCAGCGAGCGCGCGGCGTCGTCGGCGAGCAGCCACGGGCGCAGGCGCGGATCCGCGGACTGGATCCGCGTGTGGCGCTTGTGCGGGTGAGCGACGAGGATCAAGCCCGGCGCGCGGAGCTGACGGAGGCCGTCGCGCAAGGTCCTGGGCTCGCCGCCGTCGGGTTCGGTGCCCGTGCCCGTGCCCGTGCCCGTGCTCGGGATCGGGATCGGGATCGTGCGGCCGACGACGACGTCGAGCAAGACCGAGTCGCGCCAGCCGAGCCGGACCCCGTCCTCGCTCTGGACGTAGCGCAGCCCGATCGTGCCGGGGCCGAGCTCATCGAGGGCCGCGCGCAAGAAGGGGTTCTCCCACGCCTTGGCCCGGCTCATCACGTGGGCCAGCAAGCCCTCCCAGTGGTCCTGGGTCCGACGCCGACACAGCTGGACGATCTTGCCGAGCGCGAGGGAGTCGCGGCGGAGCTTGGCGACGTCGAGCTCGGGACCCTCGGCCCGGAGTCGACAGACCAGGGTCACGCCCGCGAAGACCTGGGCGCGCTCGTGGATCTGGGCGACCCGGCGCTCGTAGGCCAAGATCACGATGAACCCGGTCGTGGCCGTCCGCGCGCGATGAACGTAGGCGTCGATCGACAGGCGCAGGACCTGGGCGAGCGCCCCCGAGCTCTCGTCGCCGCCGATCGGGCTGTCCTTGACGAGCACGAGGGGCTCGTAGCTGCCAGCCCGCAGCGCGGTCAGATCCGCCGGATCCACGTCGCCCTCGGCCCCGAGCGCGCGCAGCGGGACCAGGCGCAGATCTTTGAAGCGCGCCCGCAAGACCCGCTCCTCCGAGGGCCACAGCGCCGCGACCCGAGCCTTGGCGTAGGCCGGGACCATCGCGGCCTGGTGACGCCAGACGTAGATCAGCTCGCGCCCGCGGCGGGCGTCCTCGGCCAGCTGATCGGTGGTGATCGTGTGGCCGCTGGCGCTGCGCACCCCCTCGCCGAGAGAGTCGCGGGCCTCGGGCCGTGAGCCCGCCTCTTGCTGACGGTCCAAAAAATCGTGGAGCCAGGCCACGAGCAGCTCGAAGTTGGCGTCGCGGACGACGCTGCGCTCGTCGGCGGTCAGGCGCAGGGTCGGGCAGTCGACGAAGCCGGCGAGCGCGACCGGGTCGAGCTGCTGCTCGCGCAGCGCGGGGCCGAGATCGACGAGCAAGATCCCGTCGCGCACGAGGTAGAGCGAGGCCCGCAGCCGCGCGAGCGCGTCGCCCTCGGCCCTGGCCGGCTTGTCGTCGGCCTCGGACGCGGCGACCCAGGCGAGCGAGCCGAGCAGCGCGTGCCCGCCGAGCTCGACCGGCGCCTGGGCGAGCGCGGGCCCGAGCGCCACCGCCCCTTGTTCGTCGACGTTGTCGAGCTCGTGATCCGCGAGCCGCTGCGAACGCCACAAGCTCGCGAGCTCGTCGCCGACCTCGCCGCGGCCCCGCAGCCACCGACCGAAGCGCGAGCTCAAGCCCGGCTGTGGCTCGCACACGCGGACGACGAAGCGGCTCTCGCCCTCGCAGCGGGCGGTCTTGCGCTCGACGTAGGGATCGCGGTCTTGCAGGAGCTGCTCGCGCCGCTCGAAGCGGCGCCCGCCCGCGGGGGTCAGGAGCTCGAGCGCGACGGGCTCGTAGGCGAGCGCGGCGTTGAGCGCCCGACCGATCAGCATGCGAAACCGACGGAGGCGAAGCTCGAGCTCGCCGCCCCCAGGGTCGGCGTGGAGGGGCTCGCCGAGGTCGGGCTCGAGCGCACCCGCGAGCATGTCACTCAGATCCAGGGCCGGCAGCGGCGTCCCCGGGACGATCACGTCGATCGCGACGACGCGCAGATCCTCGCCCTCGGGCGAGGCCTCGACGCTCACGCGGGCCTCGGCCAGCTCACTCAACGCGTTGGCCGCCCGCACGAGCAGCAAGGTCCAGTCCCAGCGCTCGTCGCCGCGCTCGCGGACCTGCTCGCGCAGGCGCAGCAGGGCCTCCTCGCGCGAGACCGTGAAGCGCTGGCGCGAGGCCGCGAGGCTGCCGAGGCGGCGGCTGTCGAGGAGCTCGGCGAGCTCCGGGTGGAGGGCCGCGGAGCTCACGGGCGCGCCCCCTGACTGTCGCGGTCGAGCGCTTCGGCGAGCTTGGCCACGTCGCCGACCTCGGGCGGGTCGTCGAGGTGTCCGAGCAGCCCGCAGGTCAGGGCGAGGCCCGCGACGAGCGGACGCTCGACGAAGCGCGCGACCGCGGCCTCGACCAGGGTGTTGTGGGCGTTGAGCCAGACCGTGCGCCGACGCAAGCTCGCGGCCGGGATCGTGCGACCGCCGTGGAAGGCCAGCGGCGAGGCGGCGCCGAACACCTCGGGGCCGAACACCGGGCTGCGCTCGGGTCGGCCGAGGACATCGACGAACTCACCGACGCGGATCGTGGCCTGATCGAAGCCCAACCCCCGGACCAGGCTCTCGACCAGCCCGCACAGGCCCGCGGCCTCGCCCTCGCGCGGCGCGACCCGGGCCACGGCGCGCTCGACCGGGAGCAGCTCGACCTCGGCGAGCTTGGTCAGCGCCGTCAGCCAGGCTCGATCTTCGCCGAGGTCGCCCGCGAGGACCGGGAAGCTCGTCGGGCCGAGATCCCGCAGCAGCCGCTCGAGCCCCTCGACGATCGGGCGCTCGCCCTCCTTGGGCGCGGCCCCGCCCTCGCGCAGGATCGAGGGCGGGGTCGCGACCAACAAGGGCCGCGCGCCCATCCGCTCGACCGCCGCGTCGAGGCTCACCGCCCGGCCGTGGGCGAGATCGCGGAGGATCGCGCGGGTCCGGGGCTTGCGCTCGAGGTGGGCGTACTCGAGCTCGAGGTGGGCGTGCAGGGCCCCGTAGATCGCGTGGCGCTCGTGGGTCCAGTCGGGGTCGGCGCGCAGGTCGTCGGCCTCGTCTGCCGGTCGGGCGTCTTGGCCGATCGCCGCGAGCGCCTCGAGGCGCGCGAGCAGATCTTCGCGGAGCTCGGCGACGAGCCCGAGCAGGCGCTCTTCAACCTGCGCGCGGCCGCCGTCATCGAGGACCTTGTCGCGGGCCAGGCTGGTCCGCAGCAGCGGGCTGTCGGCCCAGATCTGGAGGTGCTCGCTGGTCGATCCGAGCGCGTCGGCGACCCCGGCGAGGAGCTGGCGCGGGCCGCCCTCGGCCAGGATCAGCCCGCGGCGCAGGAACACCGCGTTGGCCGGGACCGCGAAGCTGACCCGCAGGGTCGACTCGCCGCGGACCTCGGCCCGGGTGAGCCCGGCCCCGAGCCCGAGCTCGGTCGGCTCGGGCGCGTCTTGGATCAGCTCGGCCGGCTCGTCACCGTCGAGATCCTCGAACGAGACCTCGAGCGGGCAGAACCGACACCAGCGCCACAAGCTGTCGCGGATCGCGTCGGCGATCGCCTCGCGCTCGCTCGCGCGCCCGCGTCGGAACAAGATGATCGTCGTGCCCTCGAGCGGGTCCTCGAGCGCGACCTTCTCGAAGCTGCGGTCGCCGTGAAACACGAGCTCCCAGCTCTCGCCCGCCCGACCGGTGTGGACCAGGATCGCCTCGGGCTCCCACGCGAACACGCTGACGAAGCCGATCCCGAAGCCCCCGGCCATGGTTCGGTCGCCGCTCTTGCCCGACGAGAACAGCCGCGTCAGCTCCTGGTCGATGATCGCCTCGTCCATGCCCGCGCCGGTGTCGAGGATCGTGAGCTCGAAGATGACCTCGCCCGGGGCCTCACTCAGCGGGTGGCTCTCGAGCGTGACCTCGACGCGGTCGCTGCCCGCGTCCATCGCGTTTTGGACCAGCTCGCGCAAGAAGTCGTAGGGCGACTCGAACTGCGCGACCAGCCGCTCGAGCAACGCGTCGACTTCGGCGGACATGGGAGCGGGAGTCTAGCAGCCCGGGGTGCTAGGGCCCCCGCGCTCATCCTGCACAGTGCCCGCGAGGCGGCGGTGCGAGGGGTCCTATAAACTACCCACGGTGGACCCACGCGACAAGGCGCCGTCGCAAGACAACACCCTGGTCGATGAGCCGCTCGCGCGCCGCCGGTCGACGGTCGTCGACCGGCCCGATCTCGACGGGCGCCGCCGCCCCACGAAGCCCAAGCGGGAGGGGCCCGAGCGAGGGCTCGCGCGCGGCGACGAGGTCGGCCGCTACGTGATCCTCGAGCGCGTCGGCGCCGGCGGCATGGGCGTGGTCTATGCCGCGTGGGATCCCAAGCTCGATCGCAAGGTCGCGCTCAAGCTGCTCCACAGCGGCAAGGACGGCCAGCGACTCGAGCGCGAGGCCCAGGCGATGGCGCGCCTGACCCACCCCAACGTGATCGCCGTCCACGACGTCGGCGAGCTCGACGACCGCGTGTTCGTGGCCATGGAGTTCGTCGAGGGCCGGACCCTCGGCGAGTGGGCCGGGCTCAGGCGCGGCCCAGCCGGCGCCCGGCCCCCGACCGAGGCGCTCGCGCCCGAGCGCGACTGGTCCGAGATCCTCGAGGTCCTGCTGGCCGCCGGGCGCGGCCTCGCGGCCGCCCATGAACACGGGCTGATCCACCGCGACTTCAAGCCCGACAACGTCATGGTCGGCGCCGACGCGCGCGTGCGGGTCATGGACTTCGGCCTCGTGCGCGCGGCCGAAGCGAGCGCCGACGAGGCCGCGGCGCGACCGAGCCGCTCATCAGGCGCGCCCGCGTCAGGCGCGTCCGCGCGGGCAGCCCTCGAAGCGCGAGCAGCCGCGTCCGCGCGAGCAGCCGCTTCCGCGTGGTCAGGCGCGTCCGCGCGGGCGACCCCCGAAGCGCGCGCGGACCGTGTCCCGGGGTCGCCCGAGCCGAGCGAGGCGAGGGTGTCGAGCCGCAGGCCCGAGTCTGGAGTCGACGGGGAGCTCTACGCGAGCCTCGGCAGCAACAGCGCGCTCGAGTCTCAGCTGACGATGGCCGGCTCGCTGCTCGGGACGCCCGCGTACATGGCCCCGGAGCAGCTGCGCGGCGACGAGGCCGACGCCCGCGCCGACCAGTTCGCCTACTGCGTGACGCTGTGGCAGTGCCTCTACGGTGAGCGCCCCTTCAGCGGCGACACCCCGCTCACGGCCCTGTTCTCGATCTCGAGCGGCAACTTTCGCGAGCCCGCGGCGGGGCGCGTGGCCCCGACCCGGCTGCGCCGCGCGCTCGAGCGGGGCCTGGCCGCGGACCCGCGCGAGCGCTGGCCCGACATGCGGGCCCTGCTGTCCGCGCTGGCCGATGATCCGAGCGCCCGCCGCCGCCCCTGGGTGCTCGGCGCCAGCTCCCTCGCGCTCGCGGCCGCGGCCGCGACCGCGGCGATCCTGGTCCAGCCCGCGCCGCCCCCCTCGCCCTGCGCCCACGCCGGTGAGGAGCTGCGCGAGCTGTGGTCCGACGCGCGCGCCCGCGAGCTCGCCGAGGTCTTCGCGGCCAGCGAGCTGGTCTACGCCGACGAGACCTGGACCCGGGTCGCGCGCCAGCTCGACGCGTGGTCGACGGGCTGGATCGCCGGACGCCGCGACGCCTGCGAGGCGAGCGAGGTCCGCCACGAGCAGTCGGCCGAGCTGCTCGATCTGCGCATGGCCTGCCTCGATCAGCGGCGCCACAGCTTCGCGGCCCTCGTCACCGTGTTCGCTAGCGCCGACGACACGGTGATCGAGAAGGCGGTCGAGGCCGTCGAGGCCCTGCCCGCCGTCGAGGTCTGCGAGGATCGCAGCTGGCTGACCGCGGCCGTCCGCCCGCCGGACGACGCCGAGCTCGCGCGGGCGGTCGAGCGCGTGCGCGAGGACGTCGCCCAGGTCGGGGCCATGACCGAGGGCGGCAAGGGCCCCGACGCGCTCGAGCTGGCCCGCGAGGCCGAAGCCCGCGCGCGCGAGCTCGGGTGGCCGCCGCTGATCGCCGAGGCCGCGATGGCCCTCGGTCGCGTCCACCAGGAGCGGGCCGAATTCAGCGAGGCCCGGGCGGCGCTCGAGGCCGCCTACTTCAGCTCGCGCCGCAGCGGGCACGACGAGGTCACGGTCTCGTCGGCGTACCTGCTGATCTACTGCCTCGCCGCCGGGCTGGCCGAGTTCGACGCCGCCGCCGACTGGATCGAGCACGCCCTCGCCGAGGCCGAGCGCGTCGGGCGGGACGATCTGCTCGCCGAGGTCTACGCGAGCATCGGCATCTCCCACTACCTTCAAGCCGAGAAGCTCGAGGCCGAGGCCGCGTTCGCGCGCGCGCTCGAGCTCCACACCGGAGCCCCGTCCGCGGACCTGGCCGCCGCCCACATCAACTACGGGACGGTCCTGATCAACGTCGACCACAGCCACGAGGACCGGGCCTTCGCCGAGCTCGACCTCGGCGTCACGATGCTCGAGGACACCCTCGGCCCCGAGCACCCCTCGGTCGCGGTCGCGCTGAGCAACTACGCCACGGTCCACGGCACGCTCGGTCATCACCGCGAAGCGATCGCGCTGCTCGAGCGCGCGCTTCGGATCAACGAGCGAAGCCAGGGCGAGGACCACCCGATGACCGCGCTCGTCGAGCTCAACCTCGCGATCAATCTGATCGAGCTCGGCGGCTCCGAGCAGCTCACCCGGGCGCTCGCCCTCGCCGAGCGCTCTGCCGCGACCCACGAGCGGGTCTTCGACCGGCGCCACGTCATGCGCGCGCAGTCCGAGCGCGCGCTCGGGCGGGCGCTCGCTCGGCTCGATCGGCCCCGCGAGGCGATCCCCCACTTTGACGCCGCGATCGAGATCTGGACCGAGGTCTTCGGCGAAGATCACGTCGAGGCCGAAGCGACCCGTCAGCTACGGGCGCGCTGCGACCTCGAACGGCAGCCCTGAGTCACGACTCAAAACGCTGCGATGGCGCTGCGATGAAGCATCGTGTCGGGCGTGCGCAAGGGGGCGACGCGCGGGCGCGGCCATTCGATTTGGTGCTTGACGATCCGGCGCTTGAGGGCGTGGCGGGTGATGCCAAGAAGCGTCGCAGCTTCGACGATGCTGCCAGCAGATACGAGGGCTTCCTCACAGAGTTTGCGTTCTGCTTCAGCGAGGTTCAGGGAGTCGAGAACGATCGGCATGGAGAGACAATAGTTGGTTCACATTCTCGTGTAAAGAAAAAAGAGATGGCTAGGCCACAGTTAATACACGGCCTTAAGACCAGTATACAGCTAAATAATGTCATGACAGTAAGAATTAGTAGGAATCCAGGTCTTTAGCAGGCGCGGATACGCCACAATGACGATCCTGCCACTATCAGAACGTAGCCTGGATTTTGCGTTTTATGGGTGATTCACTATGTGTTCGCATTGGCGCATCACCGCGCGCTTTCGCCAGCGCTCTGGCCAGGTCCGCCGACGGCAGTAAGATGCCCTCCCCGTGTCGGACCCGAGTCGTGCGTCAGCGCTGTCCGCTATCCGCGTGTTGGTCGTCGATGACGAAGTCAACCTGCGCTTCGCCATTGAACGGGGTTTGCGCAGGTCGGGTCACCACGCCGACTCGGCGAGCACGGTCCGCCAGGCGATCGAGCGCCTGCGCTCGAAGCCCTACGACACCGTCGTCACCGATCTGCGGATGCCGGGCGGCGACGGCCTCGAGCTGATCCAGTGGCTCGGCAGCTACAGCCCCTCGACCAAGATCCTGGTCGTGTCGGCCTACATCACGCCCGAGATCCGGGCCGAGTATCAGCACCAGGCCTCGATCGGGATGCTCGAGAAGCCCGTCGAGCTCGCCAAGCTGATCGCGCTCGTCGAGGAGCTCGGGCCTCGGCGGGGCTTTTACGGCAACTCGATCGAGGTCGAGCTGTTCGACTACGTCCAGATGGTCGCGCTGTCGGGCCGCGACAAGCTCGTCAAGATCGTGACGCCGATCCACACCGGTCACATCTGGTTCGAGCACGGCGACATCGTCCACGCCGAGTTCGAGTCCCACTCGGGCGAGATGGCCTTCTACAAGCTCCTGGCCGTCGGCCGCGGCACCTTCACCGAGGTCTTCTACACCGATCCGCCCAAGCGCACGATCATGGGCTCGGCGACCGGCCTGCTGATGGAGGCGGCCCGGCAGATGGACGAGGGCACCCTCGGCCAGGACCCGGCGCCCGAGCAGGCGCCGGTCGACGACGAGGCCTCCTTCGCTGACCTCAACGACGACGAGGACGAGGTCATCGTCGACGACGACGAGGTCGCGGCCGAGGCCGAGCCGCCGGTCGACCCCAACGACCCCTTCGATCTGCGCGCGCCTCCGCCTCCGCCTCCGCCCCCACCCGAGCCGCAGAACTCGGCGACGGGCCTGCTCGACGACCCCGAGACCCGCGAGCTCATGCTCGGTCAATTCTTCGAATTCGAGGGCGTCGACGGGGTCGCGATCATCTCGAGCACGGGCAAGGTCCTGGCCGAGAGCATGGGCGGCAACAGCTCGCTGGTCACGCTCGCGGGCTTCTACATGCGCGGGGCCGCGCGCATCGCTCGCTCGCTCGGCTACAACGTGTTCGACGGCGTCATCGCCAGGTCCGAGACCGGCCAACAGCTGGTCATGGTCGGCATGGGCGCGACCTCGGCCGTGCTATCCATCGAGTCGGGCAGGAACCCCGAGCAGGTCCGCGACGAGATCATGGGCCTCGACTGAGCTCCAACGTGCTCGAACTCCTCAAACAGGTCACTGCCGTCGCGGGCGTACGAGGCGGCATGCTCGCGACCGCCGACGGCCCCGTCGGCGCCGTCGAGTATGCGCACCTCCAGCCCGCGGTCGCGACCGACGTGGCCAAGACCGTGCGCCGCCTCGTGGTCGCGTCGACGACGGCCAACTCGCCGCTGCGCGAGCTGCTGATCAACTTCGGTCCGACGCGGATGATGCTGCGCCCGGTCAGCGAGGACGTGCTGATCGTGCTGCTCGATCGCGACGGCGACACCCAGCCGATCCGGACCCTGCTCGACCGCGAGATCCCGCGGATGCTGCGGCTGGCCCAGGGCGAGCCCGAGGCCCCGGCCCCCGCGATCGGGGTCCACGAGGGCGACGACGAGGTCGGCGAGCTGCTCGCGAGCCCCCTCGGTCCGGTCTTGCTCGAGATCGAGGCCGTCTATCACAACTACCGCAAGCACCGCGGCCTCAACCAGGGCCAGACCCGGGGCCACATGCACGAGCAGATCCGCGAGTGGCTGCTGTGCTGCAACCCCTCGAACTACACGCTGCCGCTGCTGCTCGACGGCCTGTCCGAGACCATGACCGACGACCCCGCCGGCCGCAGCGGCTTCGTCGGCGAGGTCCAGAGCATCCTTCGCCGCGCGGGCGCGCTCAGGTGAGCTTGGCGTCGAGATCTAGAAGTTAGCGTCGGCGACGCTTGGGCGCGGCCTCGATCTCGACATCGGCGAGGAGCTCGCGGGTCTGGATCTGCTCGATGTAGTAGTCGGGCTCGCGGCCGCCTTCGAGCTCGCCTGCCTCGCACAGCTGCTCGAGCCGACGGCGCAAGACGCCGATGTGCGGACCCGGCGGGAGCTCGAGCGCGGCCATCAAGTTGGCGCCGAGCCCCGCTGGCAGCGGCTTGGGCTTGCGATCTTCGGCCGCGAGCGCGCGGATCCGCTGGGCGAGCTCGGAGATCTGCCGGAGGCAGCGCTTGCGCTTGCCGGGGCGCTTGCTGGTGATGTCGGCGCGCGAGAGGTTGAGCAGGTCGTCGAGGGCCGGGCCGACCTCGCGAGCGAAGCGGCGCACGGCGGCGTCGGTCCAGCTGCCGTCGTACTGGCCGGGGCGCAGGTGCCAGCGGATCAGCTCGGCCACGCGCTGACCGACGGCCGGCGGGAACGCGATCCGCCGGAGCGGGCCGCGCTCGAACATGCGCTCCCCGAGCTCGGCGTGACCGTGGAAGGTCACGCGCCCGCCGGGCAGGAAGCGGCGCGTGGGCACCTTGCCGATGTCGTGGAGCGCGGCCGCCCAGCGCACCGTCGGGCTCGGGACCGACTGCCAGACCACGATCTTGGTGTGGGCCCAGACGTCCTTGTGGCGACGCCCGGCCTCCTGCGAAAAGTCGACGGTCGCGTCGAGCTCGGGCAGGAGCTCGGCGAGCAAGCCCAGGTCGTGGAGCGCTTGCAGGGCCAGGTCTGGATGCCGGCCGCACAAGCTCGCGGTCAGCAGATCGTAGAGCTCGGTCGGCGGGCACTCGCGGATCTGCGCCGCGCGGCGGCCGATCTGCGCGACTTGCGACGCGGTGGGCACGACCCCCTGGCACCCGGCTGCGAGGACCGGGGTCAGGAGCTGCGGGCCGCTCGGGGCCTCGTTGAGGGCTGCCAGGGACATGGGGAGGCCGACAGGATGCACGACAGATCCCAAAACACCAGGCATGTCGTCGAAAGCTCCCGCGGTCGCGGCCGCCCGTGTTAGGCTCCGTCGCAGCGATGTCGCGGTCCCCGCAACTCGGCTATAACCACAACATCCCGCATCGCGGCCGGCTTTATCACGTCCAGACCGAGGACTCGGGCGTGAAGAAGGCCCACATCTTCACGCACGCGTTCTACGACGGGACGATCATCGCCTCGAACAAGGTCAGCTACGACCCCGAGGCCGTAGTCGACGATCTCGACCAACACATCATCGGACTCATGCAGGAGTCCCACAAGGCGATGATCCGTCAGCTCCGGCGAGGAGTCTTCGACGAGAAGATCGTCCAGTACATCGGCGAGCACCCCGAGGCCGCCAAGGACGGCGCGCCCAAGGACGCCGCGCCCAAGCCGAGCGAGGACGAGCGCCCCGTCCGTCGCCAGGCGCCGGAGCCCCGAGAGGTCGAGCGCCAGGGGCCGCCGCTGACTCCAGGCCACCCGGGCCCGACCGTCGATCCAACCCTGACCCACCCCGCGTTCAGCTCGCGCGAGGCCCAGGCCCAAGTCGCCGCCAGCGCGTCGGGCAAGCCGGGCACCGGGCCCAAGCGATCCAGTCGCGGGCCCAGCCGCGTCCGACGGCGGGCCGTCGGCGGGATCGGTGGCCGCGGTGTCGCGGCCGACCAGGCGGCCAAGGCCAAGATCAGCGAGCGCCGCGACGTGGTCATCGGCAAGTTCGCCGCCGAGCACCAGGCCTCGCTCGACGAAGAGATCCTCGCGCTCTTGCGCGACGAGTAGCTCAGGTGGCCGCGGGGAGACCCCCGCGGGCGTCGAGCTCGGCGAGCTCGTCGAAGCCACCGACGCTGCGCCCCTTGATGAAGATCTGCGGCACGGTCCGCTGGCCAGTGTTTCGGGCCAGCCACTGTCGCGCCTCCGAGTTGCCGCTGACATCGAAGATCTCGTAGGCGATCCCGCGCTGGTCGAGCAGCCGACGGGCGCGCACGCAGTACGGACACCAGGGTGTGAGGTAGACGACGACGTCGCCGTCGAAAGCATCGGGAAGCGGAAACGGACGCCCTGCCACCTTTGGAGTATGGTCGAGAAGCCATGTCCGACAACGAACTGATCAACAAGGGCCTCGGCGAGCTCAAGGCGCTCCGCGGGGAGCTCGAGAAGGCGGTCAAGACCGCGAGCGACGAGGCCAAGGAGGGCTGGAAGAAGCTCCAGCCCCACCTGCAGCAAGCCGAGAAGCTCGCGAGCGAGAAGGCCAGTGACATCGCCCACGAGGTCGGCCAGTCGGCCGGCGAGGTGATCGTCGACGTGCGCACGCAGCTCGAGAAGCTGCGCGAGCGGATCCGCAACGAGAACAAGAGCTGAGCCCCGATCAGCCCATGACCACCCCCTTCGTGTGTGTGATCGTCGCGTTCGCGTTGATCTGGCTGGCTCGGGTCCCGGTGTTCGTGGCGATCGGGCGTAGCGATCAGGCGTTCGACAACAAGCAGCCGCACGCGCAGCTCGCCCGCCTCGAGGGCTTCGGCGCCCGCGCGGTCGCGGCCCACCGCAGCCTCGGCGAGAGCTTCGCCCCCTTCGCGGCCGCGGTCGTCATCGCCCACCTCGCGGGCGCGGAGCCCCGGCGCTCGGCCGTGCTCGCGATCGCCTTCGTGGTCTGCGAGGTCATCTACGCCGTCGCCTACCTGGCCAACGCCGACTACCTGCGCTCCTTCGTGTGGCTGATCGGCCTGTTCGCGGTCCTCGGCCTGTTCGGCCTGGCGGCGGCGGCGGGCTGAGCCGACGGCCACTCGACCATCCCATTCACGCCCGCGGTGTTCGCACACGCGGCGTGCGTGGGCCCGCTCGCGCTGCTAGGTTCGCGAGCGATGCGCATGCTCCGGTCTGTCCCGCTGCTGGCCCTCGGCCTGACCCTCGGCCTGGCCAGCGCCTGCCGTCAGCCAACGACCCAGGGCGGCAAGGCGCCCGAGGCCAAGGCTCACGCGGCCGCCGAGGTCCAACTGCCCGAGCCGCTGCCGCTGCCGAGCGAGCCCGCGGCGGCCTCGTGGATCGCCGCGCCGAGCCAGGCCATCGAGATGGTCGCGCCCTACAGCCCGATCCCGCTCGACCCGGCCGCGGCGGTCGAGCAGGCCACCCGCGGCCTGACCGAGCCCGCGCTCGCGGGCGAGCTCGCCCGCGCGATCGACTTTCGCGCGCCCTTCGCCAACGTCGTGCTCGACGGCGGCGAGGAGGTGATTCGGCTGTCGCTGCGCGACGACGCCCGCGAGTCCCTCGCCGGTCGCTTCGCCGAGCTCGAGGCCGTCGGCGAGTTCGGGGCCGTCAAGCTCCCCCGCCACCCCGCGCCCGACGGCGAGGTCCCGCGCGCCGGGTCCCGCGAGTGGCTGGCGTGGATCGACGAGGGCGACGGCGGCCCGCTCGTGCTCGCCAACAGCGTCGAGGGCCTGGTCACCGCCCGGGGCCTGGCCGACGCCTACGGCCAGCAGCCGATCTACTTCACCGCCGAGCCGAGCTCGCTGCCGATCCCCGTCGACCTCCCCTTCTCGCGGGTCACCGGCCGCGGCGACCTCAGCAAGGTCGCGATCGAGGCCCAGGCGATCGACGGCGGTGACCCCTTCGCCGAGCTGCCGATCTCCGCGGGCACCCTCGGCGGGCTCCTCGACGGGCCCAACATCAGCGCGGGCGTCAGCGGCCGCTACGCGGACCACGAGGCGACCGTGCGCGAGGTCATCAGCGAGGTCAACCGAAACGTGCGCGGGCTGCCCTTCCTCGTCCGCGGGATCGGTGAGGACCTCGCGGCCAAGCTCAACACGCTGCTGCGAACCTGGGATGGCCGGGTCCTCGTTGGCCTCGGCCCGGACAAGCACCTGCGCCTGGCCTACGGGGCCAGCGACGTCAACAAGAGCCACGTCGCGACCGTGCGCTTGCTGCAGAAGGTCGTCGACAACGTCTCGGTCGCGCGCAACTTCATGTCGCGCCTGCCAAAGGTGAACCTGCGCCGCCGGGTCGCCAAGGGCGACGGCGAAGACATCGAGTTGTTCGTGCTCCACGAGGCCTTCAGCACGCTGCCGGCCGAGCTCCGCGCGCTCGTCGACAGCGAGAGCCGACTCAACGTTGCGATGGCCTGGTCCGAGCGCGCCGGCGGCGGGATGATCGTCGTCGGCCCCGACGCCGCCAAGCAGCTCGCGCGCTGGCTCGACGAGACCGCCGCCTCCGCGAGCCACGGCGCGACCTCCGGGCAGCTGCTCGCCGCCAGCTTCGCCGGCGACCCTGCCCAGCTCCAGCCGCTGCTCGCCAACCCCAACCTCGACATCGCGCAGCTGCTCGAGCTCACGGCGACCGGGCCCAAGTGGCGCGTCAGCGTCGACGCGCGCGACGGTGGGCTCTACGTGATCGACGTGCGCACACCTGGCGCCCCCAAGATCCCCCGCGCCAGCACCCCCAGCACCCATTGACCGAAGCCTACGACGGCCCGCCGAAACCTTCGCGCCGGGCCGTCGTAGGCTCGAGCGTCGCCAGTCAGCACGCCGAACCCGTGCTAGAAGCTGGCCACGATGATGCCGAGCATGGCCCGAGAGCTCCCCGCGATCGCACCACAATCCGAGGAGCGCAGCTTCGCCGAAGACGTGGTGCTCGGGCTATCGAGCGAGCCCAAGAAGCTCCCGTGCAAGTATTTCTACGACGCGCGAGGCTCGGCGCTGTTTGATCGCATCACCGAGCTCGACGAGTACTACCCCACGCGCACGGAGCTCGCGCTGATGCGCGCGCACGCCCCGGCGATCGCCGCCAAGATCGGCGCGGGCGCGCTGGTCGTCGAGCTCGGCAGCGGCAGCAGCGTCAAGACCCGGCTGCTGCTCGACGAGCTCGAGCTCCCGACCGGCTACGTGCCCGTCGACATCTCGGCCGAGCACCTGCGCTCGGCCGCCAGCTCGATCGCCGCCGACTACCCCGGGCTCGAGGTCACGCCGGTCGCCGCCGACTTCACCCGCGGCTTCGCGATCCCCAAGCCCCGGCCCTCGACCCGGCCCTCGAACAAGCAGCCCCCGGCCCGCTGCGTCGTGTACTTCCCGGGCTCGACGATCGGCAACTTCACCCGCGCCCGGGCCCTCGAGCTGCTCTCGGCGATCGCCGCGTTCGTCGGCGCCGACGGAGACGAGCGCCCCGGCGGGCTGCTGCTCGGCTTCGACCTGGTCAAGCCGGCCGACATGCTCGTGCGCGCCTACGACGACGCCCAGGGCGTGACCTCGGCCTTCAACCTCAACCTGCTCACGCGGATCAACCGCGAGCTCGACGGCGACTTCGAACTCGACGGCTTCGAGCACCGCGCGGTCTGGGAGCCCGGGCCCGCGCGAATGGAGATCTTCATCCGCAGCACCCGAGATCAGCTCGTCCACGCGGCCGGGCACAGCTACCGGTTCGCGGCGGGCGAGGACATCCTGACCGAGTACTCGCACAAGTACACCCTCGACTCGATCCGCGCGCTCGCGCGCGAGGCCGGGTTCGAGCGCTCGACGATCTGGACCGACCCGGACGAGCTGTTTGGCGTCGGCCTGTTTCAGCTCGCCGACTAGCAGCCCTCAAACGAGCGCCCGGGCCCGCTCGAACACCGCGCGCAGCATCGGCCGGGTCAGCCGCTTGGTGAAGGTGTTTTGCTGGCTCGGGTGATAGCTGCCGAGCAGCGTGTAGGGCCCGATCTCGACCTCGGCGCCGTGGCCGAACTTGGGCTTGCGCGGGAGCGCGTGGCCGCGACTCGCAAGCAAGCGCAGCGCGCCGTTCCAGCCGAAGCCCCCGAGCGCGACGAGGACGGTGACCGTGGGCGAGAGCAGGCGCAGCTCGTCGAGCGCCCACGACATGCAGGCGTCGCGCTCGGTCGTCGCGGGCTTGTTGTCCGGCGGCGCGCACTTGACCATCGAGGTGACCCACGCGCCGCGCAGCTCGAGCCCGTCGCCGCGCGCGGTCGAGGCGGCCTGGTTGGCGAACCCGACCTCGTGGAGGGCGCGGTAGAGCCAGTCGCCCGAGCGGTCGCCCGTGAACATGCGGCCGGTCCGGTTGGCGCCGTGGGCCGCGGGCGCGAGCCCAACGATCAACAGCTTGGCCTCGGGGTCACCAAAGCCCGGGACCGGCCGACCCCAGTAGCGCTCGTCGGCGTAGGCCGCCCGCTTGTCGCGAGCGACCCGCTCGCGCCACTCGACGAGGCGCGCGCAGTCACGACAGCGCACGAGCTTGGCCTCGAGGGTCTCGAGCGAGCGGCTCCGAGGTCGCGCGGCCATGCTCGCTAGGCTCCGACGAGGGCGACGAGCCCGGCGAGATCCGGAACGCTCCAGTCGGGCTCGGCCGCGTCGAGCGGGTCGACGCTCGGTGCCGCGCCCACGTCACCGCGGCCGCTGTCGCGGACCACATGGACGGTCTGCACGCCGTGCCGCCGCCCGGGCACGAGGTCGTGATAGCGGCTCTGGGCCGCGTGGAGCAGGCGGCCCGGGGCGACGCCGAAGACCTCGAACGCGCGCTCGAAGATCGCGTCGCCGGGCTTGTAGCAGCGAGCCTGGGCCGCGGTCACGACCGCGTGGAGCTCGACCTCGAGCGTCCGCGCGGTCGCGGCGAACAGGTCGTCGTCGACGTTGGAGATGATCGCTAGCTTGTGGCCCGCGGCCGCGAGCGCGCGCAGGCCCGCGAGCGTGTCGGGGAAGGGCTCCCAGCGCGGCAGCGCCTCGACCAGGGTCTCGAGCTCGTCGGCCTGGGGCGCGAAGCCGAGATCCTTGGCCATCCCCGCGAAGGTCCGGCGCAGGACCTCGCGGTAGGGCTTGTAGGGGCCGGCCTCGACCGCCGACTCGGCCCGGGCGTAGGCCGCGAGGATCTCGTCGGGCCGGCTGACCAGGTCATGGCGCGAGATCACCGGCTGCATCGCGGCGAGGATCCCCGACTCCCAGTCGATCAGGGTGCCGTAGCAGTCGAAGCTGATGACCTCGAAGTCGCGGGGCCCGGGGCGAGCAGGGTCGGTGGTCATGATCTCTCTCTCGTCTCCTGGACGCGACTCGTCTGTCGGGGCTGCCCGACTCGGGCGTGGACCTTAGCAGAGCGGGTGGCCGCCGCCCGCGCGGACACTCGGTCCCGCGACCGCTCGATCCCGACGTCGGTTCTTTTTGCGCTGACCGTGTGTCCGGACACCCTGGCGAGGTCGCGCTACACTGCTAGCAGTGTCGCGCCGGATCCCCGTCGACGAGCGCTGGCTAGCCCTCGCGCTCGTGTTTCTCCCGGGCTGCGAAGGTGAGATCGCGGCGTTGTTCTCGCTCGCGTTCGGGACCGCGCTCGGAGCCTGGATGGTCAGCCGCGACCGCCAGAACCGAGCTCTGTACGCGGCCGAGAACATGCGCCACGCGATCGCGACCGGTCAGCAGCGCGAGATCGAGATGAACCTGCGCAAGCAGCTCGCGCTCGCGGCCGCAGGCGAGGCCGTCAGCGTCGAGCGCCAGTGGCTCGCGCGCGCCCAGCTCGGCGGTCTGTTCGTGGCCGAGTGGCGCCTCGACGAGGCCCGCGAGATCTACGGAGCCGACGACACCGGGCTGTCGCCCCACCTCCAGGCCCTCGCCAACTTCGGCCGCCACGAGCTCGCGATCCTGACCGGGACCCCCGACGAGGACCGCCTGGCCAAGATCCGCGAAGACCGCGACGCCTGCCTCGACCACGTCCCGCCCCGCTACCGCGAGCTCGTCGCCGACGCCTGGCGAGCGCTCGAGGGCCTGTGCCTGGTCCGCATGGGCCGCGCGCGCGAGGCCGGACCGCTGCTCGAGCGCGGGCTGAGCTCGCTGGCCTACAACCCCGCCCGGGTCGTCTACCTGTATCACCTCGGCCAGGCCTACGAGCACCTCGGCGAGCGCCAGCTCGCGGCCGAGACCTACGAGCAGGCGACCAAGGCGTTCCCGGGTACGCGCCTGGCCAGCGAGGCCAAGTCGCGCCGCCTCGCGCTCGTCGAGGGCGAGCACGGCGAGGGCATGTTTCGGCGCATGCTGCCCGAGACGCCCGTCGGCTCCCCGAGCCTGGTCCCGGCCGAGGCCAACGCGAGCGGATCCCGCGAAGACGGCCAGGACTGAGCCCGCGAGGCGCCGCCCACGGGCCGTGAGCTGTCGCAAGTATGATTCTTGCGCTTGGCCCCCGGGCCATTGTGGTGTAATCGCGGTCGCGAGGTTCCGCCGATGGCCGATCAGAAGTACGACGAACATCCCCCGATTCCGGGCCTGCCCGCCATGGCCTGGTTTGCTCTGTTGCTGGCGATCGCGCTCGTGAGCCTGGTGGTGTTTCTGCAGATCAAGTTCGGCGTGCCGACCCCCTGAGCTCAGCTCGAGCTGACTCGGGCTGACTCGAGCTTGGGCCGGGCTTGCGTCAAGCTGGGGTCGGCGGTAGCAGGGCTCGATGGCGAGCTCGTCAAAAGCGGCGTCGATGTTTCGTTCGGTGCCGCGCACCGGGGTGATCTACGTGATGGCCGAGGCCGCCAAGCGGGGCTTCCGCTACGGCCACCCCGAGTGGTGCAACCTCGGCCAGGGCGCGCCCGAGACCGGCGAGCTGCCCGACTGCGCGCCGCGGCTCGAGACGATCGAGCTCGACGCCGAGGTCTCGGAGTACGCCGCGGTCGCGGGGATGTGGGAGCTGCGTGAGGCCGTCGCCGAGCTCTACAACCATCGCTACCGCCGGGGCCTGGCCAGCCGCTACAGCGCCGAGAACGTGGCGATCGCGTCGGGCGGTCGGGTCGGGCTGACCCGGATCGCGACCGCGCTCGGCCGCGTCAACCTCGGCCACGTGCTGCCGGACTACACCGCCTACGAGGAGCTGCTCGATGTGTTCCGCGCGTTCGTGCCGATCCCGATCGTGCTCCACGAGCGCGACGGCTTTCGGCTCTCGCCCGAGGCCCTGCGCGAGGCGATCGTCGGCAGCGGGCTCGGGGCGATCTTGTTGTCCAACCCCTGCAACCCGACGGGCAGGCTGATCGCCGGCGAAGATCTGCGTCGCTGGGTCACGACCACGAGCAAGCTCGGCTGCGCGCTGATCGTCGACGAGTTCTACGCCCACTACGTCTACGGCCCCCCGAGCTTGCGCGTCCACGGCCCCACCCGCGGCGAGCTGCCCCGGAGCATCAGCGCCGCGGCCTGGGTCGAGGACGTCGACCGCGATCCGGTCGTCGTCGTCGACGGCCTGACCAAGAACTGGCGCTACCCCGGCCTGCGCCTGAGCTGGACCGTGGGGCCCAAGTCCGTGATCGAGCGGGTCGGCTCGGCCGGCAGCTTCCTCGACGGCGGCGCGCCCCACTGCGTCCAGCGCGCGGCCCTGCCCCTGCTCGAGCCCGCGGTCGCCGACCGCGAGGCCGCCGCGATCCAGCGCGCGTTCGCGGCCAAGCGCGCGCTGATGCTCGAGCGCCTCGCGGCCATGGGCATCGGCGTGGCCGGGTCCGACGACGGCGGGCCCGAGGGCGCGTTTTACTGCTTCGCGGATCTGCGCCAGCTGCCCGAGCCGCTGTGCGACGGGATGGCCTTGTTCCGCGCGGCGCTCGAGCGCGAGGTCATCTGCGTGCCCGGAGCGTTCTTCGACGTCGACCCGGGCAAGCGCCGGGAGCACATCGCCTCGCGCCTCGCGGGCTTCGTGCGCCTGAGCTTTGGGCCCCGCATCGAAGAGGTCGAGCTCGGCCTGACCCGACTCGGCGAGCTCGTCGCCGCCGCCCGGCGCTAGCGAGAAACCTGGTACCGCAGACCCGACCCGAAGTCCGTGCCGTGCATGACGGACTTCGGTCTGCCGCTCGAGCTAGAGCTTTTCGCTCGCGATGCCGACGTGGTCGATCCCGGCCTCGCGGGCGGCCGACATGACGTCGATGACCGAGCCGTAGGGGACCTTGTCGTCGGCCTTCACGGCCACGCGTCCGTCGGACTGGGCCTTCTCGCTGGCCTCGAGCGCGGCGACGAGCGCGGCGTGGTCACCCGCGACGGGGGTCTTGCCGATCTGCACGGCCCCGTCCGCGTCGATCTTCACGAGCAGCGTGGCGTCGGGATCGTTCTCGGTCTGCTCGATCGGATCTTGCGGGATCGAGATCGGCTGCTTGTGTTTGGGCGGCGGCTTGGCCGCGACCATGAAGATGATCAACAGGCTCAAGAGCACGTCGATCATCGGCGTCACGTTGATCTCCGCGACCGCCTCGGTCTGGATCTCGTCGTCCACGCGGAGAAGCTAGCAGGTTGGCGAAGAGGCCGAAACGACGAAATGTGATCGCGGTCACCTGTGCGTGTTTGGCGCTGGACCTATCCTCGCCTCATGAATCGCTTCTTGCGCTCTCCCTCCGTCCCCCTCGTCGTGCTCTTGGCTGCCAGCGTGGCGTACGGGTGCAGCGACGACGCGCCCGCGGAGTCCGGCGACACGGCGTCCGAGACCGGGGACGGGGACGGCGACCCCGGGGACGGCGACGGGGACCCCGGGGACGGGGACGGCGACCCCGGGGACGGCGACGGGGATCCGATGCCCTTCGGCGACTGCGGCAACGGAGTGCTCGACGAGGGCGAGGTCTGCGACGACGGCAACAACGTGACGGAGTTCGCGCCCTACGCCGCCAGCGACTGCATCGACGACTGCTCGATGGTCCTCGCGACCTGCAACGACGGCCAGCTCGACCCCGGCGAGGACTGCGACGACGGCAACGCCGACAGCAAGGACGCGTGCACGACCTCGTGCACGGCCAACACCATGGCCGTCCACGCGGCCTGCACCGTGTTCGAGGACGGCGAGGAGGTCGACCCGCTGTTCAACGTCAGCGAGGGCGACATCCAAAACTGCACCAACATGGAGCCGATCGCCGGGACCGAGGTCGGCTGCAACCGCTCGTGGGAGTACATCGGCAACAACCTGGTCTACGCGGCCGGCGGCGACTGCCAGATGATCGCGCTCGAGTGCGACGGCGACCTGTGCCCGGCCGGGCCGATCGGCGACTACGGCAGCGTCAACTCGTGCCCCGCGGGCCACGTGCTCGTCGACAAGGTCATCGAGGGCAACGGCGGCGTGCCGACGATCCGCAGCAAGGTCTGCCTGCTCGCCTGCGAGTCCGACCGCGACTGTCGCTGGAACGAGGAGGACACCTTCTGGGCCGGCCCCGGCGAGTACCGCTGCGCGACCACGCCCTTGTCCGGCGGCGAGAAGGTCTGCAACGACGGCCGCAACAACGCCCTTTGAGCGCCAACCAAAAAGGCGACCCTGGTCGGGTGGAGTCCCTCTTGTCTCCACCCAACCAGGGCCGTGAACACCGAGCACCCCCTCAGGTGCTCGGCTGCGTTTACCGGGCCCGCCTCCCGAACTCCCGGCCTCGCCAGCGCGCACTCACGGTGCAGCGCTCGGGCCGGGGCACCACCGACAGGTCGGGGCGGGCGCTTGGAATGGTTGCCATGTTCCGATGCACGCGCCCCTCACATGAGCAAAGCTCGCGCCACATGAGCCGCGACCGCGGCAAAGCTCGTTTGATCTTGGGCGGTTAGCGGCGAGCTCTCGTCGCTCGTGGCGACCCGCGCGGCGCGGCCAGGGGTCGCCCGCTGGCCGACCACGCCAGCGCTGTCGGGCGCTTGGCTAGCGATCTAGCCGCCTCTCAGCCGAGCCCGAGCAAGCGCCCGCCCTGAAACACCACGAGCGCGGCGAGGTAGGCGATGACGGTCATGCTCACGAGCATGAAGGCCGGCCACCGCCAGCTTCGGGTCTCGCGCCGCACGACCGCCAGCGTCGACATGCACTGGCAGGCGTAGACGAAGAAGACCATCAGCGCGAGGCCCGAGAGCTTGGTGTAGCGCGGGCTGCCGTCCTCGGCCTCGGCCTCGCGGATGACCTCGCGCAGCGGGGCGTCGTCCTCGTCTGCGTTCTCGATCCCGTAGACGAGCCCGAGGGTCGAGACCATGACCTCGCGGGCGGCGAAGCTGCCGATCAGGCCGATGCCCATGCGCCAGTCCTGGCCGATCGGCTCGAGCGCGGGCTCGAGCGCCTTGCCGACGCGCCCGGCGACCGAGTGCTCGATCGCGGTCTCGCCCGGCCCGAGCTCGGCCTCGTCGACGCGCGGGAAGCTCAGCAGCCCCCACAGCACGATCGTGACCGCCAAGATGATCGTGCCCGCGTCGCGGAGGAAGTCGGCGGTCCGATCCCAGACCTGGCGGAGGGTGTCGCGCACCCGCGGCAACCGGTAGGGCGGCAGCTCGAGGACTAGCGGCGGGGTCGGGCTCACGAGCAGCGTGCGCTTGTAGATCGCCCCGAGCGCCAGGGCCGAGAGCGTCGACAGCAGGTACATCGACAGCAAGATCAGCCCGCCCGAGGTGAAGGGCCCGAGGACCCGCGCGTTGGCGACGAAGAGCGCGCCGATCAGGAGGGTGTACACGGGCAGCCGCGCGCTGCAGCTCATGTAGGGGATCATCAAGATCGTGACGACCCGATCTTTGAACGAGGAGATCGTCCGGGTGCTCATGATCGCCGGGATCGCGCAGGCGTAACCCGACAGCAGGGGCACGAAGGCCTTGCCGTTGAGCCCGACCCGGGCCATCAGGCGATCGATGATGAACGCGGCCCGGGCCATGTAGCCGGAGTCCTCGAGCAGCCCGATGAACAGGAAGAGCAAGGCGATCTGGGGCACGAACACGACCACGTTGCCGACCCCGGCGAGCACGCCCTCGGTCAGCAGATCCGTGAACAGCCCGGGCCCGAGGACGTCCGCGACCAGGCCCGAGAGCGCCCCGACCCCGGCCTCGATCCAGCCCATGATCGGATCGGCCCACGAGAAGATCGACTGGAAGATCAGCGCCATGACCAACAAGAAGGTCAGCGGGCCGAGCACGCGGTGGGTCAAGACCGCGTCGATCTTGGCCGAGCGGCGCATCGCGGGCGCGCGGCTGTCGTCGCCCGCGAGCTTTGAACGCCCCGCCCGGTCCGAGGGCCCGCGCTCGGCCGCCGGGAGCTCGGCCGTCGGGAGCTCGGCGAGGAGACGATCGACCTCGGCGTAGCGAAGCTCGACGAGCTCGCGGATCGCGTCCGCGACCGCGCCGGGCTCGAGGCGCGCGAGCTGCTCGCGCTCGACCGGGCTCGCGCCACACAGCTCGAGCTGACCCGCGGCCTCGGCGGCCAGCAGCCACCGCGCGCGCGCGCCCCTCAGCTCGGCGCCCGCCTCCAGCTCGGCGAGGCAGCCGCGCAGCGCGGGCTGATCGGCGCCGGGCTCGACCAGCCGAGGCTCGGTGCCCGCGCCCGGCTCGAGCTGGCCGAGGCAGGCGGCGAGCTCGTCGAGGCCCTCGCCGGTCCGGGCGACCGTCGCGACGACCGGGACCCCGAGCGCGGCCGCGAGCAGCTCGGGCTCGACGCCGACGCCCGCGTCGCGCGCGAGGTCGACCATGTTGAGCGCGACCACGCAGGGCAGCCCGAGCTCGAACACCTGCAGGGCCAGGTAGAGGTTGCGCGCGAGGTTGCTGGCGTCGAGGACCAGGAGCACCGCGTCCGGGCGCCGCTCGCCGCGGATCCCCGTCAGGGTCCGAAACGCGACCGCCTCGTCCTCGGCGAAGGGCGTGAGGCTGTAGGTGCCCGGAAGATCCACGAGCACGGGCGCGGGCGCCCCCGCAGCTGTCGCGCCCGCAGCCCGGAGCGACCCCTCGCGGGTCTCGACGGTGATCCCCGGGTAGTTGCCGACCTTGTAGCGCGAGCCCGTCAGCAGGTTGAACAGGCTGGTCTTGCCGACGTTGGGGTTGCCGGCGACCGCGACGCGCACGGGACGGGTCACGCGCCCACCCCCGAGATCTCGACACGCCGGGCCTCGGCGCGGCGCAGCGACACGTGGTAGCCGCGCAGGCGCAGCTCCAGCGGATCCCCGAGCGGGGCGCGCTTGACCAGCGCGACCTCGACACCAGGGACGAAGCCCATCTCGAGCAGCCGGACCGACATCGACCCTCGCCCAGTGACCGCGCGCACCTGCGCGCGCTGGCCCAGGTCGAGCTCATCGAGGGTCATCGCTGGGCTCCTTTTTGTTGAAAGAGCAAATCAATATGCGTCGATACCACTACAAATGACCGGTTTCAAACGACTGTCGCTCACATAGATATTGAATTGATTTTTCAATTTTGCCTAGTTTTACAACGCGGGCCGAGATCGAGACTAACCTCCGCCCGTGAGCCTCGATCTCGAAGCGCTCGCGGGCGGGCTCCCGATCGCGGGGATCCTGGCGGCGACCCTCGAAGCGGCGCGCCGCGGCAACGTGGTCATCGAGGCGCCGCCTGGCGCGGGCAAGACGACGATCGTGCCGCTCGCGCTGCTCGAGCACGGTCAGCTCGGCGACGGTCAGATCATCGTCCTGCAGCCGCGGAGGCTGGCGGCGCGGATGTCTGCGACGCGCACGGCCGCGCTGCTCGGCGAGCGAGTCGGGCGTCGGGTCGGCTACCGCGTGCGCTTTGACCACGCCGGGGGGAGCCAGACCCGACTGTGGTTCATGACCGAGGGCGTGCTGCTTCGGCGCCTGCGCGACGACCCCGAGCTGGCCGGCGTCGACGCGGTGGTCCTCGACGAGTTTCACGAGCGCCACCTCGACGGTGATCTCGCCCTCGCGCTGCTCCGTCGGCTCCAGCTCCGCGGCCGCCCGCCTGACCCGAACCCAGCGCCGGACGGGCCGCGGCCGCTGAGGCTGCTCGCGATGTCGGCGACGCTCGACGCCGAGCCGGTCGCCGACTTCCTCGACGCCGCGCGCCTCCGGACCGAGGGCCGGAGCTTCCCGGTCGAGATCGAGCACCGCAGCCCTCGCTCGCGCCACGCACCGGTCCCGCTCGAGCGTCGGGTCGCGTCGGCCGTCCGCGAGCTGATCGAGCGCGGCCTGATCGGCGACCCGGCGGCGCCGGGTCACGCGCTGGTGTTCTTGCCTGGCGCCCGAGAGATCCAGGCCTGCGCGCAGCAGTGCGCGCCCCTGGCCGAGCGGGCCGGGCTCGAGCTGCTCACGCTCCACGGACAGCTCGCGCGCGAGCAGCAGGACCGGGCCGTGGCGCCGAGCTCGGGCAGCAAGCTGATCTTGAGCACCAACGTGGCCGAGACCTCGATCACGATCGACGGCGTCGTCGCGGTCGTCGACAGCGGCCTCGCCCGCGTCGCCGACTTCGACCCGGGCAGCGGGCTCCCGCGCCTGAGCCTCGCGCCGATCTCCCGGGCCTCGGCGGCCCAGCGGGCCGGGCGAGCGGGCCGGACCCGCCCGGGCCTGTGCATCCGCCTCTACGCTCGCCACGATCACGATCACCGACCCGAGCACCAGCTGCCCGAGATCCGTCGCCTCGACCTCGCCGGCCCGGTCCTCGAGCTCGCGGCCGCGGGCGTCCACGCGCCCGAGGCCTTCGCGTGGTTCGAGGCGCCCGCGCCCGCGACCCTCACCGTCGCGAGCGAGCTGCTCCGGGCGCTCGGGGCGATCGACGGCCGCGGCGAGCTGCGCGAGGTCGGCCGGGCGATGCTCGGCTTTCCGCTCCACCCCCGGCTCGCGCGCCTGATGATCGCCGGGCTCGAGCTCGGGGTCGGCGAGCTCGCGGCCACGGCCGCGGCGCTGCTCGCCGAGCGCCCCTTGCGGCGCGGGCGTGGAGCTCACACCCGCGCCGCGCCGCGCACGACCGACGCCGACATCCTCGACGAGATCGAGCTGCTCGGGCGACCTCCCGACGCCGGAGCCTCGAGCACGCGCGCCGCGGTCGAGCGCGCGACCAAGCAGCTGCGCGACCTCGTCCGCAGGCGAGGGTCACTGCGAGCCCACGCAGGTCCACGGCCGACCCGCGCCAAGGCCCGCGATCGCGCCTTGCGCCAGGCCCTGCTCGTGGCCCACCCCGATCGCGTGGCCAAGGTCCGGGTCGACGAGCACGATCAACGCACGCTGGTGTTCGCGTTCGGAGGCAGCGCCGAGCTCTCGCGTGAGAGCGGCGTGCGGGCGAGCTGGGTCGTGGCCCTGCGCAGCGAGGAGCGCCGCGAGGGCACCCGTCGGCGCGCGCTCGTCCGCAGCGCGGCGGCGATCGACCCCGAGTGGCTCGTGGATCTGTTCACCGACGCGGTCACCGACACCCAGGCCCTGCGCTTCGACCCCGACCGCGGGCGCGTGGTCGGGGAGTCGGCGCTGCGCTACGGCAAGCTCACGATCGAGTCGTCGGCCATGGCCAAGCTGCCCGAGGCCGAGGCCGCGCGGGTCTTGCTCGACGCGGCCCGCTCGCTCGGGCTCGGGCGAGCGTGCGGCGAGGCCCAGGCCGAGGCGCTGACCCAGCTGCAGCTGCGCGCCCGCTTCGTCCGCGAGCATCGGCCCGAGTTCCCGATCCTCGACGACGCCCTGATCGACGCGGTGCTCGCGACCGCCTGCGTCGGCAAGACCAGCTTCGCCGAGCTCGCGCGCGCCAACGTGCCCGCGCTGCTCAGCGCCGAGCTCGGGGCCCGGGCGGGAGATCACCGGGCCCTCGATCGCCTCGCGCCGCAGCGGGTGACCCTGCCCGGCGGTCGCCGCCTGACGATCCACTACGAGCCCGACCGTGCGCCCTGGGTCGGGTCCCGCGTCCAGGACTTCTTCGGCATGGCCCGCGGCCCGCGGATCCTCGACGGCGCCGTCGCCCTGGTCCTCCACCTGCACGCGCCCAACCGTCACGACATCGCCGTGACCAGCGATCTCGCCGCGTTCTGGCGCGAGCACTACCCGGACCAGCGCAAGCGCCTGAGCCGTCGCTACCCCAAGCACGACTGGCCCCTCGATCCCCTGACCGCCGAGCCGCCGCGGCCCCGGTCCGCGAGGCGTCGGAGCCGATAGCCCCGGCGGGCCGCGCTCGCCTTGATTTAGGGGTAGGAGCCCGTGGTGCAACCCACCGTGTCGTCTCGCGCCGGGCTTCTCGTCGAGGGCAGGGAACCGAACCACCGGCCCCCGCGGTTCGGCGGGACCATCCCGCCGGGGCTGCGCTCGGGGGCGCAGTCGAGCGTGACCTGCAGCGTCGCTTCGCTGGGAGGCTCGAGCTCGCCCCAGGACTGAGCTGGGCCGAGGACTTCGGTGTGGCGGTTGCCCCCGTGAACCACGGTCAGCTCGCTCACTCCATCCGCCGCGGCGGCCGGCTCAGCCGCAGGCGCTTGCGCAGGGCCACGGGCGCGGCCTCGCTGTCGTCGCGCTTGTTCCGGCACGTCGCACAATTGCTCGCGGCTCGCTCGGCCAGGAGCACGCGCGTCTGCGGTCCTCCGCGCGGGCACCTCGACCTTCTTGCCGCGGCATTGCAACCGGACTAACAGTCCGAAGCGTAGACCAGCCGGCTCGCACTATTGCATGATGCCGCCGCTGCCACCACCAGAGCCACCGCCTGAGCCACCGCCTGAGCCACCGCCGCTATCGCCATCCTCGGGCTCGCACGAGGACAAGGGCGGATGCGGCCCGACTCCGAAGGGCTGGCAGTAGCTACCGTACGACCCCAAGGTGTTACAGGTGCAATGATCTGCACAATCACCTGAGTTCGAGCAAGACACGTAGTCACCGCTCCAAAACTCTGGGGGGTAGCTACAGACCTCGGGCGGCGGTAGGGGACTGACGCCGTGCGGTACGCAGTAGCCACCACTGCAGGCACAGTGGTCGTAACAATGGGAATCGAGAGAGCAGGAGCGGGATGGGTGGATGTCAGGGACCGGATCAGGCTGCGCGCCAGGGTTCAGGGCCAGCCCCGACGCCGAGTTCGCTTCGCCCGAGTGTTCGACCGAGGTGTCGTCGGCCTCGACTTCGAACTCGGCGTCATTTGAGGCTTCTGCGTCCCCGTCAACGAGCAGATCGATGTCGGTGGGCAGATCGTACTCGGAGTCGCAGGCGACGAGCCCGCTCAACAACAGACACGAGGAGATCGCTAGCAGGCGAAGAGCGTTCGGTGTGCGCGTGGGATATCGCTTTGTGGTCAGCTGCATTGTCTGGTCCTCATCGCTTTATGCCGGAACCACGTATTTTCTTCATCTCCCGGCCCGTGCATCATATCACACTCTCTTTGTTCGAATACGGCGATTCACTTCAATCGGTCGCGTGGACACAGGGGGCCGAAGGCCGGCAGCAGGAGCTCCCATGGTCACCCTGGACCGACGCGTGCTCCTGAGGCGTCTACGCGCCAGCGAGGACCGGTGAATGCTATCGTGGATGTGATGACAGCGCAACGAAGGTCTCGGCTCCTTGCTCCTCCCTTTGTGCTGAGCCTCGCGGCCGTGGTTGGCTGCGTCGAGCCGGGCGGCGAGGTCTCCGATTCGACATCGGAGACCAGCGCCGACACCAGCAGCACAGGCGACACCGACACTGACACCGACACCAGCAGCACAGGCGACCCCGACACCAGCTCGAGCACAGGCGACACCGAGACCGACTCGAGCACCGACGAGTCGGGCGACACGGACTCCGGCGAGTCCGGCGAGTCCGGCGAGTCCGGCGAGTCCGGCGACACGGACTCCGGCGAGTCCGGCGAGTCCGGCGACACGGACTCCGGCGAGTCCGGCGAGTCCGGCGAGTCCGGCGAGTCCGGTGACACGGACTCGGGCGAGTCCGGCGAGTCCGGCGAGTCCGGCGAGTCCGGCGAGTCCGGCGAGACGGACACGGGCGAGGAGCCCGAGGGCCCGTGTGGCTGGGAGCCGGGGCGTGGGATCATGACCCTGCTCGACGAGGACACCCTCACGGTCTCGCTGCTGCGCAACGACGCGGTCACGATCGAACTCGACACCAGCTTGCCCGCGGCGGCCGACGACGCCGTCCTCGACCTGGTCATGGACACGCGCGGTGAGTCCCTGTTTGTCGCGGTCTACGATGACCTCGGCGGCGGCATGGAGCACACCCGCGCGCACTACCGCGTCTACGACCGCGACACGGGGGCGGTCGTGTGGGAGTTCGCCGATGACGTGTGGGAACCCGAAGGGCGACCGCCCTTTGTGGCCTCGGATGGGCGCGTGGCCTTCTTCGGCTATTCACCCGCCGACGAGTCGGACAACGGCTACTCGCGTGTGCTCGGGCCCGACGGGTTGGTCGATCATTTCGTCGGCGTGGCCGTGGGCCCCGTCATGCCCGACGACTGGATGGCGATCGAGGTTGGCGAGGGCTGGAGCTATCCCCGGTTCCGCAACGTGGTCACCAAGCAGGAGGCTGACATCGTCCACACGATCTGGGCCGACGACATCGGCACATGGCTGCGCTCCGAGTCGCTGTTCATCTACCTCAGCTCAATCAACGGTGAGCTCCACGTCGTCGAGCAGCACGCCAACGATGTGACGCTGCGGCCGTGGCCGGAGCTCGAACCCTACCTGTTCGGCGACTGGACCGTCAGCTCCCTGGCCCTGCGCGGTCATGGCCACGACGTGCTGGTCCGGGTGAGCAACAACGACCAGCACCGCTGGTTGCATCTGGCCGAGGACGACACCAGCAACGACGTCTTGATGATCCCGCCACAGGGGCACTCGGCCACTGGCTGTGTGACGCAGCCTGTCGTCGGGACGCAAGGCGAGCTGTTTACGGTCTGGCGTGACGCCGCGAGCGCGAACATCTGGGAGCTGGTCGGCCCCAACGATGCTTGGGCGCCAGCCGAGCTGAGCCTGCCGGTCAGCCAATTCGCCGGGCTCTACCTCGGGATGCACGAAGGCACCTATTGGCTGACCGCCAGCGAGACCGGCAGCTGCCCCGGGGTCTGGGATCCGCCGCCGATGGAGGCCCTGCTCGGCGGCTCGTTCCAGATCATGCGGCCCCAGGACAACGCCTACGTCTCGCTCGGGTACGCGGCGAGCCTCCGGATCGCTCCCGGGGGGCTCTGCTACGCGCGCCTCGGTCCGTCGCCCGACGACCCTTGGGTTGTCGAGGATCTGCTCAGCCCGGAGACCATCGAGGTGCCTGATTTGGGCACCCTGAGCTGGATCCCCAACGATTAGGCGCCGAGCTCGCTCGCGCCGGGCGAGCCACGCGCTCGGCGAGGCCACGGCGCCAACGCGAGCGACGAGCGGAACAATATCGACACGCAGCAATGCGTGACACCCGGCGCATCATCGGCTCTCGATGCCATGTCGCCGCCGGATCGATTGGCACTTAACGGCTCATGGCCGCCTCATTGACAATGGCTCGAGTCGCTCGCCCATCGCCTCGCCATGTCCCGCCTCATGCACCTCATCCGCATCCCGCTGACGGTCTCGCTGACCCTCGCGCTTCCCGTCACCACTTTGGCGCGGCAGCCACTGGCGGTGACCACCCCCGCCAGCAACGCCCAGCTCGACGAGGACGAGAGGCTCGAGCACGCCAAGAAGCTGTATGTCGCGGCCGAGAGGTTGACCCGGCGGGGCAAATGGGCCGAGGCCGCCGATTACTACGAGCAGGCCTATTACCTCGTCCCCAGCAAGCACGGCTTCGCCCACAAGGTCGCCGTCGCCGCCTACGAGGCCGGCGACTGCGACCGCGCCCAGGAGTACCTGCTCCACTTCCTGACCTACGGCGACAGCGACAAGCACCTCGACGAGCTCGACGAGGCCCAGCGCTTGATCGAGGAGATCGACGCGAGCGGGTGCGCGAGCCAGGCGAGCTGGACAAAGCTCAACGCCGTCGCCGAGCCCGCCGAGAGCGAAGATCCCTTCAGCTTCGACGAGGACGACAAGCCCAGCGAGGACGACAAGGACGACAAAAACCTGCTCATCGGCGGCGCGGTCCTTCTCGCCCTCGGCGGCGCCGGGCTGGCCCTCGGGACCGTCGGCGCCGGCATGGCCACGAGCACCCGCAGCGAGCTCGACGCAGCTGGGAACCAACAGCCGTCCATCCCCAGCGAGTATTTCGGTAGCAACTTCAGCTGCAGCGGCGTCGCGCTTTGCCCTCCCGAACTCGAAGATCAGCTCGCGACTCGAAGGAAGCTCTCCGCGGCCGGCTTCGTGACCGGCAGCGTCCTGCTGATCGGAGGGGCGGCCCTCCTCACCCTGCGCATGCTTCGGCAGGGCAAGCTCGGCGGCCGAGCGGCGCACGTCGGTGGCGGGCCGCGACTCACCGGGCTCGGACCGACCTGGATGCCGGGCGGTGGTGGAGTCGGCGTCGCGCTCGAGTTCTGAGCAGGCTCGATCCGGGTACGAGGGGATCTCGACGAAGCTCGGGGGACGCTGTCGGCGACGAATGAGACCGCGACCGTGCAGCACCGGGCACTCGACTCGAGCTCGGCGATCAGCTCCGGCTCGGGGCTTGGCGGCTCGGCGGCGCGCCCCCTCAGCCGCCCAGTCTCCGATCACGCGCCTGGTTCGGAGCGGGGTCGTCCATCGCCGCGCTAGCACCACGGGCTGCTAGCAGCCCGGAGTGCAATGCATCGTGTCGCCTCGCGCCGGAATTTTCGCTGAGGGCGCGAAGCCAAAACGCCGCTGTACCGGGCGCGAGGCATTGCAGCCCGGGCTGCTAAACCACAATCTCGTCTTCGGGCACGAAGGGCGGGATGTCGCAGCAAAACAAGGTCGCCCGACGCGGGCCAACGTTGACGTAGCGGTGGACCCGGTGCTTGCGCCACACGACCGGCGCGAAGCCCCGGAGGCGCTCGCCGTCGCGCTCGATCGCGCCGTCGACCAGCCACTCGAGCTCGCGCATGATCTGATGGTAGTGGGCCGGGATCTCCCGCCCGGGCTCGATGTGGAGCAGATAGAGCCCGGCCTCGCGGCTCTGATGGAGGATCTCGACCTCGCCAAATTCGTTGTGCTCGCGCATGCGCACGAGCTCGCGGGCGTGGCGATGAACCTCGACGCCGGCCTCGCGGGCCCGGCCCTGCAGCGCCTGCGGCTTGTTGAGGCGCACGCGGACCTCGTCGATCATCGGGTGGACGCCGATCAGCATGGCCGCGAGCTCGCCGGCGGCGACCTCGAGCAGCTTGTAGCGGCGAAACTCGAGCAAGGTCGCGACCTCGTCGGCGACCCGCCCGTAGTCACAGGTCGCGCCGATCCGCCCGCTGTAGGCCGCGGCGGCGGTGTCGAGGCCGAGCTCGAGATCGACGAGCAGCGGCTGCGTTCGATCGCGCTCATGGGCGAACACGCCGACGATGCAGTCGACGCGGAGCTCGGTGATGAAGATCCGATCGCGGGCCATCGCCGCCGGAGACTACTCGATCACGACGCGGCGACCATGCGCCGGGCGAGCTCGACGAGCAGGCGGCAGCCGAAGCCGGTCGCGCCGGGCCCGTAGTACTCGCGCGCGAACTCGGCGTAGGCCTTGCCGCCGAGGTCGACGTGGGCCCAGGGGTAGTCGACGAACGCGCGCAGGAACGCGGCGGCCGAGCAGGGCGAGCCCGCGCTGACGCCGACGTTGCGCAGATCAGCCTTGTGGTGGCCGAGGTCGCGGTCGTGGATCTCGTGGATCGGCATCGACCACAGCAGATCTCCGCTGGCCCGCCCGGCCTCGGTGAGCAGCTCGCGGGCCCGGTCCTCGTTGCAAAACAGGCCCGCGAAGGGCTCGCCGAGGGCCGAGTGGATCGCCCCCGTCAAGGTCGCGAGGTCGACGACGAGCTCGGGCCGAGGGCCGTCTTGTTGCAGCCACGCCAACACGTCGGCGAGGACCAGGCGACCCTCGGCGTCGGTGTTTTCGACGTAGACCGTGGTCCCGTTGCAGGCGGTGAGCACGTCGCCGGGCTTGTAGGCGTGGGCGTCGATGTTGTTCTCGGTCAGCGGGCACAAGGCGATGACGCGCAGCGGGAGGTCGAGGCTCGAGATCGCGAGCATCGCCCCGATCACGGCCATGGCGCCGCACTTGTCGTGGGTCAGCTGGTGGATCGTGGGGCTGGTCTTGAGGTTGTAGCCGCCGGTGTCGTGGGTCAGGCCCTTGCCGACCAGGATCAAAGGCGCGCCGTCGAGCTCGGCGCCGTGCTCGAGCCGGAGGATGCACCCGCGCTCGCTCGCGCCGGCGTCGACGGCGGTGAACAGGCCCATGCCGGCGGCCTCGGCCTCGGCCGCCGAGGTCGTCGACAGCTCGAGCCCGAGCCCGTCGGCGGCCACGCGCGCGCGGACCCGGGCGACGATCTCGCTCGCGGTCCCGAGGTTGCCGGGCAGATCCCCGAGCTCGCGGGTGAAGTTGGTCGCGTCGACGATCTTCGCGGCCTCGCGCAGGTGCTCGGTCAGGGCTCGGCGCGCGCGCTTGGACGGCGCGAGACCGGCGAGGCAGACGCTGACCTTGCGCAGGCTGCTCGCAAGCGGGCCGTCGCTGGTGTGCTCCCACGCGCGCGGATCGTGAGCGCGCAGCTGCATGCCCTCGACGACCAGGCTCGGATCGCAGTCCTCGGGCCACGCGATCAACGCGGCGTGGCGCACGTCGGCGCTGGTGCAGGCGCGCTCGATCACGGCGCCCGTATTGCGCAGGCTTCGGCGCAAGCTCAGGGACTGGCCGTCGCGGTCGTAGCTACCCGCGTGACCCCCGAGATACTCGAGCTCGGGGTCCCAGGGCCTGGTCTCCGGGCCGAGCGAGACGCACAGGACCCGCGGCGTCGACAGCTCGCGGGTCTCGAGCCAGGTCGTGGCCTCGGCCCGGCGAACGAGCAAACGCGCCGCGTCACGGCGCAGGTGGTCGGCGAGCGGCAAGGTGGGCCGCCCGCGCGCGGGCGCCCGGAACAACACCACGTAGGCATCCGCGCTGATGTCCTCGGGCTCCCTCTCGCTGACGCTCAGACGCACGCGGCGCAGCATAACCGCCCGACTGACGCCTGGCGATCGCAGCGGGGCTCAGGCGCCCGGGGCGTTGAACATCTCTTCGATCTGCTCGGCGCCGGGGAGGCTCGACAGATCCGGGACGATCACGATCTCGATCCGGCGGTTCTGCGCGCGACCCTCTTCGGTCTCGTTGCTCGCCGTCGGGCGGCTATCGGCGAACGCGCCCGCGCTCACGCGCTTGGCCGGGAGCCCGGCGTCGACCATCTCCTTGACCACGTTGATCGCCCGGGCCGAGGCCAGCTCCCAGTTGGACGGGTAGGTCTTGGTCTTGATCGGCACGTTGTCGGTGTGGCCCTCGACCTGGAATTTGCGATCGGCGATCTGCCCGAGCAGCCCGCCGACCTCGCGGATCGTCGCCGCGCCCTCGTCGGACAGCTTGGCCGAGCCCGAGCCAAACAAGATGTCGGTCTGGAGCTCGAGGACCATGCGACCGTCGACGATCTTGGCCTTGAGCTTGCCGTTGTCGATCAGGCTCTTGAACTTGGCCAGGACCGCCCGGTACTCGTTCGCGCGGAGCTCGGCCAGGGCCTGGAGGCGCTTGAGCTCGGCCAGCGCCTGCTGCATGTCGTCGACCGAAGCCGCGAGGTTGCTGCGATCTTTGAGGACCTCGGCGAGCTGGGTCTCGGCGTCGCTGGCCCGGGCCTCGGCGATCACGAGCTGCTCTTCGAGGTCGCGGATCCGGGCCCCGAGGATGTCGACCTCCACCTCGGCCTCTTCGAGGGCGACGCCGAGGTCCTTGAGCTCACCGCGGGTGTCGGTCAGCTCGCTCCGCGCCTTGGCCAGGTCGGCCTTGATCGCCTCGTAGTCCTTGCTGCTCACGCAGCCGCTGGCCGCCGCCGTCAACAGACCCACGGTCACGGCCGCGATGATCGAAGTGCTCCGCTTCATGGCCGGAGTATGCACACCCACACAAGCGAGGGCGAACGCCTCGTGTCACTCAGTCCCCCGGACGTGGCGCGAACCCAAGCGCGAGGCCGATCGGCAGCCCCGCGAGCAACCAGATCGCCCCATAGCGACGTCGGATTTTTTTGCGCCCAGCCTCGATCCGGGCCGCGATCGCCTCGGGCTTCTCGACCAGACCCGCCTCGACGCCGAGGGGATGGTCGATCGCGCCTTGGAGGTCGGCGAGCAAGGGCTCGACCTCGCGGACCTCGTAGCTGCGCGCGAGCTTCTTGGCCGGGAAGATCATCAGCAGTAAGCCGATCGCCGCGCCCGCGAGGAGGTTGGTGATCCGATCGGTCGAGAACAACCCGCGGCGCACGGGCGCCGGGCTCGGGCGCGGACCCACCCGCGGCGGGGCGACCGGCCGCGTCGTGGCGCCCGTGCCTGGGCCCGTGCCCGCGCCTGTGCCTGGGCCCGCGCCCGACGAGGGCGCGTCGGCGGGGCGCCGCGACCGATCGTCGTCGTCGTCGTCGAGCTCGAGCACCATCGACGACGGCGGCTGGGTGGGCATGCGGCGGTTTTGGGGCGGGTGCGCGTCATCGCCGACGGGCTCGAGGTTGGGCTTCAACACGGCGCTCTCGGAGCCCGGTTTTTCGCCGGGCGCGCTGAGCTCGGCCCCGGGCCGCGGCCGGCGGGGCGGGGCGGCGGGCTTCGGCTCCGGCTTGGCCCGGCCCGCGGCCTTGCCCGAGGCCTTCCTCGCCATCGCGACCGGATCTTCGTCGACGCCGACGTCGAGCGCGTCGAGATCGAGCCCCGCGAGGCGCTCTTGGTAGTCCGCGGCGGCGGCCTCGCGCCGATCGTCGTCGCCGCCGAAGCCCTGGAGCAGGGGCGGCAAGGTCGACTTCGATCCGGAGCCTGGTTCACCAGCCACGAGACGACGTTAGCAAAGCGAGCGGGCCGGCGGCACCTGCGATGCGGCGAAAATGCGCGTGTCAGCATGTCAACGCGCTGGGGGCTGCGCGCGCGCGCGGCCGCAGATCAACGATCCGCGCCCGATTTGCTCGACCGAGGTCCGCGGCTGGGGGTTTTTTTGCACGGATCCACCGCGCCCGTATGCTGCCCTCCAATATGCGTCACCCCGACCCGAGTCCGCCGACGGCTGCGGCGCCAAAGTCCCCCACGTTCAGGGGGCTAGGAGGCAAATTGGCCGCCTTCGGCCTCGCAGCTCTGGCTTGTGTGGCGTTTTCGAGCGTCGCCGAGGCCAGCCCCGGCGTCGACGGGACGCGCAACCTCTCGATGGGCAACGCCACGCGCGGCTCCTCGACCGGGACCGACGCCGCGATCATCAACCCCGCAGGTCTGAGCTACTCGCAGCAGTTCGAGATCGAGCCGATCTATCAGTTCAACCTCCAGACCCGGACCCACGGGCTCGGCGTGTTCATCAGCGACTCGCTCAACAGCCCGCGGCTCGCCCTGGCCTTGGGCTACGTGTTCATGCGTGGGACCCCGCAGATCCGCTACGACGACATCACTGGCGAGCGCGAGTCCCTCGAGCTGGTGAATTTCGGGCACGAGGTGTCGGGCGTCTTGAGCGTGACCGCGATCAAGAACTGGCTGTTCATCGGCGTCAAACCCAAGTGGCAGTACGTCAGCTTGCGCTACCTCGACACGGAGGGCGTGGCGCTCGACTACATGCCCAAGCACAACGCGTTTGGGCTCGACGCGTCGATCGCCCTCAACTTCGTCGACTGGGCCAAGATCGCCGTGGTTGGCTACAACATCGTCGGGCCCAACCCGCCGGCGCGGACCGATGACCCGGTCAGCGAGATCACCGGGCTCGAGGTCGACGACGACCCGCGCTTCAACGACGAGAACGTCAGCCGCGTGTCCGACTACCAGCGCAGCCTCGGCCACGGCCTCGCGGTCTTCCCCCTGCGCAACCCCAACTTCAGCCTCAACATCGACGCGACCTACGACTTCACCTCGTACTGGGACACCCAAAACAAGTGGACCCGGGTCACCGTCAACGCGGGCGGCGAGTTCGTCGCCGGCCCCGTCCCGATCCGCCTCGGCGGCTGGTGGGACTCCCGCGGGCGCGGCAGCGAAGACGACCGCGGCTACGTCAGCGCCGGCCTCGGCTTCATCCGGCCCGCCAAGCTCGGCGGCGTCGGCGTCGACGTTGGCCTCGGCTTCGCCCAGCAGGTCACCGGCGCCGAGCGCAGCAAGCTCGACACCATCTTGAGCCTCAACATCGGCCTTCGGCTCCGACCGGATCTTTAGGGACCCCCCTGGGCGTTTGCGACTCTGCCACGCACTGCCGCTGCGCGGCAGGTCGCTCGGTCGCTGCGCTCCCTCGCTCGGTGGGCTGGTATGTGCCCTGCGACGGCCTCCGTGGCCCCCTAGAAGGGGGCTCGTTCTCTCGTGTGCACTGGGCCGCTTGGTTCGGAGACGATTCCCGGGCCAACGCGTGCAGGGCAACGGGGACCCATGCCCACGAGCGGTCTTCTCGGGCTCATGCTCTCGTGTGCACTGGGCCGCTTGGTGCGGAGACGATTCCCGGGCCACGCGTGCAGAGCAACCGGGACTCATGCCCACAGTGCACGAGCGGTCTTCTCGGGCTCGTTCTCTCGTGTGCACAGGCCTACTTGGCCCGGGAAGTCACCCGCACCAAGCAGGCCAGTGCACGCGAGAGAACAAGCCCCCTTCTAGGGGGCCACGGAGGCCATTGCGAAGCTCATACCAGCCCACCGAGCGAGGGAGCGCAGCGACCGAGCGACCTGCCGCGCAGCGGCAGTGCGTGGCAGAGTCTCGAACGCCCAGGGGGGTCTCTAAAACCCCTCCTCTAGGACTTCGCCGGTTCTTGGTACCAGGCGAGGGGCTCGATCATCTCGTCGATGCCGTCGAGCTCGACCTTGACGCCCTTGTCCGAGAAGAACAGGTCGTTGGTTGCGAGCGGGTTGCGGCGCTGGGCGATGAACAAGATCGGCTCGCCGAGGCGCGTGTAGCCGAGCTGCACGATCGCGTTGACCAGCCAGCGTCCGCCGCCGTCGAAGGTCTTCTCTTTGAGGAGCCGATAAAAGCCCTCGTGCGGCAGCTTGATCAGCGTGTCGCCCCAGTTCAGCGAGTTGCCGGGGATCTTGATACCCGGCATCTGGAACTGCCACTGGTTGTTGTTGTTCGACACTGGCTTGAGCACGGAGGCGGGGGCGAACTCGCCGTCGGTCCGGATCAGCACGAGCTGACCCGGCTCGAGCTCCGACTCGTGACCAGGGAGGAACTTGGTGGTCTTGTAGATGCCCGGCTTGTACTCGAAGGCCATGCGGCGTCGACCGTACCTGACCGAGCTAATCCGGTCCATACTCGGTCGAGATGGACGCTCACTGTGAGCTCGCGATCCTTGGGGCGGGGGTCCTCGGATGCGCCATCGCGCAGGCCCTGAGCCGACCGGCAGGGCCCTCTTCGGGGCCGTCCTCGGCCGGGAGGGTGCTCGTGCTCGAGGCGGCCGGGCGCGAGGGCACCGGGGTCAGCAGTCGCAACAGCCAGGTGGTGCACGGCGGGCTCTACTATCCGCCGGGCTCGCGCAAGGCCCGGACCTGCGTGGCCGGCAACCAGCTCGTGTGGGACTGGGTCACGGCCCGCGGAGTCGGCCACCGTCAGACCGGAAAATTGGTCGTGACCCAGCACGCCGGGCAAGACGCCCAGCTCGACGCGCTCGTCGACAACGCCCGGGCGAGCGGGGCGGCGCTCGAGCGCGTGAGTCTGGCCCGCGCGCGCGCGCTCGAGCCCGCGCTGCCCGACACCGTGCGCGCGGCTTGCTGGTCCCCGCGCTCGGGCATCGTCGACGCTCACGGCCTCGTCCGCTCACTGCTGATCGCGGCCGAGGAACAAGGCGTGAGCTTCGTATTTGGCGCGGCGGTCACGGCGATCGAGCTCGGGCCGGGCTCGCGCGGGGGCGGCTTTCGCCTGACGACGCCGCGCGGGACCGTGGTCGCCGAGCGGGTGATCAACGCCGCGGGCCTCGGCGCCACGACCGTCGCGCGGCTCGTGGGTGTGGACCGTGAGCTGTTCCTGGCCCGCGGCGACTATTTTCGCCTCCGTCGCCCCGCGCCCTGGCGGCGGCTGCTCTACCCGCTCGCGCTGCCCGGCAGCCCCTCGCTCGGCGTCCACCTGACCCTCGAGCTCGACGGCGGCTGTCGACTCGGCCCCGATCTCGACTGGGTCGACGACCCCGAGGACTTCTCACCCGCGCGAGGTCAGCGCAAGCACGCCGAGTTCCTCGCCGCCGCGCGACGCTTGCTCGGCCCCTGCGCCCCCGAGGATCTGGTCTACGACACCTGCGGGATCCGGCCCAAGCTCGTCGGTCCGGGGGCCCCGATGGCCGATTTCGAGGTCGTCGAGCACCCGCGCGGCTGCTGGCATCTGCTCGGGATCGAGTCACCGGGGCTCACCGCCAGCCTCGCCCTCGCGCGAGAGCTGGCCGCGAGTCTCGGCTAGCAGCCCGGGGTGCAATGCGTCGTGTCGCCTCGGGCTGCTAGACAACGCAGGGCCAGGCGTTTACACACGAGCCATGTCAAGTCAGCGGTTGACCTGCGTACTCGCGTCTTCGGCCCTGCTCGCGCTCGCGCTGGCCGGCTGCGACGCCCGCCATCCGCCGCGGCCGGAGGTCTGGGTCGATCCCCCGCTGCCGACCCATCAGCCCTCGGGGACCCTGCCCCCCGCGACGGCCGAGGGCGTGGGCCCCGACGGCAGCCTGCTCGAGAGCTACGCCGAGCGCTCACCTCGCAAGGTCGACGAGCTCGACACCTGGATGCTGCCCTTCCAGGCCAAGACCATGATCGTCGAGTTGCTGATCGCGGCGGCCAAGGACGACCCGGCGCGGATGCAGCTGCTGCTGTCCGAGAACGCGCGCTGGGGGGTCCCCGACCGTCGCGAGCTGCGGGCCCGCCCGATCGTGACCAAAGACGATCCGCTCGGGCTCGAGTTCCTCGCCGCGTTCCGCACCGCCACCTCGCGCTTCTCGGCCAAGGCCAGCTTCACCTGCACCCCCCTGCAGCCCGGCTGGCAGATGCTCGCGTCCTCGGGCGCCGAGCCCGTGTGGTGCTCGTACACCTCCAAGGACAGCCTCGACATCATCGGCTTTCGCCTGATCACCGAGCGCGGCCGGGTCGTGACCGACTACATCGGGTTCTTCGAGCAGCGTCAGACCGCCGCCATTCGGGTGCCCGACGCCGGTGACCCGCCCCCGCTGACCCCCTTCGTGAAGAAGCCGGTCTCGCTCGAGGCCCCGGAGCTGATGCCCGACGGCAGCAACCCGGTGATCGAGAAGAAGAAGCCCAAGCCCGAGCCCAAGCCCGAGCCCGAGCCCGAAGCCGAAGAGCCCGAGGCCGAGGCCGACGAGGCGATCCCCGTCGAGGCTGCCGAGCCCGAGCCCAAGCCCGACGTCGAGAAGCCCAAGCCCAAGCCCGAGGCCAAGCCCGAGCCCGAAGCCGAAGCGCCCAAGCCCGAGGCCAAGCCCAAGCCCGAGGCCAAGCCCGAGCCCGAGCCCGACGAGTAGCGGCTACTTGCCGATGCAAAAGCGCGAGAAGATCGCGTGGAGGACCTCCTCGCCGACCGGGCCGAGGCCCGTCCGCCCGGTGATCTCGCCGAGGTTGCGCTCGGCCACGGCCAGCGAGAGCGCGACGAGCTCGAGCCCGACACCGTCTCGCAGCTGCCCGTGGGCCTCGACTAGCGCGTCCGCGGCCTCGCGCGCGCGGTCGCGGTGGCGGGCCAGCCCGATCCACTGATCCCCCCCGAGCGCGACGGCCTCGGCGAGCGCGTCACGCAGCAAGCTGAGCTCGACGGGCTCGGTGTCGGCAGGCGCCGCGCGGACACCGATCCAGCTCGGGCGGCGGCGCCCGAGGTCGAGCTTGTTCTCAACCCGGATCACGGCCGCGCCTCGAGCCCCGCTGAGCTCAGCCTCGGGCGCCGCCGCGTGGACCGGCTGATCGGCGCCCTCGACCCACACGATCACGTCGGCGCCCGCGATCTGCTCGCGCCCGAGCTCGACGCCGGCGACCTCGATCGCGTCCGTGCTCGCGCGGAGGCCGGCGGTGTCGACCAGGATCAGCTCGCGACCGCCGAGGCTGAGCTCGGCCTCGACGTAGTCGCGGGTCGTCCCGGCTCGAGCCGAGACCAGCGCCCGGCGGCGCCCGAGCAGCGCGTTGAACAGGGCGCTCTTGCCCGCGTTGGGCGGCCCCGCGATCACGACCCGGGCGCGGGTCCGCGCCCGGCGGCCGCGCTCGAAGCCCGCGAGCCAGCGCTCGACCTCGGCGCCGAGGGCCGCGGCCGTGGTCACGAAGCGAGCCTCATCGCGGGCGTCGACGTCCTCGGGGAAGTCGAGGTTGGCCTCGATCTCGATCCGGAGGCGCGCGACTCGGTCGCGCACGGCCTCGACCTCGCGACCGAGCTCCCCCGCGACGAGGCGCCGGGCCTGATCGAGGGCGGCTTGGGTCTGGGCGCCGATGACCGCGGCGATGCCCTCGGCCTGATCGAGGCTCAGGCGACGGTTGTCGAACGCGCGGCGGGTGAACTCGCCGGGCGCGGCCGCGACCGCGCCCGCGCCGAGGACCGCGTCGACGACCTGCGCGACGTTGAGGGCGCCCGCGTGGACGTGGAGCTCGACGACGTCCTCACCGGTGAACGAGCGCGGCCCGGGCATCACGACGACCAGCGCCTGCTCGAGGCTGACGAGCGGACGCAGGGCCAGGGTCCGCGGCGGCGGGAGCCGGCCCTCGATCACGGCGCCCGCGATCGCCCCGGCCCGCGGCCCGCTCAGGCGCACGACCGCAACGCCGCCGTCCGGGGTCCCGGTTGCGACCCCGACGATCGTGCTGTGCTCGGACACCGGGTCCCGAAGTCCTCGAGCGCCCCGGAGGTGCTAGTCGCGAAACACGACCACGTGCCGGCGGCGACCCTCGCCCTCGGACTCGGTCCGGAGGCCGTCGAGCTCGGCCATCGCCATGTGCACGACCCGGCGCTCCATCGCGCTCATCGGCTCGAAGTGGTAGGGCCGACCGCTGTCGGTCACCTTCTTGGCCACGCTCTGGGCGAGCTCGCGCAAGACCCTCTCACGTCGGTCTCGGTAGCCGCCGACGTCGAGGGTGATGCGCATGCGCCCGAGCCCCTCGGCCTGCAACACCCGCAAGGTCAGATACTGGAGCGCGTCGAGGGTCGCGCCGTGGCGACCGATCAGCAGGCCGCCCTCTTCTTCGCTGGTGTTGAGGTCACAGTGGAGTCCGTCTTCTTCGACGTCGATGTCGACCTCGACCTCGACACCGAGCAGACCGAGCACGGTCTCGAGAAAGGAGCGGACGACCGGCACCGCCTCGGTGATGCGTTGGTCGAGGTCGTCTTCCTTGCGGCTGTTAGCTTCTTCGGACACGTCAGGCTCCCTGGGGTGGGCAACTCTAGTGCGTGAAGCCGGCCGATGGAAGAGCCGGACCCACGGGCGCGCTCACTACTTGCTCTTCTTGCCCTTCGCGCCGCCGTCCGCGGCCTCGGGCGCGTCCTTGGCCTTGATCCGCAGCTGGATGAAGCTCTGGATCAGCGACAGCACGATGTTGGCGAAGATGTAGATGCCGAGCCCCGAGGGCAAAAACAGCATCATCACCACGAAGATGCCGGGCATCATCCACTGCATCATCTTGGCCTGGGCCGCGTCGCCCGCGGTCGGGTTCATGCGGGTCTGCAGGAACATCAGGCCGCCCATGGCGATCGGGAGGATGTAGTAGGGGTCCGGCTGGGTCAGATCCGGGAGCCACAAGAAGGTCTCGTGGTAGAGGTCGACGACCGCCCCGAGCATCGCGTACAGCGCGATCCAGACCGGGAACTGCAGGACCATCGGCATGCAGCCGGCCAGCGGGTTGACGCCGGTCCGCTGGAACAGGGCCTGCATCTCCTGCTGCTGCTTGGCCTTGTCGTCGCCGTACTTCTCGCGCAGCTTCTCCATCTCGGGCTGGAGCTCCTTCATCTTGCGCATGGAGGAGTACTGCTTGATCGTCAGCGGCAGCAGCGTGGCCTTGATGACGACCGTGAGCATGATGATCGCCACGCCCCAGATGCCGGTCAGCGAGTAGAACCAGCGCAGCAGCGAGAGCATCATCGTGCCGATGAACTTCGACAGCTTGCCGAACCAGCCCCAGTCGACGGTCTCGGTCAGGTCGACCTCGGGCAGGGCCGAGAGGCTGTCGCTGGCCGGGAAGGCCTGGAGCATCGAGTCGACCTTGGCGCCGACGAAGAGCCCGAACACGTAGCGCTTTTGCTCGCCGGGCCCGAGCGTGACCTCGCGCCCGACGCCGGTGTTGATCATCGCGGTCCCGGCCTCGTCGCTGGTCACGACGCAGCCCGAGAGGCGCTCGGCGGGGATCAGCGCCTGGACGAAGTACTTGCTGTCGAGCGCCCACCAGTCGAGGCCGCCCTTGATGGTCTCGTCTTCGTCCTCGACGTCGTCGAAGTCGAAGTCTTCCATGTCCTCGGGCGCGCGGCACAGCGCGCGGTGGATGTCGTAGCGGCTCTGCTCGGCCGACATGCCCATGCGCGTGGCCAGCTCGACCCGGTGGCGCTGCTCGCCGACGCCGTGGTTGGCAACCACGACCTCGTAGCGGGCCTCGTAGCCGTCGAGCAGGGTCAGGGTCTCGATGACCTCGACGTCGCCCTGGCGGCGCGCGATCTCGATGCTGCGATCATCTTTGGCCCGGACCTGGCCGGGGATCCGCGACCACGCGAAGTCGCTCTCGCTCGCGACGAAGCTGAGCTCGAGGGTGCGCGCGCCCGCGTAACCGAGGAACAAGAAGTCGATGCCCGCGTCGGCGGCCTCGTCGTGGAATTGATCCGCGAGCGGCTCGACGCCGGTGATCAGCCCGCCCGGGAGGTTGTCGACGGAGATCGCGAGGAGCTCGTTGACGAGGCGATGCTCGACGGTGTCGACGACGGGCCCGGCCGGCGTCGGCGCCTGCGCGGGCTCGACCTGGTCGATCTTCTCGACCGAGCCCTTGGGCCCCTGATCCGACTCGGCGACCTCGCCCCCGGTCTCGACCTCGCCCGCGGTCTCACCCGCGAGCTCGGCTTCGCTCGGCTCGGGCGGGGGGAACAGGTAGTTGTAGCCAACCAGGATCAGGACCGAGATGATCACGGCCAGCGCGACCCGATGCTGCATCTTGAGCTCTTGCAAGACGGATCCTTTCAGGCGCGCGTCTCGACGCGATCGCGCTCGGCGGGGCCGAGCGGCGTCATCGAGGCGGCGGAAGCTGGGCCCGCGCCGCGGGCCAGAGGTGGCGGGTCATGGCCGCCGGGGTGCCAGGGGTGGCAGCGCGACAGCCTCCGGACCGTGAGCCAGCTGCCACGCAGCAGCCCGTGGTCGCGGAGGCACGCGCACGCGTAGTGTGAGCAGCTCGGGCTGAACCGACAGGTCGGCCCGAGCATCGGGGACAAGATCAATTGGTAGACGCGGATCACAGCGACCGCGAGGCGGCTCGGCAGCTGCACCAACCACGATGACGCCGTGAAACCCTTGCTCATCGCGTCACCGCTTGGGCTTTTGCTTGGGCTCGGACCGACGGCGTCGGCCTCGGGCCTGAGTTCGGGTTGCCTCGACCAGCTGCGCGCGCCGAGCGACGAGGGCCTCGAAGTCGCGGGCCACCTCGGCGTAGGTCGCCGCCGCGGCCTGCTGCTTGGCGACCCAGACCATGTCGAGCCCCTGCGGCAGGCGCAGACGGTGGACCCGAAACACCTCGCGGACCAGCCGCTTGATGCGGTTGCGCGTGACCGCGTTGCCGACCTTGCGGGTCACGGTGATGCCGAGGCGCGTCGGCAGCTCGTCGGCGCCGTCCGGGCTCTGGCCCGGGGCGCGACGAGAGACGAAGACCATGAAGTGGCGCACGTGGTGCTTGGCGCCTCCACGTTGGACCCGCAAGAACTCGCGGCGCTGCTTGAGCCGCAGCCGCGGGGGAAATCCTCGACGGGCTACCAAGAGCTACCTGTTCGCGGGCCACCGAACGCATCGCGGCGAGGCCAGACCTCGAGAGCTCGGCGAGAGACTGAGTCTCACCGCCGGCCCCGAGGCTCGAGCTCGCCGCGCGGCTCACTTGCCGCCGGTGGTCGTGCCGAGGCGCTTGCGACCCCGACGACGACGAGCGGCAATGATCTTGCGGCCGTTGCGGGTGGCCATGCGCGCTCGGAAGCCGTGGGTGCGAGCCCGGCTGAGGTTGTGGGGCTGGTAAGTACGCTTGCTCATGTCGAATCTCGACCTCCCCCGAACCCGCCAAAATTGGCTCTGGAGCCGAAGGGGCCGGATCGATAACAGCGAGCCTCAGGACTGTCAAACACATCGGACTCGAGACTCGTGGGCCGTCGGCCGGGACAAGCATGACCGCGATCGGGGCCGAGCTGACGCGCGCTCTGCTCCCGCAAAAGCGTGCCAAAAACTTCCGACCGCCGGAGTTGGCGCCCCTGGTCATTCGAACAGCTACTGATCCAAAGATCGACTGATCGCCTCAAAGCCCGAGCAGACGGGCAAAGGGGTTGGCACCTGGGCGCCCCGGAGATCGGGCGGCTCCGCAAGTCGGCTTGTCATGCCGCTTTGCGGGCTGTCAGGCGCGCAAACTCGCTGCTCTTGCGGCCCGGTTCCCCCCGGGGTCCCCGACACGCAAGATTTCTCGAATGATTTCAAGGAGATCAATTTTGGGTCGGGCGTGTGCCAGAAACGTGGCGCGAAAGTCGCATTCTCATGTCGATTTAAAAAGTCGTTTGATCTCAACGAGTTGTGATCAAGCGACGGGGCGACGCTTGCCCTCCGCGCGAACGGGTGAGTACAAACCCGGGCCCGCCGCCGCAGACCCTCTCGGCCAGCCCGACTTCGGGATCTGCGGTGCGGAAGGCGCGGACGCCCATACGGCGACCCACCCGGAATCACCCGGAATCCACAGTCTCCCACAGGGCTGTGGACTCTGGTCCCAAGCCTGGGGATTTATCCCGTAATTTCAAGCATTTGCTTATTATCCACAGGTACATCGAAAGCTGTGGACAGGAGGACCATGGCGGACATTTGGAGCGAGGCACTCGACGGGCTCGAACCCCGGCTCGACAGGCAAACCTTCGACATGTGGCTGCGGCCGATCCGCCTGGCGAGGGTCGAGGGCAACCTCCTCCAGCTCCGCGCGCCGAACCGCTTCCTCAAGGAGTGGTTCGAGACCCACTACCTCGACCTCGCCCTCGACGAGCTCGAGTTGCGTCATGAGCGCAAGTTCGAGGTCGCGATCGAGGTCGTGGAGGAGGCGGGCGAGGCGACGCGGGGTCAGCTCGAGGTCGTCGTGGATCATCCCGCGACCCGGTCGAGCGAGATCAGTCATGGCCGGGACTCCGGCGCCGCGGGCGAACAACCCAGCGCGTACCGCGTCAGCCCGCGCCGCGGCGCGCCACCTCGCGGCCTCCACCCGCGCTACCGCTTCGACTCGTTCATCAAGGGCGCGTCCAACGAGCTCGCGGCGTCGGCGGCGATGGCCGCGGCCGACGAGCCCGGCACGCGCTTCAACCCGCTGTTCATCTATGGCGGCGTCGGCCTCGGCAAGACCCACCTGCTCCACGGCGTCGGCCACGAGCTCCACCGCAAGGACCCCAACCTCCGCATCGTCTACCTCAGCGCCGAGCAGTTCATGAACGAGTTCGTGACCGCGGTCCGCAACAACGAGTTCGACGAGTTCCGGGCCCGCTACCGCCGCGACTGCGACTGCCTCCTGATCGACGACATCCAGTTCATCGCGGGCCGCGACCGGACGATGGACGAGTTCTTTCATGTGTTCAACGCGCTCTACGAGGCCGGCAAGCAGATCGTCGTGACCGCCGACCGGGTCCCCGCGGACATGGCCGGGATGGAGGAGCGGCTGACCTCGCGGCTCAACTGGGGCCTCGTCGCCGACGTCCAGCTCCCGGATCTCGAGACCCGCATCGCGATCGTCCAGACCAAGGCCGCGCGCGACGACATGGAGCTCTCGCCCGAGGTCGCGCTGTCGATCGCCGAGCTCGTGCGGTCCAACGTCCGCGAGCTCGAGGGCGCGCTGCTGCGGGTCACCGCCTTCGCTCAGCTTCGCGGAGTCGAGATCGACCCCGCCTTCGTGCGCTCGGTCCTCGGCAAGACCACGACCGACAAGCTCCCGGTCACGATCGAGGCCGTGCAAAAGGCCGTCGCGGCCTACTTCTCGGTCAAGATCAGCGACCTCAAGGGCAAGCGCCGCCACCGAGGGATCTCGCGCCCGCGGATGATCGCCATGTACCTGTGTCGCCAGCTGACCGGCTCGAGCTTCCCGGAGATCGGCATGCGCTTTGGCGGTAAGGATCACTCGACGGTGATCAACGCGTGCAAGCGGATCGAGGCCCTGGCCAAAGAGGATGAGGATCTCCACGCCGCCGTGGAGTCGCTGCGCGGGCAGCTGAGCGCGGCCTGAGTCAGTCGCCGGCGTAGATCAACACGAGCGAGCCGAGCTCGAGCGCCACGATCCACAGGGTCGTGACCATCACGCTGCTGACCATCGCGACGGTCACGTCCTCGGCCGAGCGCTTGGCGCGAGCGCCCTTGGCGATCGCGTCGCCGGCGATCCCGAGGGCGTAGACGCAGCACAGCCCGAGCGCGCGGACGCGGAACACCGCCCGCTCCGGCGGGGGATCGAGGATGTCGGCGGTCAGCAGCTCCCACGCGAAGGTCCAGCCGCCGTCGAGCTCGGGCACGCGCAGCTCGATGTAGAGCACGCCGCCGACGAGCATGCCGAGGGTGAACAGGGCGGCCATGGCCAGGTAAGAGCCGACCAGGCCCAACCACGCCGGGACCCACAAGTAGCGAGCCTTGGAGATGCCCAGGGCCTCGAGCGCGCTCGTCTGGCGCGTCAGCGACATGCCCCCGAGCCACGCGACCAGGGCGTTGGCCGAGGTCGCGGCGAACAAGATGCCCGACAGCGGCGGCGCGAGGGCGATCACGTGCATCGAGCCGATCAGCGAGAACACCCGCTCGGGCCGGATCGGCAGCTCGCCGCCGCCGATCGAGCGGTGGAGGATGTAAAGGAGCGTGAACCCGATCAGCAGCGAGACGATCGAGAAGAACGCCGCCGGTCGCCACAGCGCCTGCTTGAGCACCGGGATCATGACCTCGATGAAGTCGCGGGGGCGGGTCAGGGCCCGGGGCGCGCTGGCGGCCACGCGCGGACCGACCTCGAGGCCGCCGAGCGCGGCCCGACCCACGCGCCGGGCGGCTCGGCCGACGCCCGCGCCGATCCGCGCGAGCAGACCCGCGCCGCTTTCGGGCACGCTCGGGGCCTGGTCGGCGGCGAGGCGCGCGATCATCTGATCCCCGATCGCGGCCCCGACCGCGCGGCGCAGGGCCCGGGGACGCCTGGCCTCGCGCAGTGAAGCGCGGGCCTCGACCCGCTCGGCCTCGGGGATCGCGGCGAGGGGGTCGAGCTCGACGATCCCATGCTCGCGGCGGTCCATGAACCAAAAGCGATCCGCGAACCCGGCCGCAAACTCGAGCTCGTGGGTGATGACCAGCGCGGCGGCCTTGCGCCCGAGGATCTCGCCGCGGAGCAGGTCCGCGAGCATCTCGACGCGGAGGGGATCGAGGCCGACCGAGGGCTCGTCGAGGAACAAGATCCGCCGCCCGCCCGCGAGCGTGCGCGCGACCGCGAGGCGCTGGGCCTCGCCGCCCGACAGCCGCCCGACCTCCCGGGCCTCCCCGCCGGCCCACTCCCTGGGCAAGTCGACGCTGTGAAGCGACTCCTGCAGCGCCCCGGCCGTGACCTCGCGGACGGGGTAGGCGTTGCGCATGGCCAGCGCGAGGTTGCCGGCGACGTCGAGATGGTCGAAGAGCGCGCCGCGCTGCGGGACGATGCCGACGCCCGCGTGGCACCCGAGCAGCTCGGCGCGGACCGAGAAGCCAGCCGCCTCGAGCGCGCCGCGGTCGTGGAGCGCGGTGACCAGGGTCGACTTGCCGGCCCCGCTGCCCCCGAGCAGCGCGACGATCTCACCCTCGCGCAGCTCGAGCTCGACGCCGCGCAGCAGCGGCGCGCCGTCGGGCCGGTCGATGTCGAGGGCCCGGGCCTCGAGCAGGATCCGAGGGTCGCGGGGGGACGGCTGCGGGGCGACCATGGCGAACAGGATCGGACAGGAGGGTGGCGAGTTCAAAGGTCGAGGCCGCTCGAGCCTCAGGCGTCAATTCAAAATTGATGGCATCAATTTTGATGGCTCGACGCCACTGCGCGCCACACGCGCAACCTGCCCACCCTCAGCCCGCGCGAAGTCGAAGCCAGGCCACGAGCTCGACGTGGGGCGTCTGCGGCAGCATGTCGTAGCCTCGCAGCCCGAGCACCTCGTAGCGGTCCTCGAGCCGACGCAGATCCTCCGCGAGGGTCTTCGCGCTGCAGCTCATCATGTGGATCCGCGGGGCCGCGAGCTCGACCAGGGCCTCACAGGTCGCCCGACCCAGGCCCGCGCGCGGGGGGTTGGCGAGGACCAGGTCCGGCGTCGCCCGGCCCGCCTCGCGCCAGCGACGACAGACCGCGTCCGCGAGCTCCGGCTCGACCCCGAGGGCCGCGGCCGACTCGGGGTGCGACTCGCAGGCGAGGACCTCGTCGAAGCGGGCGCGCAGCTGCCTCGTGGTCACGCCCGCGCCCGCATACAGATCGAAGGCCAGCCGTCCACGCGGCGCCTCGCCGAGCTCGCCCGGCGCGAGGCCGAGCAAGTCGCGATAGGCCAGCGCCGCGACGGCCAGGTTGGTCTGCAAGAACCCGAGCGCGCCAACTTGGATCTGCACGCCACCGATCTCGACCGCGAGGCGCTCGAGCCCAACCACGTGGGTCGCCTCGTGGCCCCGGATCGCGTTGCCGCGGCTCGACTGCACGCTCCACGCGACGCCATCGGCGAGCCCGAGCGCATGCAGCCGCTGACCGAGCTCGGGCGCGCGGCTGGCTTCGGCCCCGGTGCTCCCGGTGATCAGCGTCAGCAAGACCTGCTCGCCGTTGGTCTTGGCCCACGCGTAGCGCAGATCCCCAGCTCGTCGATCCTCGCGCCACGGCTCGATCCCGAGCTCGTTGGCGACCTGCTCGAGCCCGTCGAAGGCCGCGCGGATCTTGGCGTGGTCGACCCTGCAGCCGTGCATGTCGGCGACGTAGTCCCCCCGACGCTTGCCCGCGGCCCGGCTGCCGAGGCGCAGCTGCCCGGCTCGACCCGTGACGATCCGCTTGCTCGAGCAGCGATAGCCCAGCTCCTGGGCGCCCACGCCGAGAATCGGCTCGCTCAGCACGAGCCCGTGCGCGGCCTCGAGCCACGCGCGCTCGAGCTCGAGCTGAGCCCCGTAGTCGAGCGCCATCAGCGGGCAGCCGCCGCAGGCCGGGTTGCGCCGCGGACCCGCTCGCTGAGCCTCCCGGTCGAGCACGGCGTGCTCGTGGCGCGGGCAGGGGAGCTCGCGCCGGGCGGGGCTCGGCCGCAGGAGCTCACGCAGCTGAGCGTGGGCCTGGTCCGAGTGGCGGGCGAGGGCCTCGACGCGGACCCGCCCGCGCTCGCCCGGAAACAGGCCCGGGACTAGCACGGTGCGTCCGTCGAGCGGCGCGGCTCCGTAGCCGCGCGCGTCGGTGGCCCCGACCTCGACCTCGACCTCGTCGCCGACCTTCAACACGACGCCTCCGGTCCCATCCCGAGCTCGGCGAGGACCTCGAAGTAGCGCGGGAAGGTCTTGTCGACGCAGCGCGGATCCGCGATCTCGACCTCGCCGACCATCGCGAAGGCCATCGCCATGCGGTGGTCGAGGTAGGTGTCGATCACGACCGCGGGCCGGGGCCCGCCCGCGGGCGGAACGATGTCGAGGCCGCCCTCGTGCTCGGTGACCTCGGCGCCGAGCTTGCGCAGCTCGGTCGCGCCCGCGGCGAGGCGGTCGCTCTCGTGGTGGCGCAAGACCTCGACCCCGCGGATCCGCGTGGGCCCCTCGGCGAAGAGCGCGACCACGGCCGCGGTCAAGGTCATGTCGGGCATCTCGCTGAGGTCGAGGTCTCGACCGCGCAGCGGAGGCGCCCCGCGTACGCCCCGTACCGTGGTCTCGTGCTCGCGCAGCTCGACGCGGGCGCCGAAGCGCTCGAGCACCCGGCAAAACTGGGCGTCGCCTTGCAGGCTGTCGCTGCCGAGGGCGGGGATCGTGACCTCGCCGCCCCAGATGACCGGCAGCGCGAGCAGGTAGCTGGCAGCCGACGCGTCGGGCTCGACGACGTAGCGCGGACAGGCCCGGAGCCCACGGGGCCTGACCTCGAGCGCGTCGCCGCCCGACGACGACCACCCGGCGTCGCCCCCAAAGGTCTCGATCAGCGCGAGGGTCATGTCGACGTAGGGCCGCGCGGGGGTGCCCTCGCGCAGCACGATCCGAACGGGCCCGCGCGCGCGACAGCCGGCGATCAGCAGGGCCGACACGAACTGCGACGAGGCCGGCCGCTCGAGCACGACCTCGCCCCCGGCGAGGCCGCGACCGCCGAGCACTCGCAGCGGCAGCGCGCCCGGGTGGCCGAGCCACTCGAACACGGCGCCGAGCTGCTCGAGCCCCGACAGCAGCGCGTCCATCGGTCGCTCGCGCATCCGCGGGGTCCCGTCGACGATGACCGCGTCCCAGCTCGGCGAGGGCGCCCCGGCCAACGCGGCGGTCAAGAAGCGCGCGACCGTGCCCGCGGTGCCCACGTCGAGGGCCGGCACCCCGGCGGCCGAACCGAGGCGTGGACTCCCGTCGAGCTCGAGGCCGTCGGCGAGCTCGGGGCCGTCGCGCTCGACCGCGATCCCGAGCCGCGCGAGGCAGGCCAACATCAGCTGCGTGTCCTCGGCGTCGAGGCAGCCCTCGATCCGCGTGCGGCCCGTCGCGAGCGCGGCGAGCAGCAGCGCGCGGTTGCTGAGGCTCTTCGAGCCCGGGGGCCGCAGCGTCGCCGTGATCGGGCGGCGGGGGCGGCGAACGTGGATGGTCTCGCTCACGGCCAGAGCCTAGCAGCCCGGGGTGCAATGCCTCGCGCCGTCTCGCTTGGCCTTTTCGCCGATGGCTTTGTCTCCAAAACTTGCAGTACGCCCGGTACAGCGGCGTTTTGGCTTCGCGCCCTCGGCGAAAATTCCGGCGCGAGGCGACACGATGCATTGCACCCCGGGCTGCTAGCCTGTGTTCGAGCCTCGCCCCCGATGCCGGGCGGGCTCGGGTTCGCGGCCACAGCGCTGCCAAAAAATCCTTTTCGGGGCCGGCGCCAGGACCGAAAATGCCCCGGATGCGCGTCGATCTGTTTCCTTTGGGCTTTGCTGCTCTGTTTGGCCTGTCCGCGATCTCCGCGTGTACGCCGGAGCCGACCGGTCACGCCGGCTTCACCTTCTCCACGACCCAGGCCGGCGACGGCGACGGCGACGGCGACAGCGCAGAGACAGGGACCGCGAGCGGCGACGGCGACGGCGACCCCGGCGACGGCGACGGCGACGGCAACCCGGACTGCGGCGACGGCGTCGTCCAGGCCGGCGAGGAGTGCGACCTCGGCCCCGAAAACTCCGAGTCCGGCCAGTGCACGCCAAACTGCTTCATCGCCAGCTGTGGCGACGGCTTCGTCTACGAGGGCTTCGAGGACTGCGACGACGGCAACCCCGACAACACCGACGACTGCGTCGAGGGCTGCGTCGCGGCCAGCTGCGGCGACGGCTTCGTCCACGAGGGCGTCGAGATGTGCGACGACGGCAACGACGACGACGCCGACGGCTGCAACTCCATGTGCCTGCCCGGAACCTGCGGCGACGGCATCCTTCAAGAGGGCGAGCAGTGCGACGACGGCAACAGCGACACCAGCGACGACTGCCCGGCCTGTCAGCTCGCGTTTTGCGGTGACGGCTACATCCAAGCTGGGGTCGAGGCCTGCGACGACGGCAACATGGAGAGCACCGACGCCTGCACCCATCCCCTGTGCGAGCCCAACGTGTGCGGCGACGGGATCCTCTACGAGGGCATGGAGGACTGCGACGACGGCAACGACATCGACGGCGACGCGTGCACCCTCGCGTGCACCGAGGCGGTCTGCGGCGACGGGATCAAGTACGTCGGGGTCGAGGACTGCGACGACGGCAACGACGTCGACGACGACACCTGCACCAACGCCTGCGAGTTTGGCGTGCTCGCCTGCCTCGAGGGCTCGGTCCAGATGTCGATCAGCCCCAACAACGACATGATCGTGTGCGACGACCCCAACAACCAGACCTGCGAGGAGGACATGGAGACCCTGTGTCCGCCCGGCTGGGGCCTGTGCTCCTACCAGCAGTACGTCGAGCGCAACGACGGCTGGGACTACGCGGTCGGCGGCCAGACCGTGGTCGTCGCCGAAATCTACTGTCGTGGGGGCAGCGGCGCGGGCCACTTCACGCTCGGGCCCTACGACGACCCCGGGACCCTCGGCACCGACATCCCGCTCAACTGCGGCTACGGCAGCTCGCGGCCCGACTCGTGCTCGTCGAACTACGGCTGCAACGAGATGCAGGTCCAGGCGCTGTGCTGCGCGCCGACCGAGACCTGTGGCAACGGCGTGATCGACTCGGTCGAGGAGCAGTGCGACGACGGCAACCTGATCGAGACCGACAGCTGCCTCAACAACTGCACCAACCGCTCGCCGGGGTGCTGAAAATCGGTCGGCGCGCGGACGCGTGTGCGCACGGTCCCTCGCTCACGAACCGTGCGAGAGCACACCGAAGACCGCGCAGGCCCCAAACGCTAAACGGCCGAATACCCGTGTGTACTCGCACGAATTCGGCACTCTATCGTGCGACGCCACACGCGGAGCCCCAGCCCTGAGGTGCCAAGTGCCTGCTATTTTCCTGCGACATGGGTGACGGTGCAGCGCAGACCGTAGCGGTCGACTTCGAAAAAGATCCCACCTCCTACAAGCACTGGAAGGTCGAGTACGACGGTGCGATCGCCAGGGTCATCATGGACGTCGACCCCGACGGCGGGTTGGTCCCGGGCTACGAGCTCAAGCTCAACAGCTACGACCTCGGCGTCGACATCGAGCTCGCCGACATCGTCCGCCGGATGCGCTTCGAGCACCCCGAGGTCCGCGTCGCCCTGATCGCGTCGGGCAACGACCGCGCCTTTTGCGCTGGCGCCAACATCTCGATGCTCGGCCAGAGCTCGCACGCGTGGAAGGTCAACTTCTGCAAGTTCACCAACGAGACCCGCTGCGAGCTCGAGGACGCGACCGACAACAGCGACCAGGTCTGGATCGCGGCCTGCAACGGCACGACCGCGGGCGGCGGCTACGAGCTCGCGCTCGCGTGCAAGGAGATCTACCTCCAGGACGACGGCAGCTCCGCCGTGAGCTTGCCCGAGGTCCCGCTGCTCGGGGTGTTGCCCGGCACGGGCGGGCTCACGCGCCTGGTCGACAAGCGCAAGATTCGGCGTGACCTCGCCGATGTGTTCTCGACCACCGCCGAGGGCGTCCGCGGCAAGAAGGCGGTCAAGTGGAACCTGATCGACGGGACCTTCCCGCGCTCGAAGTTCGAGGCCAAGCTCCGCGCCCGCGCCGAGCAGGTCCGCGACGAGGTCAGCGCCCAGCTCGACGGCGAGGTCCGGACCGGGGTCGCGCTCGGTCGGCTCCGGGTCGAGGCCACCGAGGACCCCAGCTCCGGGGCCTCGTCGCGGCGCTACAGCGCCGTCTCGCTCGACTGTGACCCAAGCGCCCGGATCGCGACCTTGACGGTGCGCGGACCGAGCGAAGACGACCTCGCCCTGGTCCAAGAGGGCCCGGCGGCGATCCACGCGGCCGGCGACGCGGTCTGGGCCCTGCGCGCCTACCGGGAGCTCGACGACGCCCTGCTCCAGCTGCGCGTCAACCACCTCGGGATCGGCCTGGTCCTGGTCAAGGTCGAGTGCGACGTCGCGCGCACGATCGCCTACGACCGCGCGCTGCTCGACGCCGGCGACGCGAGCAAGCACCCCGGCGCGCCAACATGGTTCTCGCGCGAGATCGTGTGGTTCATGGCCCGGACCCTGCGGCGGATGGATCTGACCAGCCGCTCGTTCTTTGCGATCGGCGAGGCCGGGACCGGGTGGGGCGGCAACCTGCTCGAGCTCGCCCTGGCCAGCGATCGCTTCTACCTCCTCGACGACCCCGACAACCTGGTCTCGGTCGGCGCGAGCGAGATCAACTGGGGTCCGCTGGCGATGAGCCACGGCCAGCATCGGCTCGAGGTTCGCTTCTATGGCGAGCCCGACGCGCTCGAGGCCCTGCGCGGCAACCATGGGGTGCTCGAGCCGAGCGACGCCGACGAGGCCGGGCTCGTGACCGTGCTGCTCGACGACATCGACTGGGACGACGACACCCGCGTCGCGATCGAGGAGCGGGCGAGCCTGTCCCCCGACGCGCTGACCGGCATGGAGGCCAACCTCCGCTTCCCCGGCGCCGAGAACTGCGACTCCAAGATCTTCGCCCGGCTCACGGCCTGGCAAAACTGGATCTTCATCCGGCCCAACGCGACCGGACCCGAGGGCGCGCTGACGCTCTACGGTCGCCCGGAGCGCCCGCGCTTCGACTGGGAGCGGGTCTGACTTGACCGTTCACCCCACACCTCACCAAGGCCAACGACAGGACCACACATGACGGCAAGCACCTCGGTCGATCTCAACGCCAAGATCCCCAACAACATCGGGCTCGCGCACGACACCAAGCTACGCCGCGCGCTCGAGAAGTGGCTGCCCAACTACCTCGAGTGGTGGAACGACATGGGCCCGACGGACTTCGCCGACAAGCCGGTCTACCTCCGGACCGCGGTCAGCGTCTCGACCGACGGCTGGGCCCACTACGAGCACGTCAAGATGCCCGACTACCGCTGGGGGATCTTCTTGAACCCCCGGGATCCGAGCGAGTCGCAGATCCGCTGTGGCGACGACGCGGGCAAGCCCGCGTGGCACGAGGTCCCCGGTGAGTACCGCAACGCCCTGCGCCGGATCATCGTGACCCAGGCCGACACCGAGCCCGCCTCGGTCGAGCAGCAGCGCCTGCTCGGGCACATGGCGCCGAGCCTCTACGACATGCGCAACCTGTTTCAGGTCAACGTCGAGGAGGGCCGGCACCTGTGGGCGATGGTCTACCTGCTCCACAAGTACTTCGGCCGCGACGGCCGCGACGAGGCCGACGAGCTGCTCAACCGGCGCTCGGGCGACCCCGACAAGCCGCGGATCCTCGGCGCCTTCAACCAGCCCTGTGACCACTGGCTGAGCTTCTTCGCGTTCACGATGTTCACGGACCGCGACGGCAAGTACCAGCTCGCGGCCCTGGCCGAGTCGGGCTTCGACCCGCTCGCGCGCACGACCGAGTTCATGCTGACCGAGGAGGCCCACCACCTCTTCGTCGGTCAGACCGGCTTGCAGCGCATCATTCAGCGCACGGCCCAGCTCGAGAAGCTCGACCCCAACGGCGACGTCCGGGCCCAAGGCGGCATCGACTTCGACCTGATCCAGCGGACGATCAACTACTGGTTCACCTACAGCCTCGACCTGTTCGGCGGCGAGGTGTCCAACAACGCCGCCGACTTCTTCGGCTCCGGCCTCAAGGGTCGGTTCCGCGAGATGAAGAAGTACGACGACCACAAGGCGATCACCGGGACCTACCGCCTGCCCCACGTCGAGGGCGGCGTGCTCGTCGACAAGGACATCCCGCTGCGCAACGCCATGAACGCGGTCCTGCGCGACGAGTACATCACCGACTGCGAGCGCGCGCTCCGCAAGTGGAACAAGGTCCTCGAGCAAGAGGGCGTCAGCCGGCGCCTGACCCTGCCGAACCCCCGCTTTCACCGGCACCAGGGCATCTACGCGGGTCACCACTTCAACCCCGAGGGCGAGCTCATCAGCGCCGACGAGTTCGAGGCCAACCAGCCCAAGTGGCTGCTCGTGCCCGCCGACAACGAGTACCTGATCTCGATCATGAAGCCGGTCTACGAGCCTGGGAAATTCGCCAACTGGATCGCCCCGCCCACCCGCGGCATCGAGGGGCAGCCCGCCGAGTTCGAGTACGTCAAGCTTCACGACTGACCCGGCCCGGCGCGGGGTGGCGCGGGGTGTTAGGTTCGCGGGATGATCCGCGCACGGCTCGCCCTCGCGCTCACGCTCACGTCGGCGCTCACGCTCACGCTCGGCGCCTGTCGGCCGAGCGTCGCGCCCGACTGCCCGACCCCCGACTGCAAGCCCGAAGCGCGGCCGCTCCCGGCCGCGGCCGAGCCCGGCGTCGACGAGCGCTTCTTCGAGGCCGCGAGCCGCCTGCTCGACGACTACCTCGACGCTTACCCCCTGCGCGCGGTCGCGCTCGGCCTCCACAAGTACGACGGTCGGATCCGCGACGCGTCCAGCGAGGGGCTCGCCGACGAGGCCGCCCGGCTGCGCGTCGCGCTCGACGAGCTGCGCAGCTTCGACCCCGCCGAGCTCAGCGCGCGGGCCCGGGTCGAGCGCGCCGCGCTGATCTCGACCTTCGACGGCGAGCTGTTCGGTCTCGAGGTCCGGCGCGAGCCGTGGACCAACCCGATGTTCTACATGTCCGGGCTCGAGCTCACGGCCTACATCAGCCGTGACTACGCGCCCCTGGCCACCCGGGCCAAGGCGATCGGCGCGGCCGCCCGCGCGGGCGTGACCCACCTCGATCACGCCGCCCAGAACCTCGAAGACTACCTCCCGCGGACCTTCGTCGAGACCGCGCTGCTCCAGGTCCGCGGAACGATCCGCTTCGTCGAGGTCGACGTCCCGGCGGCGATGGCCGGTCTGAGCGCGGCCGACCACGCCGAGCTCGACGCGGCCCTCGGCGCGCTCGCCGACGCCCTCCGCGGCTACGAGGCCCTGCTCGTCGAGCGCGAGCGCAGCGCGACCGACGACTTCGCCCTCGGGCCCGAGCGCTACGTCGAGATGCTCGCGCGGACCCAGGGCATCGAGCTCGATCTCCCGACCCTCGAGCGGATCGCCGCCGCCGACCTCGAGCGCAACCTCGCGCTCGTCGAGCAGACCGCCCGCGAGCTCGACCCGCGCAAGTCGGTCGCCGAGCTCATGGCCCAAGTCGGCGCCGACAAGCCCGAGGTCGATCAGGTCCTCGCCGAAGCCGCGAGCCAGACCGCCGACACCCGTCAGTTTGTGGTCGAGCGCGGCCTCGTGACGATCCCAAGCGAGGGGCCCGACCCGGTCGCGCAGGTCGAGGTCGTCGAGACCCCGGCCTTCATGCGCTGGAACAGCGCGTTCCTCGACGGCGCCGGGCCCTTCGAGGAGAGCTCGCTGCCGAGCTTCTATTACATCTCCCCCCCGGATCCCGCGTGGCCCGAAGACGCCCAGCTCGCGTACATCCCGAGCCGGACCGACCTCCTGTTCATCACGGTCCACGAGGTCTGGCCCGGACACTTCCTCCATGGCCTCCACGTCGGGGTCAACGAGTCGCACATCCTGCGCGCGCTGTGGAACTTCACGACCGGCGAGGGTTGGGCCCACTACGCCGAGGAGATGATGTGGGAGCAGGGCCTCAGCGAAGATCCGCAGGTCCGGCTCGGGCAGCTGCAAAACGCCCTGCTCCGCGACGTCCGCTTCGTCGCGGCCCTCGGCCTCCACACCCGGGGCATGACGATCGAGGCCGCGACCGAGCTGTTCCAGACCCAGGCCTTTCAAGACCCGGTCAACGCCCGGCAGCAAGCCGTGCGCGGGACCTTTGATCCGATGTACCTCGGCTACACCCTGGGCAAGCTGATCATCCTGGATCTGCGCGAGGACTGGCTGGCCGGGCAGCGCGCGGCCGGAGCCGAGCCCGACCTGCGGCGTTTCCACGACGAGCTGCTCGGCCACGCCGCCGCTCCGCTCCCGGCGATCCGCGAGGCCATGCTCGGCCCCGGCGCGGGACCCATGCTCGAGTGACCCGACAGTGAGCCATCACGCAGCGCCAGGTGCTCTCCACAGCCTGGGGAGAACTCCCCGGGGACGGCGGATCGCGCCGCAAAGCCGGGGATGAAGGGCACTTTCGTCCACCCCGATCCCCGCCGGTCATCCAGCACATAAGTCAATGAAATCATGATCTTAGCCCTGTTACCCACAAAACCACAGGACAGATCGAGATCGAGAGTTCTTTTAAAATTTAATTACCTGATCACCTTGTCCGACGCAGACAAGGCGCGGCCGCGCGATTGACTCCCAACAAGCGCGCTCGACTGGTACAACCCTGCGACCGAGGAACCCCGATGGAGTTCGAGATCGACCAAGCCCGCTTCTTGTCGGCGCTCACCCTGGCTCAGACCGTCGCCGACCGGCGCAGCACGATGCCGGTGTTGGCCAACGTGCTCTTGCGCGCGACGGCCGACGACCAGCTGGTGTGCTGCGCGACCGACATGATGATCGCCCTGACCGAGACCGTCGCGTGCAAGGTCAGCAGCCCTGGCAGCCTCACGCTCGGGGTTCGTCACCTGCACAACGTCGTGCGCACGCTCCCGACCGGCACGGTCAAGGTCACGAGCCTCGACAACTCCTGGGCCCAGATCCTCGCCAGCCGCTCGGAGTTCAAGCTCATGGGCATGCCCGAGGGCGACTTCCCCGAGCTGCCCGACCCCGGCGAGATCACGTTCACGGAGTTCGCCAGCCACAAGCTCGTCGACCTGATCGAGAAGACCCTGTTCTCGGTCTCGACTGACGAGGCCCGGGTCAACCTCAACGGCGCGCTGTTCGAGTCCGACGGTCAGCACGCGACCATGGTCTCGACCGACGGCCACCGCCTGACCAAGTACAGCGTCCCGCTCGAGGGTCCGCAGCTGAGCTCGGGGATCATCATCCCGCGCAAGGGCATGGACGAGATCCGCAAGGTCCTCAATCGGGTCGAGGGCACGTGCAAGCTGGGCCTCTCGGACCAGTACCTGTTCGTCCAGGCCGACGCGCTCACGCTCTCGGTCAAGCTCAACAGCGTCACCTTCCCGCCCTGGCAGCAGGTCGTCCCCAAGGACTTCCAGCGCCGCGCGGGCATCGGCCGTGAGGAGCTCATGGGCGCGCTGCGTCAGGCCGCCGTGATCGCGCCGGAGAAGACCGCCACGGTCAAGCTCCAGCTCGACAAGGGCAACCTCCAGCTCCACGCCGACAACCCCGAGCTCGGGGCGATCAACCTCGACCTGCCCGTCGACTACGAGGGCAGCTCGCTGACCGCCGGCTTCAACGCGAACTACCTGATCGACGCGCTCGGAGCCGTCGACTCCGAGCGCATCTACCTCGACTTTCAGGGCGAGCTCGATCCTTGCGTGCTCCGTCCAGCCGCCGACGAGTCCAAGCCCGAGGCCGAGGCCCCCGACTTCCTCGCCGTCGTCATGCCGATGCGGATCTAGCCATGGCCCCTCGCAGGCATCGTGCACGCTGCCTCGCACGGCCGCGGAGCGTCCGGTCCCTCGTCCCTCCTCCGGTGGGCTGGCATGAGCTTCGCGCTGGCGCGGGTGGTCCCCCACAGGGGGGCTCAGCTCTCGGCCATGGAAGCGTCTGAGTTCCCGTGCAGCTGCGGCAGCTGACCCTCGCGGACTTTCGCAATTTCAGCTCGTCGGGCGCCGCCGCTGGTCCGGGCGCCGCCGGCCAGGTCGTCGAGTTTGGGCCCCGCTTCACGGTCCTGTGGGGCCACAACGGGGCCGGCAAGACCAACGTGCTCGAGGCCCTGTACCTGGTCTCGACGCTGCGCTCGTTTCGGACCTCGGACCTCAAGGCCATGCTCCGCCGGAGCTGCGACCACGCCCGGGTCGAGGTCGAGGCCTTCGACTTCGAGCTCGGGCTGAGCACGCGGCTCGAGGTTCGGATCGACCGCAGCGCCCGCTCGACGCGGCGCAGCGCGCGGGTCGACGACAAGCTCATGCGCAGCGCCGTCGACTTTTACGGCCGCGTTCAGGCGGTGCTGTTCACGCCCGAGGATCTCGGCGTCCTGCGTGGCTCGCCGAGCAATCGCCGCCAGTTCCTCGACCGGGTGCTCTTCGCCCGCGAGCGCGCCCACATCGCCGACGTCCAGGCCTACGACAAGCTGCTGCGCTCGCGCAATCGCGTGCTCAAGGCCGAGCCCCACGACATGCCCGCGGGCGAGCGCGCGCGCCTGCTCGACACCTACGATCAGGGCCTCGCCGAGGTCGGGGCGCGGATCCGCACGCGCCGCGTCGAGCTCGTCGAGCTCCTCGGCGAGCCCTTCGCCGCCGCCTTCACCCAGATCCACGCCAGCGAGGCCCTCGCCAGCGGGAGCTTCGAGAGCGGGCTTCGCTACCGCGCCCGCGGTGAGGGGACGGCCCTCACCACCGCCGACTTGCTCGCCGCGCTGCGCGAGCACAGGCGCCGAGACGAGGCCGCCCGACGCACGACCGTCGGCCCCCACCTCGACGACCTCGAGGTCACCCTCGACGGCAGCCCGGCCGGCGACTTCGCGTCCCAGGGCCAGGCCCGGGCGCTGGTCCTGGCCTTCAAGATCGCCGAGCTCCGGGCCGCGCGCGAGCGCAGCGGGCGGGCGCCCCTGTTGCTCCTCGACGACGTGTCCAGCGAGCTCGATCCGAGCCGCAGCGCCCGCCTGTTCGAGGCCCTCGAGGCCGAGGTCGGGCAGTGCGTCCTGACCACGACCGCGGCGACCTACATCGAGCTCGGCGCGGGGGTCGATCGCCGCGACATCGAGCTGGCCGACGGGGTCATCGTGGACGCCCGAGGGGCCCGCGCCGGGGCCTGATTGGGGGCCCGGATTGGGGCCTCGATCCGGGCCTCGATCCGGGCCGGTGGCCCGGCGCTCAAAACAGCCGATTTCGTCCGCTCAGGTGGCGATATTACCGCGATCTCGACCTGGTCAGCGATCCCCTTCGGTGCTATGTTTCGGCCCGTGCGAGAGCCCCCAGAGCGGTCACCAGCAAGGGCTGAAGTCAGGCCGCGAGGGCAGGGTCGATCAGGCTTTCGATCAGGAGCTCGATTCGGGCTCTAGCCCGGCTCCCGCCGACAATTTTGTGGGCGCTCGAAGCCCAACGAAGGACGTTCATGGACGCCACGGAAAAAGACGGTGCCAGCGTAATCTCGACCCCAGCTCCCGGGGTTGACGCAAGCTACGACGAGACCTCGATCTCTCACCTCGAGGGGCTCGAGGCGGTCCGCAAGCGGCCGGGCATGTACATCGGTGACACCGACGTCACCGGTCTGCACAAGATGGTCTTCGAGGTCCTCGACAACTCGATCGACGAGGCGCTCGCCGGCCACTGCAAGCACATCCACGTGGTCCTCCACCCCGACGACTCGATCAGCGTCGAGGACGACGGACGCGGCATCCCAACCGGGACGATGGAGGTCGAGGGCAAGCAGGTCGCCGCGCCCGTCGCGATCTTCACCAAGCTCCACGTCGGCGGCAAGTTCGACAACCAGGCCTACAAGGTCTCCGGTGGGCTCCACGGCGTCGGCGTGACCGTGGTCAACGCCCTCTCGGACTGGCTCGTGCTCGAGATCTGGCGCGAGGGTCAGGCGTTCACGGCTCGCTTCGAGCGCGGCGAGGTCACCGAGGATCTGCGCGTGGCCGGAGCCAGCGACAAGCGCGGGACCAAGGTCACCTTCCACGCGGATCCGCTGATCTACGGGACGACCAAGGTCGACTTCGAGACCCTCGGCTCGCGCTTTCGCGAGCTCAGCTACTTGACCGAGGGCGTCACGATCACCCTCACGGACCTTCGCCTGGGCGCGGCTCCGGGCGCGGCCGCGGGCGCGGCTCCGGCTGCGGCCAAGCGCGAGCAGGTCTTCACCGGCGAGGGCGGGGTCGCGAGCTTCGTCGGACTGCTGACCGCCAAGCGGACCAAGATCGGCACGCTGATCGAGCTCCGCGCCGAGGTCCCGTTCGAGTTCGAGGGCCATGACCACGAGCTCGGGGTCCAGGTCGCGCTGCAGTGGACCGACGCCTACCACGAGCACATCCACTGCTACACCAACAACATCGCCAACCGCGACGGCGGCACCCACCTCACCGGCCTGCGCACGGCCCTGACCCGGGCCGTCAACAGCTACGCCACCGACAACAACCTGCTCAAGGGTCACAAGTCCGCGGTCAAGGGCACCCTCGCCGGTGAGGACGTGCGCGAGGGCCTCGTCGCCGTCATCGCCGTCAAGCACCCGGATCCCAAGTTCAACAGCCAGACCAAGGAGAAGCTGGTCTCGAGCGAGGTCACCGCCTTGGTCCAGACCGCGGTGTCCGAGGGCCTCAGCCGCCACTTCGAAGAGAACCCCAAGGACGCCAAGCTGATCGTCGACAAGGCCCTGCTGGCCGCTCGGGCCCGGGCCGCGGCCCGCAAGGCCCGCGAGACGATCACCCGCAAGGGCATCCTCGACGGCCTGAGCTTGCCCGGCAAGCTCGCCGACTGTCAGGCCAAGAACCCCGAGGAGGCCGAGCTGTTCATCGTCGAGGGTGACAGCGCAGGTGGCTCGGCCAAGCAAGGCCGAGATCGTCGAACCCAGGCGATCCTGCCCCTGCGCGGCAAGATCCTCAACGTCGAGAAGGCCCGGATCGACAAGATGCTGTCGAGCCAGGAGATCATCACGTTGATCACCGCGCTCGGGACCGGCATCGGCGAAGACACCTACGACGTCGACAAGCTCCGCTATCACAAGATCATCATCATGACCGATGCAGACGTCGACGGATCACACATCCGCACGCTGCTGCTGACCCTGTTCTTCCGCCACTTCGTCGACATCATCGATCGCGGCTACCTCTACGTCGCGCAGCCGCCCCTGTACAAGGTCAAGTCGGGCAAGCGCGAGCACTACCTCAAGAACGACGCCGCGCTCGACGACTTCATCATCGACAGCGCCGTCGAGGACGTCGAGCTCCAGATCGGTGGGGTCAGCGTCGCGCCCAAGGTCCTGTCCGAGATCGCCCACGCCGGGGTTCGCTACGGCAACTCGCTCGAGCAGCTCGAGCGCGAGCACCGACGGCCGATCATCGAGGCCCTGCTCGAGGAGCTCGAGCAGCGTGGGCGCGACAAGGTCGAGGCCGCTCTCGTCGACGGCGACGAAGCCGCGCTGGCCGAGCTCGGCGCGGCGATCGTCGCGCGGGCGCTGCCGCGTATGCCCCTGACCAAGATCGAGAGCGGCGTCGCCCGGGTCGCGGTCACGACCGAAGACGGCCAGCAAGAGCGCGCCGTCATCCGGCTCGAGATTTTGACCGACGGCGTGACCGTGCACGAGGACCTCGGCCTCGCGCTGCTCCGGGCCTCGGAGCTGCGCGAGCTCACCCGGATCCGCGAGGAGCTCGCCGCGCGCGACACCGGGAAGCTCGAGCTGCGCCGCAAGGGCGAGCTGATCGCCGAGCCCGCGCGCCTGCTCGAGGTCGTCGACCACGTCGGCGAGGTCGGCCGCAGCGGGCTCCAGATTCAGCGCTACAAGGGTCTCGGTGAGATGAACCCCGATCAGCTGTGGGAGACGACCATGGATCCCGAGCGTCGCGGGCTGCTCCAGATCAAGGTCGCCGACCCGGACCTCGCCGACGATGTGTTCACGGTACTGATGGGTGACGACGTGGCACCACGCCGGGAATTCATCACCGAGAACGCGCTCAACACCCGAAACCTCGACGTCTGATACGCGTCATGTAGCGGCCCCATGCCGCGGCCGTAGTGCGCGTTTTTGCCCAGGTTGGCGCTGGACGTCCGGGTTTGGGTTCGTCATGATTCCGGGCATGAACAAGCTTGGACTCGCGCCGCTCACGATTCTGGCTGTCTCGGCCACCTTGCTCGGGTGCGCTCCCGAGGATGAGATGATGGACGCCGGGCTCACGCTCAGCACGACCATGATGACCGCGGCGACCCTCGACACCGGTGACGGAGACGGTGACGAGGACGACACCAGCGACGACGCCAGCGCGGACTGTGGCAATGGCGTGGTCGATCCAGGCGAACAGTGTGACTTCGGGCCAGAGAATTCCGAGTCGGGTCAATGCACGCCGGAGTGCACGATCGCCGCGTGCGGCGACGGCTACCTGTGGACCGAGCTCGAGGAGTGCGACGACGGCAACACGAACAACGGCGATGGTTGCGTTGAGAATTGCAAGCTCGCGGAGTGCGGCGACGGCTTCGTCCAGGAGGGCGTGGAGGACTGCGACGACGGCAACGACATCGAGGATGACGGCTGCACGACCGCGTGCGTGCCCGCGACCTGCGGTGACGGCATCGTCCAGGAGGGCGAGCAGTGCGACGACGGCAACATGCTGACCGGCGACGACTGCCCGGCTTGTCAGCTCGCCTATTGCGGCGACGGCCACATCCACGGCGGCGTCGAGCAGTGCGACGACGGCAACATGGAGAGCAACGACGCCTGCGTGTACCCGCAGTGCATCCCCAACGTCTGCGGTGACGGGTTCATCAACGTCGGGGTCGAGCAGTGCGACGACGGCAACGATATCGACGACGACCTGTGCACCAACGAGTGCATGTTGCCCTGAGCTGATCCTGAGCTGGGCCTGGGCCTGAGCCTGAGCCGAGACCCGACGAGAGGTGCGGGTAGATCGCAGGCCCGCGTGTCGGGCCGCGACGCGCTTTGGTTGCTCGAGCGCTGGACGAGACGCGCCGGCATCGTCCATCATCCAGCCATGACGAAGCTTGGCATGAAGTTCGGGTCGCCCTCCTTGGTCGTGTTGGCGATCGCGCCGGTTTGGATCGGCTGCGCTGGCGGGGTGGAAGACTCGCCGTTCACGACCAGCGCGACGATGACCACCTTCGGTGGCGGCGACGGTGACGGCGACGGCGACGAGACGGGGACCGCGAGCGGCGACGGCGACGGCGACCCCGGCGACGGCGACGGCGATCCCAACCCCAGCTGTGGCGACGGCGTCGTCCAGGCCGGCGAGGAGTGTGACCTCGGCCCCGAAAACTCCGAGTCCGGCCAGTGTACCCCCAACTGCTTCATCGCCAGCTGTGGCGACGGCTTCGTCTTCGAGGGCTTCGAGGACTGCGACGACGGCAACCCGGTCAACACCGACGACTGCGTCGAGGGCTGCGTCGCGGCCAGCTGCGGCGACGGCTTCGTCCACGAGGGCGTCGAGATGTGCGACGACGGCAACGACAACGACGCCGACGGCTGCAACTCCATGTGTCTGCCCGGAACCTGCGGCGACGGCATCCTTCAAGAGGGCGAGCAGTGCGACGACGGCAACAGCGACACCAGCGACGACTGCCCGGCCTGTCAGCTCGCGTTTTGCGGTGACGGCTACATCCAAGCTGGGGTCGAGGCCTGCGACGACGGCAACATGGAGAGCAACGACGCCTGCACCCACCCCCTGTGCGAGCCCAACGTGTGCGGCGACGGGATCCTCTACGAGGGCATGGAGGAGTGCGACGACGGCAACGACGTCGACGGCGACGCGTGCACCCTCGCGTGCACCGAGGCGGTCTGCGGCGACGGCGTCAAGCAGGTCGGCGTCGAGGAGTGCGACGACGGCAACAACGTCAACGACGACTTTTGCACCAACAACTGCATCTCGCTGCTCTACTTCGTCGAGGGACCTCAGACAGATGTGCCCGAGTCCGATCTCGGCGGCTGGGAGGAGTGCTGGAGCGGGCTGTTTGGGACCAGCTACCCCAACTTGACCACGACGATCCTCGGGCAGGAGTGCACCGGGAGCAAGCTGCTGATCGGCTGTCGGCCGGTCGGCTCGGAGAACTTCACGGTGCTCGCGATGGGCGACCGCGAGGATGTGTTGTTCGACACCGGCAACGGCAACGTCACCCACGATGCCAACGGGGTGTCGTGGTACTTCGACGAGTCCTACTCGATGGGCTTCGCGGATCTCGGGACCGGGGTGTCACGCAACTCCTGCGACACCTCCAACGTCAACCCCACGCTGCGGATGTGCTGGCACACCAACAACAACTCGATCACGAGCGGCTACCGCTGCGGCACGACGACCCTCAACGGCAACAACACGTGGGAGCGCGTGATCATGCAGGCTGATTAGGCCCCCCGCGGGCTTCCTGCACTTTGCCACGCACGGCCGCTGCGCGGCCGGTCGCTCACTCGCTGCGCTCGTTCGCTCGGTGGGCTGGGTATGAGCTTGGCACGGGTCTCCGTGGCCCCCCAGAGGGGGGCTTGGTGGCTCCGCCGATCACTTGGTGTGAGCTCAATTGGTGTGAGCTCCGCCGATCACTTGGTGGGAGCTCAATTGGTGTGAGCTCGGCGGGGAGTTGCGCGGGGCTTGGGGGCTTGCCGGGTCAGTCGAGATATTTGAGCTCGGTTACGGCGCCGTTTTCCACGGCGATCTCGACCTCGCTGGAGGTGCCGTCGCAGTCGATGTTGACGCGGACGTACTCGCCGATCTTGGGCCCGCTCGTGCACCGGATGAAGGTCTCGTAGTGAACGACGCGGCCGCGGACTTCGACGTCGCGGACGGTCGCGGGGAGGCCCCAGGCCATGTGGGCGGCGAACTCCTTGAACCCGACCTGGACCTCGCCGGTCTCGACGGCGTCGCGCTCGACGCTGGGCAGCTCCAGCCACTGCTGCCAGAGCCCGATCCGCTCGAGGAAGCCCTGGCGCTCGGACTCCTTGAGCTTGAGGTACTCGAGCTGCTGGGCGTCGTCCTCGATCACGTAGTAGAAGTTCTTCGCGGGGGTCGGCAGCCGATCCGGGCTCGGCGTGCAGGCGGCGAGGAACGAGAGCGAGAGCGCGACCGCGCCGAGGGTCCTGGGGGCCATGGCGAGGCATGATAGAGAACCGGCCCGTGGGGGCAAGCCCGCCCCCGACCCGGCCGCGGGCCACACCTGGTGCGCGGTTGGAGCCTCCGGGCCGGCCGCGGGCGAGATCTTTGACTTTTTACGCCTCGCGTGGTACGGGTTACAGCCCGCCGCAGTGCGTTCGCGGCCGAGGACGACCGATAATGGCCGAGTTCCACGTTGGCGATAAGGCCGTCTACCCCGGCTACGGTGTAGCCGAGATTACCGGAATCGAGAACCGAGAGATCTCGGGTACCGAGCAGCGTTTCTACGTTCTGCGCGTGCTCGGGAAGGACATGACCTTGATGGTCCCGATGAGCAACGCCGACTCGGTCGGGCTGCGCAATCTCATCGGCAAGCCCGAGGTCGACGAGGTCTTCGAGGTCCTGCGCAAGCGCGGTGAGAAAATCTCGACCGCGACGTGGAACCGCCGTTACCGCGAATACATGGAAAAGGTCCGCACGGGCTCGCTCACGGAGATCGCGACGGTCATGCGTGACCTGTGCCTGCTCCGCAGCGACAAGGATCTGTCCTACGGCGAGCGCAACATGCTCGAGACGGCGCGGGCCCTGCTCGTGCAGGAGCTCGCCCTCGCCAAGGGCGACGCCGAAGACGCCGTCGAGGCCGAGATCGAAGCCCTGTTCGGCTGACTCGGGCCTGATTGGGCCGGGCCAGGCCCGGCGGTACGATGCGGAGCATGAAGACCCGCGCCGCCGTCGCTCACGCCGCCAACAAGCCGCTCACGATCGAAGAGGTCGAGCTCGGAGGACCTCGCGCCGGGGAGGTCCTGATCGAGATCAAGGCCACGGGGGTCTGCCACACCGACGCCTACACCCTGTCCGGGGCCGACCCCGAGGGCCTGTTTCCAGCGGTGCTCGGTCACGAGGGCGCGGGCGTGGTCGTGGAGGTCGGCGAGGGCGTGCGCTCGCTCGAGGTCGGCGACCACGTGATCCCGCTGTATGTGCCCGAGTGTCGTCAGTGTAGCTACTGCACCTCGGGCAAGACCAACCTCTGCCAGGCGATCCGCGCGACCCAGGGCGCGGGCCTGATGCCCGACGGGACCAAGCGCTTCAGCGTGGGCGGCCAGGAGCTCTACCACTACATGGGCACCTCGACCTTCGCCAACCACACCGTGGTCCCGGAGATCGCCGTGGCCAAGGTCCGCAAGGACGCCCCCTTCGACAAGATCTGCTACATCGGCTGCGGCGTCACGACCGGGATCGGCGCGGTCATCAACACCGCCAAGGTCCGGCCGGGCGACAACGTCGTGGTCTTCGGGCTCGGCGGGATCGGGCTCAACGTGATCCAGGGAGCCCGCCTGTCCGGGGCCAACATGATCGTCGGGGTCGACATCAACAGCGCACGCAAGCCGATCGCCGAGCGCTTCGGGCTGACCCACTTCGTCAACTCGACCGAGGTCGAGGGCGACCTGGTCCCCTACCTCGTCGACCTGACCGGGGGCGGCGCGGACTTCTCGTTCGAGTGTGTCGGCAAGGTCTCGGTCATGCGCCAGGCCCTGGAGTGCTGCCACAAGGGCTGGGGCACCTCGGTGATCATCGGCGTCGCCGGATCCGGCGAAGAGATCTCGACCCGCCCCTTCCAGCTCGTCACCGGGCGCACCTGGAAGGGCACGGCCTTCGGCGGGGCCAAGGGTCGCAGCGACGTGCCGAAGATCGTCGACTGGTACATGGACAAGAAGATCGAGATCGACCCGATGATCACCCACACGATGGGGCTCGAGCGCATCAACGAGGCCTTCGATCTGATGCACGAGGGCGCGTCGATCCGCTCGGTCATCACCTTCTGAATTGGAGACCCCACATGTCCGAAGGCATCTTCGTCCACCGCGTCCTGCTCGGGCCGTGGGATAATTTCATCTACTTCATCGGCGATCGCCCGAGCCGCAAGGTCGCGGTCGTGGATCCGGCCTGGCACGCGCCGACGATCCGCGCCGAGCTCGAGCGCCTCGACGTCGAGCTCGCGGCGATCTTGTGCACCCACAGCCACTTCGACCACGTCAACGCCGTCGAGGCGCTGCTCGAGACCCACGACGTGCCGGTCCACATGCTCGAGCCCGAGGTCGCGTTCTCGGGCTTCGCCTGCGAGAACCTGCGCGTGTCCAAGCCCGGCGACCAGGTCCGGATCGGCGAGCACCTCGAGCTCACGATGATGCACACGCCCGGGCACACGCCGGGCTCGTGCAGCTATCGGCTCCGCGACGGCGTCGTCACCGGGGACACCCTCTTCGTCAACGGCTGCGGTCGCTGTGACTTCGTCGGCGGCGACCCCGAGACCATGTTCGCCACGCTCAAAGCGCTGATCGACAAGCTCCCGGCCGAGACGACCATGTACCCGGGTCACGACTACGGCCCGACCCCGAGCGCGACCCTCGACGCGCAGCTGCGCGACAACCCCTACCTGCGCCACGCGACCGTGGGCGAGTTCGTCGCCCACCGCATGGACGGCAAGACGCCGAACACCTCGCTGCCGCCTGCGCCGAGCGACTGGCAGCCAGACGCCGGCGCGTAGACCTGCTCGGCCTCTACTCGGCGGGGACGTCGGGCGCGCTCGGCTCGGGCGCGCTCGGCTCGGCAGCGCTCGGCTCGGCAGCGCTCGGCTCGGCAGCCTTGGGCAGCTCGGGCATTGCGATGTAGTCGCTCGGGATCTCGCCGGTCAGCGCGTCGAGGAAGGCCAGCATGTTCGCCATCTCCTCGGGCGTGTACGGCCCGGCGCGCTTGGTCTGGTGCTCGACCATCTTCGCGACCATGTCGGGCAGCGTGGCGATCGTGCCGTCGTGGAGGTAGGGCGCGGTCTTGGCCACGTTGCGCAGGGTCGGGACCTTGAACACGAAGCGGTCGCGCTCGTCCTTGGTGACCTCGAACCGACCGTTGTCCGCGAGCCGCGGCCAGGGCTTCTCGGTCCCGAGCTTCTGGTAGGACACGCCGCCGAAGTTGAAGCCGTTGTGGCAGCTCTGGCAGTCGCTATCGAGGAACAGCTTCAGGCCGGCGAGGGCCTCGGCCGAGAGCGCCGCGTCGTCGCCGCCGAGCCACGCGTCGATCGGCGCGGGCGTGGTCAGTTTGCGCTCGAAGGCCCCGATCGCGTTGGCCATGTTGTCGAAGCTCACCGGCTCCTCGGCCTCGGGGAACGCGGTAGCGAAGGCTTCGACGTAACCTGGGATGTTGGCGAGGATCGCGACCACGCTGGCCTCGTCGGGCATCCCCATCTCGACTGGGTTGAGCACCGGGCCCTTGGCCTGTTCCTCGAGGTCGGCCGCGCGGCCGTCCCAGAACTGCGCGAGGTGACCGCCCGCGTTGTAGACGGTCGGAGAATTGCGCTCGCCGAACTCGGCCTTGTGCCCGGGCGAGGTCGGCAGCCCGTCGACGCCGAAGCTCGCGAGGTCGTGGCAGCTGTTGCACGAGATGTCGCCGCTGAGCGACAGGCGGTCGTCGTAGTAGAGCATCCGGCCGAGGTCGATCTTGGCCTCGGTCAGGGGGTTGTTGGCGTTGGGGAACTCCTCGGGCACCACCCCGAACACCTTCTTGGCCTGCTCGCGCAGCGCCGCCGGGTCGAGCTCCGCTTCTTTTGGGGGCGCGGGCGGGACCCGGCCGGCGTAGACTTCGATCCCGCTGCCGTGGGCTTCATCATGTGCGCCGCCGTCCCCGCACGCGGGCAAGCTCAGCAGGCTGAGCACGGCGAGGCCGCGCAGGGGGCTGAGGGCGCGGGGAGAGGGGCGGCCGGGCGTGTCCATGACGGCATGGTATCCGGGCGAGGAAGGGTTGCAACCGCGTTTGCGCTTGCCCCTCGAACGCTGGCTTGTCAGGCTGGGAGCCGTGGATCGTCAGCGCGCCCGTGTTCGTCCGTCTGTCTTCGTTGTCACTGCTTTGACCGGGCTGACCGTGCTCTCGCTCGGCGCGTGCAGCAAGGGGCCCCCGGCCGACGTCGCCGACCGCCTGTGGGTTGCGGAGATGCCGACCAGCCCGCGCAGCCACGTCGACGCCTTCGTGATCACCGAGGTCGGCAAGCGCAACGTCGGCAGCTTCTATCACGGCTCGCTCTACCGCGGCGCCCACGACAGCTTCTTGTGGACGACCAAGGCCAAAGATCGCGGCGTCATCCGGATCCTCCAGACCGAGCGCGACTACGAGATCCAGACCAAGGCTTGCAAGCCCGACCTCGGCTTCGACCAGTGCATCCTGCTCGAGGGCGACCCCAACAAGATCGTGCGTTACCAGTCGCGCAAGCGCTGGGTGATCCCCGGCAAGGGCAAGTCCCTCGACGTCCCCACGCTCTTCGTCGAGCTCGCCGAAGACGACGAAGAGCTCGAGGCTGCCTTGATCACAGGACCGTAGCCGGTCCCACGATCAAACTGGCAAGTGCGAAAGGGCCGGTAGAGGGCCAAAAACAGCAGAGTCTTGAGTGGCTGCGGAGGGCAAAAACAGCCCCCCTTTCGGGGGGGCACGCAGGCCGTGGCGAAGCTCATACCAGCCCACCGAGCGAGGGAGCGCAGCGAGCGACCGACCTGCCGCGGAGCGGCAGTGCGTGGCAGAGTCTCGAGTGGCTGCGGGGGGCTAAGGCAGCCACAGCCACGCAGGCGATGGCGAAGCTCATACCAGCCCACCGAGCGAGGGAGCGCAGCGAGCGAGCGACCGGCCGCTTGCGGCCGTGCGTGGCAGAGTCTCGAGTGGCTGCGGGGGGCTAAGGCCGCCACAGCCACGCGGCTCCGCGGACGCCGCTGCTGTCGCCGAACTTCGGCCGCAGCAGTTTCGTGACGACGCGGTCCGAGAACACATGCTCGGTCCACAGCTCGGGCACGCGCTCGTAGAGCGCAGCGCAGTTCGACAGCCCGCCGCCGAGCACGATCGCGTGGGGGTCGACCAGGTTGATGACGACAGCGAGCGCGCGGGCGAGCCGCTCGGCGTAGCGCTCGATGGTGGCCGCGCACGCGGGATCCCCAGCCGCGGCCGCCTCGACGATCGCGCGGGCGTCGGGCATCTGCTGGCCACCGTGGGCCCAGACGTGATCTTCGACCAGGCCCTGGCCCGACAAGAAAGACTCCACGCAGCCGCGCCGGCCACAGTGGCAGCGCGGACCCGGGCGCTCGTCGTCGCGCGGGCGCGGGAGCGGGCTGTGGCCCCACTCCCCGGAGACCGCGTTGGCGCCGACCAGGAGGCGACCATCGATGACCAGCCCGCCGCCGACGCCAGTCCCGATGATGACCCCGAACACGCTCGGGAGTCCGGCCGCGGCGCCGTCGCTGGCCTCGGACATCGCAAAGCAATTGGCGTCGTTGGCCAGACGCAGCTCGCGCCCGAGCGCGCGCCCGAGGTCGACGTCGAGGGCGTGGTCGTTGAGCGCGGTCGAGTTGGCGTTGCGGATCAGCCCGGTCGTTGGCGAGAGCGAGCCGGGATGACCGACGCCGACGCTTCCGCGCTGGCCGAGCTCGGCCTCGAGGCCCTCGACGAGGTCGACGACCGCCGCGATCGTGGCCTCGTAGGTCCGGGGCGTGGGCGTGCGTCGGCGTCCGAGCTCGCGGTTGTCGTCGCCGAGCGCGAGCGCTTCGATCTTGGTGCCGCCGAGGTCGACGCCGATCCGCATGGTCACTCAGCCTGCCTTCGGGGCCGGGGC
>NZ_PVNK01000169.1 GCF_002994615.1 Enhygromyxa salina | reverse complement strand
GGCCTTTTCGCCGAGGGCTTTGTCGCCAAAACTTGCAGTACGCCCGGTACATCGGCGTTTTGGCTTCGCGCCCTCGGCGAAAATTCCGGCGCGAGGCGACACGATGCATTGCACCCCGGGCTGCTAGCAGCCCTCCTCCGTCGATCGCTGGCGGGGGCGGTCACGGTCACAGAGTATGCTTCGCCTGTGACGACAGCGCGAGACATTCCGGACCGCCGAAGCAGATGACGCAAACGACCACCCGAGTGATCCTGAGCAAGCGCCCCGAGGGGCTCCCCTCCGACGACAACTTCACGATCGAGAAGGCGCCAGTACCCGAGCCCGCCGAGGGCGAGGTCGTCGTCGCGACCAAGTACATCTCGCTCGACCCCGCGATGCGTGGGTGGATGCGCGACGCCCCGTCCTACGTGCCGCCGGTCGGGATCGGCGAGGTCATGCGGGCCGGGGGCGTGGGCGAGGTCATCGCCTCGCGCCACCCAAAATTCTCCGTCGGCGATCACGTCAACGGCCTGCTCGGCGTCCAGACGGTCGCCTGCGTCCCGGGCGACGGCCTCCACGCCGTCGATCCGAGCCTCGCGCCGCTCTCGGCCTACCTCGGGGTCCTCGGCATGCCGGGGATCACGGCCTACTTTGGTCTGCTCGAGGTCGGCGCGCTCGCCGAGGGCGACACCGTGCTGGTCTCGGGCGCGGCCGGAGCGGTCGGATCGATCGTCGGGCAGATCGCCAAGATCAAGGGCGCGCGGGCCGTCGGGATCGCGGGCGGTCCGGACAAGTGTCGGCACCTCGTCGACGAGCTCGGGTTCGACGCCGCGATCGACTACAAAAACGAGGACGTGGCCGCGCGGATCAAGGCGACCTGCCCCGACCGCGTCAACGTGTACTTCGACAACGTCGGCGGCGAGATCCTCAACGCCGCGCTGACCCGGCTCGCGACCGGCGCGCGAGTCGTGATCTGCGGCGCGATCTCGCAGTACAACAACCTCGAGGAGGTCAAGGGCCCGTCGAACTACATGACGCTGCTCGTCCGTCGCGCGCGGATGGAGGGCTTCATCGTGTTCGACTACGCCGAGCGCTACGGCGAGGCCTTCCGCGACATGGGCGGGTGGCTGACCACGGGCAAGCTCCGCTACCGCGAGACGGTGGTCGAGGGCATCGAGCAGTTCACCGACGCCTTCGCCAAGCTGTTCTCCGGCGACAAGCTCGGCAAGCTGGTCTTGAAGGTGAGCGACTGAGGCTCGGCCTCAGCGCCGGACCCCCGCCCCGCGATCTCGCCGACGACGAGTGACTACTGGTTCGAGCACAGGTACTCGGCGCCGTAGCCCTGGCTGCTGACGAAGTCCGAGCCCCACTCTTGCCCGTCTTGCGAGATCGCGTGGATCTCGGGGCAGCTGTTGCTGGCGACCTCGCGCACGATCGAGCCGCTGGCGTAGCCAAGCGCGTTGCACAGCGCGGTGACCATGTCGACGCCGACGCCGTTGTTGGTGCTGTTGGGCGCGTTGCACAGGCCCAGCGGCGCGTTGCAGCAGCCGCCGTAGCTGTCGGGCATGTCGTCGCCGTTTTGGTCGTCGGGGTCGATGGCCGCGCGCAGGGCCGCGCTGGCGTTGGTGCCGAACTGCAAGGTGCCCGCGTTGGGATCGTAGTCGCAGTAGAAGGTGTCGGGCGGGCAGCCGTCGGCCGGGCAGCCGATGTAGTGGAGCGTGCTGTTGGTGTAGCTGCGCAGATCGACGCCGCTGGAGCTCTGGCCCCAGACGCTCATGTCGGTCTGGATGTCGGCACAGCTCGCGCCGTTGGAGATGCAGTCGTTGGTGCAGCCGTCGTCGTCGACGTCGTTGGCGTCGTCGCACTCCTCGTTGCCTGACCACGTGAAGCCGTCGCCGCAAAACGCGGGCTCGCAGCTGGCCGGGCACGCGTCGTTGTCGTCGTCGTTGCCGTCGTCGCAGGTCTCCATGCCCTCCCACAGGTTGCCGTCGCCGCACGCCGCCGGGACGCAAGTGGGCGAGATGCACCCGTCGGTGTTGAGATCGTTGCCGTCGTCGCAGATCTCGACCCCAGCCTGGATGAAGCCGTCGCCGCAAAACGCGAGCTGGCAAGCGGGGCAGTTGTCGGTCGTCACGTCGTTGCCGTCGTCACACTGCTCGCCGTCCTGGAGGATGCCGTCGCCGCACTCGCCGGGCAGGCAGCGCGAGTTGCAGCCGTCGGCGTCGTCGTCGTTGCCGTCGTCACACATCTCGAAGCCCTCGTGGACGAAGCCGTCGCCGCACACGGCGAGGCTGCAACCCTCGACGCAGTCGTCGGTGTTGACCGCGTTGCCGTCGTCGCACTCCTCGAAGCCCTCGTAGACGAAGCCGTCGCCGCACGCGGCGATCTTGCAGTTGGGCGTGCACTGGCCCGACTCGGAGTTCTCGTTGCCGAGGTCACACTCCTCACCGGCCTGGACGACGCCGTCGCCGCAGTCAACGCCGCCCGAGTCGCCGTCGCCATCGCCATCGCCATCGCCCGAGCCGGTCTCGCCGTCGCCGTCGCCGTCGCCGTCGCCGTCACCGGGCAGGGTGGTCGAGAAGGTCGAGAGGCCACCGTCGCCCGCGGGGTCTGGCGTGCAGGCCACCGCCCACGGCAAGCAGAGTGAGACCGTCAGTTCAAGGACACGAGCGCGGCGCATGGTCGACATCTTCGCACGACAGCGGAGCGCGATCGGAGCAGGAGTCCGTGACCTGCACAGGTGTGTTGCGCGATTTCGCGCCATCTTCAGGTGCGGCTGAGCGCGCTGTGCGTCGGCGACGAGCGGAGTGACAGCGACGAGGTCTCCGCGCCGCCGCGGACGATCGTGCACAGATTGCACGGTCATCTAATTGAGATACGGCCGGAGCCACGTGAGGCTCAGGGCCAATGCGCTTCGAACGAATCCTGGTGCCGGTCGACTTCTCGGAGCCCTCCAAGCGGGCGCTCGAGCAGGCCGCGACCCTCGCGGAGCGCATGGGCGCTTCGTTGACCGTGCTCCACGTGTTCGAGCCTGTCGACATGCCCCCCGTCGATCCGGCCTTTCGCCCCCCAGAAGGTGACAGCGACCCGAGCGAGCGAGTCGCCAACTTGCGCGACCAGCTTCGTCAGTGGGTGGAGCCGCTCGGGCTGGCCCCCGAGCGCATCGAGTCACGCGTGGAGATCGGGAGCCCCGTCGATCTCATCACGGACGCCTCTGCCGATCACGATCTGATCGTGATCGCTACCCACGGCCGCGCCGGCCTCCGCCGCCTCCTGCTCGGCTCGGTGACCGAGCGCGTCGTCCGGGGAGCGCGCTGTTCGACCCTGGTCGTGCACGAGCGCGACCAGGAGCGCTAGCAGCCCGGGGTGCAATGCCTCGCGCCGCCTCTTCGCCGAGGGCTTTGTCGCCAAAACTTGCAGTACGCCCGGTACAGCGGCGTTTTGGCTTCGCGCCCTCGGCGAAGAGGCCAAGCGAGGGCTTTGTCGCCAAAAGGATGCGAACAAAGACGGCGCCCAGCGCTTCGGAGCGGGGTCACCCACCGCCGAGAGATGAGCGCATAAAAGGCCACAGGAGCTCCGAGCTCGGGGTATCGCCGTACGAAAAGCACCTTCGAAGCGCAGCCGACCGACGTGGCGAGGGTTCACCAAGAGCCTTTTGCATCCCAGATGGAGAGGCGACGCCCCGAGCTCGGAGCTCCTGAGGCCATGCGCGGAGCCCCAGCGGCCTCGACACAGCCCCATCAACGAGCTGCGGACCTCACGCTATCCTCAAGCTATCCTCAAGCTATCCTCACGTCATGGCCCAAGCGCTACGACTGCTCGAGGAGATCCGCGCCTGCACGGCGTGCGCCGCCGCGTTGCCGCATGACCCCCGCCCCGTCGTCTCCTTTGGCACCACCGCGCGGGTGGCCATCATCGGCCAGGCGCCGGGAGCTCGGGTCCACGCCTCTGGCGTCCCCTGGGCCGATCCGAGCGGGGACACGCTGCGCGCATGGATGGACATCGATCACGCCACCTTCTACGACCCCAACATTGTCGCCATCGTCCCCATGGGGTTTTGCTACCCCGGCGCGGGGAAGTCCGGCGACCTCCCACCTCGCCCCGAGTGCGCGCCACTGTGGCACGAGCAGATCTTCAACCACCTCGATGTTCAACTGACGCTCCTGATCGGCCGCTACGCTCAGGCTCGCTACCTTGGACAGCGCCAGGGCAAGAACCTGACCGAGACGGTCCGTCAGTGGCGGCGCTACGGTACGTCGATTCTGCCCTTGCCCCATCCATCACCCCGCAACCGCCGCTGGTTCGCCCGCAACCTTTGGTTTGCCGACGAGGTGCTGCCCGTGTTGAAGCGACGACTTCGCCGGCTCGCGGTGCGGTAGCGGCTCAGCCGCAGCAGGCGTCCATCCTCATCCCGATCGCCGGCCCCATCCCCGTCGCCGGTCTCACCCGTGGTCGTGGTCGTGCTCGTCTTCGAGCTCCTTCCTGCCTGCAGGAAAACGCGAGGCCGAGTACACTCGCGCGGGCAAACCACCGACCAGACCCGAGCCGACCTGCGCGGTGATCGCTCGTCCGTGGTCGGTGCTAGCATCTGCTCGGCCATCTCAGCCGCGCTCGACCCAGGACGACCACCGAATGTTCGCCAACACGCAGATGATGGGCATGGACACTGGCTTTCCAGATGTCTGCCTGACCCCGAGCCCCGCCGGGCCCGTGCCGATCCCCTATCCGAACATCGCCGCCGGCCCGATGGGCGTGCCCGCGGCCTACACCGTGCTGTTCATGTGCGCCCCCGCGCACAACATGGGCACCTCGATCCCGATGACCAACGGCGACAACGCTGGCGTCGCGACCGGCGTGGCCGCGGGCACGGTCATGGCGCCCTCGCGGCACCTGACCGGGGCGTTCACAACCCTGGTCGGTGGCTTGCCAGCGACTCGCGTGAGCAGCGTCGCGCTGCAAAACTCGACCAACTGCCCGGGCGTGCGCGCCGTCCCCAGCCAGGTCAAAGTCCTGATCTTGTCGCCATGAGTGAAACAGACGATCAACCCGTTCGGCTCCGCTTCTTCTGCGACTCGGACTCCGAGACCCAGTGGGAGGTCTCTGGCCTCCAGCTGTCCGAGCGCTTCAACGAGCCCTATCAGCTCCGCGTCGAGCTCCGCACCCAAGATTCCCTCGCCGAGCCGATCGCGATGCTCGGCGCCTCGGTCACGGTGACCGTCGAGCGTGGCTCGCTCACCCGCGACCTGTGCGGGATCGTCGAGCGCGTCGAGGACGGGATCAACCAGCGCGATCACGTCGTCAGCACCTTGACCGTGGTCCCGGCGATGATCGCCCTCGCGCACCGCAAGACCAGCCGGATCTTCCAGGACATGACGATCCCGGACATCCTCGCGGAGGTCTTCAACGAGGCCCTCGGGCCCTACGAGCGCAGCGTCAACACCGACTTCTTGACCGGCGACTACTCGCCGCAGGAGTACACGGTCCAGTACCGCGAGTCCGACCTGGACTTCGTCGATCGGCTCATGGAGGAGTACGGCATCGTCTACTGCTTCAAGCACGCCGACGACGTCGAGACCCTGACCTTGATCGACGACCCCGCGGCCTACGAAGATCTGATCTCCTACGGCAACGACGACGGCACGCTGCCCGTGGTCCTGCGCGGCGACGGCTCGGGGACGGAAGAGAACATCCACGCCTTTCACCGCGAGTCGAAGCTGCGCCCGAGCGTGGCCCGGACCGCGGTGTTCGACTGGCTCTCGCCCGGCCCCGCGCAGCTGGCCGAGGACGACACGGTCAGCGATCTCGGCTTCGCCAACGGCGCCGAGCTCGGGCCCGAGCGCGAGGACTACGAGCACGAGGAGCCCAGCACCCTCTACGGCTACCGAAGCGAGGGCCTCGACTTCGCCGCGGTCGAGGACCAGGTCCGGCTCCGCCGCGTGGTCCACCAGCGCGACGCGACCCGCTGCGTCGGGATGTCGACGGCGACCGGGCTCAGCCCGGGCATGAAGTTCGAGCTCGTCGACCACCCGCACACCTACCTCGAGGGCCAGTACCTCGTGGTCGCCGTCGAGCACAGCGCGGGCAACTACGCGGCCGCGGCCGGCGGCGAGGCGGAGTCCCAGGACTCCTACAACAACCGCTTCGAGTGCGTGCCGATCGACCTCGAGTGGCGGCCGGCTCGCAAGACCCCGCGCCCGCGGATCCCCGCGATGCAGACCGCGACGGTCGTCGGCCCGTCCGGCGAGGAGATCCACACCGACGAGCACGGCCGGATCAAGGTCCAGTTCCACTGGGACCGCGACGGCGCGTCCGACGAGGCCTCGTCCTGCTTCATCCGCGTGGTCCAGCCCTGGGCGGGCAACGGCTGGGGCTTCGTGTTCTTGCCCCGGATCGGCATGGAGGTCGCGGTGACCTTCGTCGACGGCGACCCCGACCGCCCGGTCGTGACCGGCTGCCTCTACAACGGCGCCAACACGCCGCCCTATCCGCTGCCCGACGACAAGACCAAGAGCACGATCAAGTCGGAGAGCTCGCCGGGCGGCGGCGGCTTCAACGAGCTCCGGCTCGAGGACGCCGCCGGATCCGAAGAGATCTACATCCACGCCCAGAAGGACCTCAACGAGGTCGTCCTCAACGATCACAACACCACCGTCGGCAACAACCAGACCAACAACGTCGACGTCGACCAGACCCAGACCGTCCACGGCAATCAAAGCGAGACCGTCGACGGCGACCAAGAGATGACGGTCGGGGGCAAGCGCACGGTCCACGTCAAGGGCGACTTCGAAGAGACCGTCGACGGGACCGAGACCCGGACCGTGACCGGCGCCGTGACCGAGACCTTCGGGGCGTCCGAGACCCGCGACATCGGGGCCGACATCACCGAGACCGTCGGCGGCGGCGTGACCCGGACGATCACCGGCGACGTGGCCGACACGGTCAGCGGCTCGCTGACCGAGACGATCACCGGCGGGATCACGACCACGACCCCGGGCAACCTCGCGATCACGGCGACCGGCGGCATCAACATGACGACCACGGGCTCGATGCTCGTGACCGCGACCGGCGGGTTCACGGTCCTCGCCCCCGGCGGAACCAAGACCGTCGACGTCGACTTTTGGAAGTTCGGCGGCGGTCAGGGCGACGCCTTCTCGTGGCAGCTCGCCCTCGTCGGGGCCAAGACGGACATCGTCGGGCTCGCGGTTGCGACGACCGGGACCAAGGTCGAGGCCTGCAACATCGCGATCTCGGCCTGCATGGCCGAGATGAGCAACGACGCGATGGCGATCGAGTCAAAGGGCCAAGCCGTCGCGCTGGGCGCGATCGGCATCTGGAGCTTCGGGCTCTCCTCGCTGCTGTGAAAGTCTTCAAGCCAGGCCAACTCGCGATCCTGACCCGCTGCTTCGAGCACGGGCGTCGCTTCTACATGGGCGTCTCGGCGCTCAGCTTCATCCCGCTCGGCCGGACCGACGCGATGCTCCACGAGGTCGCGATGTGGAAGTTCGTCGCCGAGCGGCTCGGGGCCGAGGGCGCCCTCGACGCGATGATCCCAAAGTCGCGCGGCGAGTTCCTCGTCAACGGCAGCGCCTACGCGCCCGGCGGCCAGCCCCAGGCCGCGTTCGCCGTCCGCGCGAGGGTCGGGCCGATCCAAAAGGATCTCGCGGTCTACGGCGACCGCTACTGGACCGGGCGCAGCGCGACGCAGCCGCGGCCCTTCACCGAGATGCCGATCGACTGGGCCCACGCCTTTGGCGGCGAGGGCTACGCCAAGAACCCCCACGGCAAGGGCACCGCCGAGGTCGAGATCGAGGGCGTGCCGATCGTGCCGCTGCCCAACATCGAGGCCCCGGGCGACCCGATCACCTCGCCCCACGACCGCCCGGACCCGGCCGGCTTCGGCCCCCTCGACATCAGCTGGCCCCAGCGCAACGCCCTCGCCGGGACCTACGACCAGCACTGGCTCGAGAACCTGTTCCCGGGCTTCGCCGCCGACGTCAACTGGGAGCTCCACAACATCGCGAGCCCCGACCAGCGGCGCGAGGGCTTTTGGGAGGGCGGCGAGCGCTACCGCTTCGACAACCTGCACCCGAGCAAGGTCGTCGAGGGCGAGCTCCCGCGCTTTCGGGCCCGGGTCTTCGTCAGCCGCTCGCACCAGATCGGCGAGCCGCGTCCGCCCGCGCCCGAGGTCAAGGCCAAGCTCAAGCAGGCGCCCGAGCGCATCGACGAGATCCCGCTCGCGCTCCAGACCCTGTGGTTCTTCCCCGACGCCGAGGTCGCCGTGCTGATCTGGTCGGGCTCGACCCTGATCGCCGAGGAGCAGGGCGAGGACATCCTCCACCTGCTCGTCGCCGCCGAGCACCAGGGCCGGCCGCGCGAGCTCGAGCACTACCGCCAGTGCATGGCCGCGCGCCTCGATCCCGAGCACGGCCCGATCGCCTCACTCCGCGACGAAGAGCTGGTGCCCGAGGATCTCGGCCCGGTCCCCTCGCCGCTCGACGAGGACGAGGAGCTGGCCAAGTTCGAGAACTTCGCCGCCCACAACCTCCACCGTCGGCGGGTCGAGGCGACCGAAGAGGCCCGGGCGATCGTCGCCGGACACGGGCTCGACCCCGACATTCACGGGCCCCTCGCGGTCCCGCCTTTCCCGGATCCGCCCAAGATCCAAGACGCCGCCGCGATGATGGCCAAGGCCCAGGAAGACGCGGCCAAGCTCAAAGAAGATCTCGAGGCCAAGGCCGCCAAGGCCCAGGCCGACATCGACAAGATCATCGACGAGGCCAAGGTCGAGGGCTTCACCAGCGAGACCCTCCACGAGGAGCAGGCGGGGCCCGGCAAGGTCGGTCCGCCGGTCTGGACCGCGGCCTACTTGCTCGGGATGCTGCAGGAGCTCGCAATGCAGTCGCGCGCGGCCGGGACGATCAACGACGAGCTCGAAGAGATGATCGTCAACGAGGAGCTGCTCGCCCGCTGGCGGGAGGCCGAGCGTCAGCAACGCGAGGCCTACCACCTCCAGGCCCACCTCCAGCACCCGGCCCCGGCGATGCCCGCCGAGCTGGTCGAGCCGACCCGCGAGCGGGTCCGCCAGGCGATCGCGGCGGGCGAGGACTTCGCAACCCTCAACCTGACCGGCGCCGACCTCAGCGGCATGGATCTCTCGGGCGCGGACCTCAGCGGGGCCTACCTCGAGAGCGCCAGGCTCGAACACACGAACCTGAGCAAGGCCAAGCTCGACAAGGCCGTGCTCGCCCACGCCTCGCTGCTGGGGACCCGCCTCGACGGCGCCTCGCTGGTCAACGTCAACCTCGGGCGAAGCAAGATCGAGGGGGCCAGCTTCGCCGACGCGGATCTGAGCAGGTCGATCCTGTTCGAGGCCGCGGTCTCGGGCGCGAGCTTCGAGCGGGCCTCGCTCGCGGGCGTGACCTTCAACGGCGCCCGCTTCGAGCAGGTCAACGCCCGCGGCATGAAGGCCGAGACCGCGGTCCTGGCCAAGACGACCTTCACGGCCACGGACTTCGGCGGCGCGGTGCTCGACAAGTGCGTCGTGCTCGAGAACGACCTGCGCGGGTCGAGCTTCGAGGGCGCCTCGCTGGTCGCGGCAACCTTCCTCAGTTCGGATCTGCGCGAGGTCGGGTTTCGCGGCGCCCGGCTCGACAACGCTCGCTTCGTCGAGGCCACCAAGCTCGACAAGGCGGTGTTCACCGAGGCCTCGCTGGTCGCGGCCAACTTGCGCGGCATGTCGCTGCGCGGCGCCGACTTTCGCAAGGCGACCCTCGATCGCGCCGACCTCAGCGAGGCCGACCTCGCCGACGCCAAGCTCTATCAAGTCGTCGCCCGCGAGACCAACTTTGGGGCCGCGGACCTGCGCAACGCCGAGATGATGTCGGGCAATTTCATGGCCGCGAGCTTCGCCCGCGCGGCGATCTACGGCGCCGACCTGCGCGGCGCCAACCTCCACGCGGCCGACATGGCCCGGGTCCGGTCCGACGAGACCGTGCAGCTCGGTGAGGCGCTGCTGACCAAGGTCCGGATCCACCCGCGACACGTCGCCGAAGGCGAGCCGAGCCCATGACCCGCAAGATGAGCGACCCCACCAAGTGGGAGGTGCCGAGCAACGCCGACGAGCTGTCCGCCTTCGTCCACCGCGGGCGCGAGGTCAACGGCTACGACCTGAGCGGCCTCGATCTGCGCGGCGCGAAGCTGTGCGGCGGCGTCTTCAACAAGGCCAAGCTCTCGGGCGCCCAGCTCGACGGCGCCGACCTGCGCGAGGCGAGCTTCATCGGCTGCGCCCTCGACGGCGCCACGCTCGCGGGCGCCAACCTCCACGCCGTCAACCTCGCCAAGTGCGACCTCAGCGGGGCCAACCTCAGCGGCGCCGAGCTGACCCAGACCAAGTTCTACGAGGTCGACGTGAGCGGGGTCGACTTTCGCAACGCCGACGCGCGACTGACCGTGTTCGGCAAGTCCAAGCTCAGCAACGCCCTGTTCAACCAGGCCAAGCTCGAGCGCACGATCTACCTCGAGGTCGAGCTCGACGGCGTCGACTTTCGCGGCTCGAAGCTCGACTCGGTCACGCTGATCAAGTCCGACGTGCGCGAGACCCTGTTCGAGGGCGCGAGCTTTCACCGCGTCATGCTGATCGAGTCGAATCTCAGCGGCATGTCCTTCGTCGGCGCCGCGCTGTCTTACACCCAGTTCACCGACGCCCTGCTCGAGGGCTGTGACTTCAGCGGCGCCGATCTGCGCAATTCCAACTTCAAGGGCGCCAAGCTGGCCGGGGCCGTGCTCGCCCGGGCCAACGCCGCCAACGCGCTCTTCGTCGAGGCCGATCTGCGCGGCGTGGATCTGCGCGAGGCCAAGCTCAGCCAGTCGATCTTCGTCGACGCCGAGCTCGAGGGCTGCAACTTCGCCGGGGCCGGGATGTACCAGTGCGTCCTCCACCGGGCCAAGTGCGCCAAGGCCTCGTTCACCAGCGCCAACTTGATCTACGCCGACTTCTCCGAGGCCGACATCCGCGAGGCCGACTTCACCGCCGCGAAGATGTTTCGCGCCAAGCTCCACAACGTCGTCGACAGCGGCGCCCTGATCCCCAACCGCGCCGTCACCTTGGGCACCGATCCCGAGCTCGCGGCGGCGCAGAACTGGAAGCCGAAATTTTGACCATGCACGTCCGCGAACTCGAGATCGTCAGCGACCCCATCCCCGAGCCCGCGCGCCAGGGCACCGCGATCATCCGCGCGGGCGGCCCGAGCTTCGTCCTCGACGACGAGGGCCGCCGCTTCGAAGCCCGGCGGGCCGCGAGCTGCCTGCTCGAGCCCGAGCTCGGCGACGAGGTGTGGTTCGTCGAGCAGGGCGCGCGCTGCTACGTGCTCGGCGTGCTCGAGCGGGCGTCAGAGGCCGGGGCCGCCACGCTCAGCATCGAGGGCGACGCCGCGCTGCGGGTCGGCGGTGAGCTCAGCGTCGACGCGAGCGCAGGCCTCGAGCTGCGCAGCGACGAGCAGGTCGGCATCAGCGGGGACGAGGTCCGGGTCCAGGCCCGGCTCGGCCGCGTGGTCTTCGACGAGTGCACGGCCGTGTTGCGCTCGATGCTCGCGCACGTGACCAACTTCAGCTTCGTCGCCAAGGTGATCGAGACCCTGACCGAGCGCCTGACCTTGGCGAGCAAGACCAGCTTCCGCAGCGTCGCCGAGGTCGATCAGATCCAGGCGGGCGTGATCGACTATCGGGCCAAGGAGGCCGCCCACATCGCCGCCGACAAGGCCCTGATCAACGGTGGAAAGCTCGCCAAGGTCGAGGCCGGCCAGATCCACCTTGGCTGAGCTCCGCGGCCAGGCTGCAGCGATGCGGCGACACAGCCAGTCGTGAAGAGCAGCGTCTGGTTGAGGGGGGCCGGGTCCCGTGCGCGAGGCGATCACCCTCGAGCCATCTATCGCGCTACCTGTGGCGGTGTATAATCGGCCCATGACGCGCCACCATCCCCTTGGGCTGGGTCTCCTCGCCGCACTGTTGCTGTCTACGACCGCATGCGTAGCCGAACTCGGCGGGGCGCTGAAGGTCGACGGCGAGAGCTTCACGCCGACCTCGTGTCGGGCGGGCCAGGTCAACGGCTTTCAGGGCGTCGACCTGATCGACGAGAGCGGTCGGACCGTGCGCCTGGTTCAGACCCCGACCAACCAGCCCAACGCGATCCTGATCGCCGGTCAGCAGGTCATCGATCTCGGCGTGTGCGGGACCATGAGCGTCGAGCGCCAGACCTCGTCGGTCAACGACGTCACCAACGTGATGGGTGAGGCCACGCTCGCGTGCGAGGCCGAGGGGCACTCGCTCTCGGGCACGGCCACCTTCAAGAACTGTCATTAGTCTCCGAGCGCCCGGTTTGAAAGGCCCTCGCTCGGGCTTGGACTGGGGCTCTGGTCTGACGATGAAGGGTGCCGCGCTGGTCGATACGCTGCCGATGCTGCCGTCGCTCCCCGGCCAAGGCCTGCCTTGCGATGGGGTCGCCTCGCGGGTGCTCGACGATCCAGATGTCGACGACCCGATCTGGACCGGGGAGCGAGCGCGCTTGCCTTGGCTGGAATTCACGCAGGGGAGGGGAGGAGGACGAGCCGCGGCTAGCCTGAGCCTTGCGCGAGCGTCGCGTCGCGGCTGCGCGCGGGCAGGCCCGGTCTCTGATAGAGTGTGCGCCACATCGGTTGACCTGGAACCCGACCCCAATGGCGACTCGCACGCTCCCTCATAGCCTCATCCTGTCCCTCGCTCTCGTCGCCACCGCGTGCGGCGACTCGGCCGTCAGCGCGACCTCGTTCAGCGTCTTGGACGGCGAGACCGGTGACTCGATGTCGACCAACGACGACGGCAACAGCATGAGCGGCGACGGCGACGGTGACGGTGACGGTGATGGAGACGGCGACCCGGGAGATGGAGACGGCGACCCGGGAGATGGAGACGGGGACCCGGGAGATGGAGACGGAGACGGGGACGGGGACGGCGACGGCGACGGCGACGGAGACGGCGACGGCGACCCGATGGAGTGCGTCGACATCGACATGGACGGCTACGGCACCAACTGTCCGATGGGCGACGACTGCGACGACAACGACCCCTACAACCACAGCGTCGAAGGCTGCGCGAACTGCATGGACGCCGACGAGGACGGACACTGGGTCGGCTGTGACAGCTACGACGACAACCAGCCCGGCGAGGACTGCGACGACGACAACTACAACGCCTTCAGCGACGAAGGTTGCATGAACTGCGTCGACATGGACATGGACATGGTCTGGGTCGGCTGCGATCAGTACGGCGTCGACATGCCGGGGCCCGACTGCGACGACGTCAACGCCAACGTCGGCGTCGACGATGACGTGGAGATCTGTAACGGCCTGTCCGAGAACTGCGCGGGCGAGATCGACAACGCCAGCCCCAACGACATGTGCCCGCCCCAGGGCGTCAACGCGCCGAACGTGGCCAACTGGGCCTGCAACCCGCCCGCTCCCGGTCAGGACGGCTGCGAGATCGTCGGCTGCGAGGACCGGTTTTACGATCTCGATGGCGACGTGCCCAACGGCTGCGAGTGCGAGGCCACCTCGCTCGCCGAGAGCCTCCCGGCTTGCTCGGACGACCCCGCGGGCTTCCTCGGCGACCTCGACGAGGGTGACCAGTTCTTGGATCTTCCCGTCGGTGTCATCCCGGAGATCGACAACGGCCCCAACAACGGGGCCGAGGACTGGTACTGGTTCACCGCCGACGCCAACGGTGGCGCGGGCGACCGGCCCGAGAGCGGCGTGATCCAGGTCGACTTCGCGACCAACGAGGGTCAGGACTACCGCTTCGAGGTCTACCGCTCGTGCCAGGGGGCGGCCTTCGCCGACAGCCTGGCGACCCAGTACGGGTTCGGCGCGCCGCCGACTCTGTCGTGGTGGTTCTTCGACGACCACGCGCTCGGGAGCATGTACACGGACAACGTGAGCTGGCCGAGCAAGGTCTACATCCGCGTGTTCCGGGTCCAGAACGAGATGTCCTGCAGCGAGTATCAGCTCGGGATCTTGCGCGGAATCAACTGACACGCAGCGCTGGAGCGGCGCTTCGTTTGAGGGCAGCTCGGCCCGCGAATCTCACGCCTCCCCGCGAGAGGGGGAGCGTCAATGTCGCGCCCAAACCCCTTTCCAGGGCCATAAAGCATCGTTAGGGGGCGGTGGTGCCCATCGGGGAGGTGCCGTGTATCACGTCCTCCCGATCGCCGCGCCAAGGTAGTAGCGTGCGGGGAGTCTCCTGGAACTGTAGTCATGACCACACCCAAGCCCAGCGTATCCCCGGCCGCCAGCCTCACCCTCACTCTCACCTCCGTCTTGTGGCTCAGCGGGTGCTCCGGGGCCGCCGAAGATGAGGGGTTCAGCACCGGCCTCGAGGGCGACGGTACGACCGACCAGGGCGGCGACTCCACCACCAACAGCACGAACAGCACCACCAACAGCAGCACGGGTGACGGCGACGGCGATCCGGGCGATGGCGACGGCGATCCGGGCGATGGGGACTCGGGAGACGGGGACGGGGACGACTCCGACTCCGATGGCGGCAACACCAAGTTCGACCTCAACCCGATCGGAGACGCAGGGGAGGGCGGGGGTGGCCCGGGCGGACCTGGCTCGTGTCGCGAGTCCGAGATCTACGGGGCCGCGGGTGGCTTCCCGGCCTTCGAGGACCCGGCCTACGCCGACTTCCTCGACAAGACCATCGCGATCGTCACCCACCGGGTCCAAAGCGGCGGCTTTGGCAGCCACCTGATCACGATCGTCGACATCTCGGGCGACCCGCCACCGCCCAGCGTCAACTACCTCGCGCCCCTCTACGTCCGGCCCGAGTGGAACGAGGCCAACCTCGGCGGTCGGATCTTCGGGATCACCCTCGACTCCGAGGGCAACATCTACGTCGCCCCGTCGACGGTGTTTGGCGCGACCAACAACACCTCGACGATCAAGAAGATCGATCGGGTCACGGGTGAGATCAGCGACTTCGCCACGATCCCCAACAACGGCCCCGCGATGGGCAACCTCAACTACGACTGCGTGAGCGAGACCATCTACGTCTCAAACCACGAAGACGGGCGCATCTACCAGCTCGACGTCTACAGCGGCGACATCGTCAGCACCTATCACCACGGTACGGGCAACGTGACCATGGGGCCCGCCAACGATCCGGGGGAGCCCAACGGCCAGTTCGCGCCCCTTGGCGAGCGGGTCTGGGCCGTGCAGTCCCACGCCGGGCGCCTGTACTACAGCGTGTGGTGGGAGCACTCGCAGGCCGGCAACCAGGCCAAGAACAACGAGGTCTGGTCGGTCGCCTACACCGGCAACAGCGGCATTCCCGACGCCGCGACGGCCAAGAAAGAGTTCGACGTGCCCAACGGATCCGGCACCTCGATGCCGGTCTCCGACCTCAGCTTCGCCCACGATGGTTGGATGCTGATCGCCCAGCGGACCATGTACGGCGACATGCAGACCAGCGCGCACCAGTCGACCACCTTCGACTACGACTACATCGACGGTGAGTGGGTCTGGCAGGGCACCAACTACGTGGTTGGCGAGCTGATGCCGTACAGCGCCGCGGGCGGCGTCGATCACGACTTTGACCCCGGTGGCTACGTGTGGATGACCGGCGACGCGCTCGACTTCTACACGCCGGATGTCGTCTACGGCCTGCAGGGCACGCCCTACGGTGGTGGTGACATCAACACGAGCACCGTGATCGATCTCGACCAGGAGATCGCCGCGCAGGACAAGACGGCCTACGGGGACGTCGAGCTGCCGATCCCGGGCGACGTGTCCCCGGTGCCGCCCCCCGGCTAGCAGCCCGTGGTGCAATGCATCGTGTCGCCTCGCGCCGGAATTTTGGCCGAGGGCGCGAAGCCAAAACGCCGCTGTACCGGGCGGCGGCCTCACGCTCGCCCCACGCCTGTGGGTTGGTGCGGACCACAACATCCTGACCTTCTGGATCGACGGAGAGTTCGATCCCGAGACTGGGAAATTCGACGGCGACGGGCTCATCAATACTGGTGAGTGCATCCCGGGTTCCTGGCACACCACGCGCCAGTAACGTCAACCCGAGCTCGACGCGAGCTCGCCTGCGACGCTGTGCTTCGATTGTGCTTGCGCGGCTGCTCAAAATAGGTAAGAAGGATGCCGGTTTCAGAGACCAAAGGAGAAAACCGCCATGAGCAGCGTTTACGAGCAACTGGGTGGCAAGCCTGCGATCGACGCAGCTGTCGATGACTTCTACCGTCGGGTCCTCCGGGACGAGGAGCTCTCGCCCTTCTTCGCCGACACCGACATGGACAGGCAGCGGGTCAAGCAGGCCGCGTTCTTGACCATGGTCACCGGTGGGCCCAACGAGTACAGCGGCCAGGACATGCGGACGGCCCACGCCGACCTCGTCAAGCGGGGCATCAACGACCGCCACGTGGACCTCGTCGTCAAGCACCTCGGAGAGACCCTCGCCAGCCTCGGTGTGGCCCAAGAGCTGATCGAGCAGGTCGCCGCCGTCGCCAACAGTGTCCGCGACGACGTGCTCTCGCGCTGAGCCGATGACGAAGCCGATCCAACTGCGGATCGGGGAGCTCGAGCTCCCCCTCAACCCGGGGGAGTCTGTGCTGGACGCGCTCTTGCGCGGCGGCGTCGAGGTCCCCCACGCCTGTCGCAGCGGTGTGTGCGGATCATGCACGATGGTCTGCACCAGCGGCGAGCTGCCCGAGCAAGCCCAGGCCGGTCTCCGCGAGGTCGAGCGTGAACAGGGCCTGTTCTTGGCCTGCCAGTGTCACCCTCGGACCTCGCTCGAGCTCGAGCGGCTCGGCGACGATGCGGCGACCGCCGCCGAGGTCGTCGAGCACACCTGGCTCAGCGACAGCGTGGTCCGCCTGCGCCTGCGCCCGCGAGCCCCGCTCACCTATGCGCCGGGCCAGTACCTTCCGCTGGCTCGGGCCGACGGCCTCACCCGCAGCTACTCGCTCGCGAGCGTGCCGAGCGAGGACCTGCTCGAATTCCACGTGCGTCGCGTCCCCGACGGGCGCATGAGCAGGTGGCTGTGCGACGAGGTGGGCCCCGGCACGCAGCTGACCCTGATGCGCCCACGCGGCAGCTGCTGCTACCCGAGCAACGAACTCGACGCGCCCCTGCTGCTCGTCGGCGTCGGCACCGGCCTCGCCCCGCTGTGGGGCGTTGTCCGCGAAGCCCTCGCCCGCGGTCACCGCGGGCCGATCACCCTGATTCAAGCCGGAGCTCGCCCCGCGAGCCTCTACATGCGAGACGAGCTCCAGGCCCTCGCCCAAGCCCACGCTCAGCTGCGCGTTCACGCCCTCGTGCTCGACGGCGCCGCGACCGAGCCCGGCCTCGAGCAGGCCAACGTGGTCAGCTTTGCCAGCCAGCTGATCGAGGCCAGCGAGACCCCCGCCGCGTGGCTGAGCTTTGTGTGCGGTGACGCCGAGATCGTCAAGGCCTTGCGCCTCGAGCTGTTCCTCGCCGGCGTCGGTTCGCGTAGGATCCTGGCGGACGCCTTTGTCATGACTCCGCCCAGCGATCCCTCGCAAGCATGCGCCTGACCAAGCACAGCGACTACGCCCTCCGGGTCCTCATCTATGTCGCCGCCGTCCGCGACCGCGAGCGCTTGATCTCCACCGAAGAGATCAGCGAGTCCTACGCGATCTCCTCTCACCACCTCGTCAAGGTCGTCGGCAAGCTTGGCAAGGCTGGCTACCTCGAGATCAAGCGGGGTCGCGGTGGCGGCGTTCGCCTCGCCCGCGACCCCGAGGCCATTCGCATCGGCGAGGTCATCGCCGCGACCGAGCCCGACTTTGCCTTCGTCGAGTGCATGCAAGACGGCAATCAGGCCTGCCCCCTGACCGGCGCCTGCGCCCTGGTCCCGCCCCTGCAGGAGGCCCAGGAGGCGTTCCTCGCCGTGCTCGACCGCTACACCCTCGCCGACGTCATCGGCCGCCGGGGCCACGCCTACCGCAAGCTCCTCGGCATCATCCGCGTCGGTGCTTGAAGCGCGGGCGCTCAGGTGGGCGCAGGGATCATGTGATCGCCGGCGACATCCATCACGACCTGGTAGAGCATGACCTCGCAGCTGTTGACGTCGTGCTGGATGGTGCCCTGAAATCCGACGACCTCGTAGTTGGTGAAGCGGAGGTTCTTGTGGTGGGGCCCCTGGCAGAGCTGGCTAATGCCGCTCTTGACGGCGTCGTCGAAGCTCGTGGTCGAGCTGGCGACAATTCGAATCACGTCTTGGTGTTTGTTTTCGTTGGTTGCATGCATGTTGTTCTCTCCAGCGTGATCACCACGATCGGCCGGGACGATGCAATTTATGCCCGAGGCCAATCGTTGGTTCGATTGCACTGAGCCTATCAGTGCGCGTAAAGCACGCAAATTTGTCTACATCTCGATCTCCAGCCGAAGCGGGCGCCGGGCCAAGCTCGCCCGTCGGATCTCGGTCGCGTTACTCTCGGCCCATGCAGGAGCCAACCTGGACTCGTCTCCAGGCCAGCACTCCCGCGTCCGTACGCGGAGTCGTGAGAGTTTAGCGGTGCGGACGAGATGGCAGATCAGCTAACCTCCCCGCGTGTCTGAACCCGAGCTCACCTCGTCGACTCGACGGGTCGCGTTCGCGGCCGAGACCGAGCGTCGCCCCGGTCGGCTGGCGCTGCGGATCCTCGACGGCGAGGCCCCGGGCGACGTCACGATCGACGCCCAGGTCGTCACCGTCGGTCGGAGCGGCCTCGCCGACGTCTGCGTGCGCGAGCGCTCGGTCAGCTCGGTCCACTTCGAGCTGTGCGCCACAGCGGCCGGGGCCACGCTCCGGGATCTGGGCAGCACCAACGGCGTGTGGTTTCACGAGCGCCGGGTCCCCGCGGTCGAGCTCGTTTGCGGCGACATGTTTCGGGCCGGCGAGTGCCGCTTCGTGCTCGTCGACGTCAGCGAGGTCGAGGTCGAGGTCATCGCCGTCAGTCGCTACGGGCACTTGTACGGCGGCTGCCTGGCCATGCGCGAGCTCTACACGCAGATCGACAAGCTCGCCCCGACGCCCCTCGACATCTTGCTGTTGGGCGAGACGGGCACGGGCAAGGAGCTCACGGCGCGCACGATCCACGAGGCCTCGGGCCGGCGCGGGCCCCTGGTCGTGCTCGACTGCGGGGCGCTCTCGCGGACCCTGGCCGAGGGCACGATCTTCGGGTTTCGCAAGGGCGCCTTCACTGGCGCCGATCGGGATCAGCCGGGCGTGTTCGAGGCCGCCGACGGCGGGACCCTGTTCATCGACGAGGTCGGCGAGCTCGCCCTCGACCACCAGGTCAAGCTCTTGCGCGCGCTCGACAACCGCGAGGTCACGCGCCTCGGCGAGCCGGGGCAGGCCCGCCGCGTAGACGTCCGGGTGGTCGCCGCGACCCATCGTGATCTACGCCAGGCGGTCGCCGAGGGCGGCTTTCGCCAGGATCTCTACTATCGGCTCGCGCGGGCCGTGGTCCGGACGCCCGCGCTGCGCGAGCGCGGCGAGGACATCGTCGAGCTCGCCGAGATGTTCGTGCGCGAGGTCTGCCGTGAGTACGGGCTCGAGCTCGAGCTCAGCGAAGACGTCGCGCGGGCGCTGCGGGTGCACAGCTGGCCCGGCAACGTCCGCGAGCTTCGCAACGCCGTCGAGCACGCCGCGCACCTCCAGCGCGACGGCCAGATCAACGCCGTCGATCTGCGCCTCGGCGACGGGCGGCTGCACGGTCCCGAGCGCGTCGAAGATCTGCTCGTTGGGGGGGCGACCTACGATGAGGTCCACGCCGCGATCGACCAGCGCATGCTGCCGCGCGTGCTCGAGGCCCACGGCCACAACCTGTCCCACGCGAGCAAGCAGATCGGCATCAGCCGCGACCGGCTGCGGGCCCGGCTCAAGCAGCTGGGCCTGTACACGCGCGACTGAGCGGCTCCGAGCGTCGGCCCGTCGCGCGTCGAGCCGGTGGTGACCGCCGCACGGGTCGACGCAGCTACTTCCGAGCCGGTGTTGACCACCCCCAAGGTCGCCGCGCCCAGTTCGGAGCCGGTGTTGACCACCCCGAATGTAGGAAATTTGCGTGGTTTCGCCGGGCCCCGCCGGCTCTGCGCTCGCCTGGACCCTCGGTCGAGCCGGCCCAGGCCGCCCTCGCGCTCGATCGGACCTACTTTGAGGTGGTCACCACCGGCTCCGAACTGGGCGCGGCGACCTCAGGGGTGGTCACCACCGGCTCCAAACTAGGCGGGCCGACCTCAGGGGTGGTCACCACCGGCTCGATGTTAGTGCAAAGAGAAGTCTGCGCGACTCGCGCTGACGAAGATCTCGTCAGTCTGCGAATCTGCTCGCAGCGCGATTGACGCACAGTGGCCAGGACGAGCGATTTTCGACCACTCGCCCCTGGCACAGCGCTCGCAGTACGCCCACCCATGACAACCGACCCATTCAGCAACTTCGACCTCTCCCGCTTCCAGACCGTCTCCAACCTCCCGCTGCAGACCATGGTGTCGATGGCCAAGGCGCTCGAGGCTGCCGCGCCCGACAACGCCCCCGCCCACGTCGACAAGGTCAAGGGCTTGATGCGCGACACGAGCGACGACGCCGAGGACGCGATGATCGTGCGACTGCGCGAAGACAATGAAGGTAGCGCGAGCGCGGACCAGACCCTCGACATCGCGGTTGATCCGCTGTGGTCGCTGATACGTCGACGCCTCGACGATTGGGGGGTCTACATGCGCGAGGGCCTCAACTTTGTCGAGGATGACCCGGACGCGCCTCCGGAGGTCGACATCGAGGAGCTGCGCGACAAGGCCACGCGGGCACGCAAGATCTCCGAGCGCCTGTTTGGGGTAGGGAGGCTGAACTTCATCCAGCGCCCCTACGCCGAGCAAGCCCAGCTGATGGCGAATGTCCTCGGGCTCATCGATACCGACAAACTCGAAGAGGACATCATCGAGCTCACCGGCCCGGAGCTGTTGCCGATGTTGCGCCGCTGCCAGGTTCGCTATGAGGGGATGGTCCAGGCTCGCGCGATGCGGATCGATGGATCTGCGGCGGATCTGCGGACCCTGCGAGGGCGGCTGCGGCGACTGATCGTTCGCTATGCGGGGGCGGTGATCACCATGCTCGATGAGAGCGAGCCCGAGACCCTCGACGTGGTCGAGACGGCGCTGATGCCGATGCTGACGATTCGGCCGGTACCGGCACGGGCGGGGGCCGCCGCGGGCGAGGGCGAGGGTGAGGGCGAGCTCGAGGGCGAGCTCGAGGGCGAGGGCGTGAGCGTGGATGAGGAGTTGGGCGAGGAGAGTGAGGACCTCGGCGAGACGGGGTAGGGCGGGCTTGGGTACGCCGAGCACTCGATTGAGGGCGGCCCGGTCTAGCAGCCCGGGGTGCAATGCCTCGCGCCGCCTAGCAGCCCGGGGTGCAATGCCTCGCGCCGCCCCGCTTGGCCTTTTCGCCGAGGGCTTTGTCGCCAAAACTTGCAGTACGCCCGGTACAGCGGCGTTTTGGCTTCGCGCCCTCGGCAAAAATTCCGGCGCGAGGCGACACGATGCATTGCACCCCGGGCTGCTAGCCTGCGGCGGTAGTTGCACCGTCGGGGCCGAGGTGTTCGAGGCAGAGCGCCCTGTCGAGGAAGGCCCGGCGGCCGCCGGTTCACGCCGCAGTCGCCGGGCTCGAGAGTTGCCGGGGTCAGTCGTAGCAGTCGACGGTGCCGTCCTCCTTCAGGTAACCAGACGAGCACCAGGAGAAGTCACCGACGCAGTCCTCGACGTCCTGAATGTCCCACTCGTAGCAGTCGCCGTTTTGACAGCACAGCAGATCGGCTTGGGTCCTGGATGATTCGACGGTGCCGCCGTTGCACGCCCCTGAGTCGCAGGAGCTGGGGAACGGTTGGTAGCAGGCGACGGTGCCGTCGCTGACGACCTCGCCGTACTCGCAGTACATCTTCATTCCGAAGGTACACGTGCCCTTGGCGCTCGTGGCCGAGCAGGAGGCGCCTTCGTCGCTGATTTTGCAGCACAGGTCGTCGTCCCACGCGGGCGCGGCCGGTCCGGTCCACTCACAGAAGCGAGAGAGAGTGGTCCCTGCGAGGTCCGTGATGGGCTCACCGGTCGTTTTCAGGTAGGCGTCCGCGCAAAGATCTGGCGCGTAGGTTGAGGCGCCAAAATGTTGCAACAGCGCGATGAGGGAGAGAACGATTGTGGTCTTCATTCGCGAATCGTACTCGCGAATGGTGTAGGTAATGGCTACCCGCTGCACGCTGAGAACGCGTGTTGGACGGAGTCGGTCAGCCGGGGGCAGGCGCTTGCGTCGCGCTCACGCTCGATGTCGCAGCGGGCGACCTCCGTCCTAACGCAGCCAGCGGCGCTCAGGCACGAGCTGTGATCCTCGAGGGTCGGGACCATGCAGGCAAGGTACGGAGTGAACTCGGCTTCGTGACCCTGGATCGCCTTGGCCAGGCAGGCGTGCGCGGCGGGGTCCATGTTGCCCCGCGCGTCGAGGCACGCGTCGACGTGACCGTAGCCGAGGCTCTCGTGACACAGACAGCCAAGGGAGGCCGCGGACCGGGCTAGACGGGTGTAGTCGGCGAGCAGTCGGGTGCTCCGAGTGATCAACGGGAGGCAGTCGTTCAGAATGTCCGCTGTTTCGAGCTCCGCCCAACTGCCCGTTGGGAAGTGGGCCCGGGCGTAGCTGGCCGTCTCGAAGGCGTGGCGGCCCGCCTTGATCGAGAGGGCGGGTTTCGTGTGCTCGAGCGCGAGCGCCTCTGCGGCAAAGAAGTGCGCGATCACCAGCGATTCCCACTCGAGCGTGGTCGTGTCCGCCCAGGCTGCTTCTCGTGCTTCCTTCCACCGTGCGTGGGCGCCGTCGAGATCGTCGGCTTCGATCAGCCGGACGACCTCGGCGATGACCTGATTCGCGTGGCCGAGCTGGAGCACGATCGCCCGCTTGCAGTCGCGCTCGAGTTCGCCAGTGGTGGGCCTCGCCGCCTGCGCACGGGTCTCCACGGGCGTCGGTGCGCGTTGCGCAATCCACTCCGCCGTTGCCAGCGAGCTTCCGACCACCAGCCCCACGCCGATAGCCGCCACCTGCAGCCGCCGACGCCGCCGGCGAGGTTGCCGTCGCACCCTCGCCATCGCGTCGAGCAGGCTTGGCATGTCCGCCCAGCGATCCGCCGGCCTCACCGACAGCCCCTTGGCGATCACTCGCCGCAGCTGCCGCGGGATCCCGCCGACCGGCTCGCCGACTTGCAGCATCCCGGCCTCGATCGCCTCGAGCAGCGCCGCCGCCGTCTTCCCTTCGAAGGGCCGGGTCCCGTAGAGGCACTCCCACACCGTCACGCAGAACGAGAACTGATCCGAGCGCGCGTCCCCGCGCCGCCCCTGCAGGCGCTCCGGCGCCATGTAGCTCACGGTCCCGAGCCCCGCGCTCTCTTCGGCCGAAAGTGAGTCGTCATCGACGATGATGTGATCCCGCAAAGTTTGAGCGACGCCAAAGTCCGCGACGCGCACGCGCTGATCCTTGCCGAGCAGCACGTTCTCGGGCTTGAAGTCGCTGTGCTCGAGCCCGGCGGCGTGGGCGGCTGCGAGGCCGCGGCCGGCGGCGTAGTAGAAGTCGACGACCTCCTCCCAGATCAGCGAGAACCGGCTGAACCACTCGCGCCCGTCCATGCCCTCGACGAACTCCATGGCCAGGAACACGTCGTCGCCGACCTTGCCGGTCTCGTAGATCGCCACGACGTTCGGGTGCGAGAGCTTGGCGAGGCACTGGGCCTCGTGGAGCACGGCGGCCTCGGCCTCCTCGCCGGGCAGCTTCCACAGCTTGAGCGCGACCTCGCGGTCGAGGATCGTGTCGCGGGCGCGGAAGACCACGCCCATGCCGCCGCCGCCGATCCAGTCGAGCAGCTCGAAGCGGCCGAGCTCGACGCCGCGGATCGAGGGATCGTCGCCGCGCCTGTCGGCCCCCGACTCGACCGCGCGGACGAGCTTCGCCCACCGCTCGGAGATGCGGCGGCTTCCATTTGAGGATGAGGCTTCGCGCGACACTCGCGAACTCCGGGGGCAGCCATCGTACAACAGCGAAGTACGAGAAACGTGTCGGCTCCACCCAGCGGATCTGTCGGGTCATGTGGTCTTTCGGCCAGTTCTCTTCGGTGCAGTTGCGTGTACCCTCGTCGCCATGTCCGTCGATGAGCTACTCCGTGCTCTGCGCGATGGTGAGCCGCGCGCGGAGAAGCGCCTGTTCCGGCGGCTCAATCGTGAGCTGTTGGCGTTCTTTCGAAGGCGGGTCGACGAGTTCGAGGTCGAGAACCTCACTCAGCAGACCTTGGAGATCACTGTCAAAGAGCTGAAAGAGTTCGAACCGCGGGGTCCGAGGTCCTTTCGCTCATTCGTGTATTCGATAGCGATGAACCGCCTGCTGAGCCACCGCCGCAGGGTCAAGCGCCGCCGTCGTGAGGGCGAACTCCCGGGCGAGTGGCTCGCCACGCCGACCCCGCCGAGCCCGGACGAGGTCACCTTGTGGCGGGAGCGGCGAGCGTTGGTGCGCGACGCGATGCTGGAGATCAAGTCCACAATGCGGCGCACGCTCGAGAGCCGGCTCCGCGGCGAGGCCCCACAGGAGTTCGTCGAGGGGCGCACGATCAAGCCTGGTACCGTCCGCGGCCGTGTTCGCCGAGCGACCGAGATGATCCGCGATCGGATCGAGACCGGGCCAAGGGTCTCGCGTGAGCGGACACCGACACCGACTTGAGAATTTCTTGGAACGGGTCGGCGGTCTCGGGCCTGCCAGCGCGAATGTCGCGACCCTGTCGACCTTCTTGACTGCGGCGCCGACCTGCCAGACCGAAGCGATTGCGCCGGGCAGCTCCCGCAGGCGCCACGAGTGCACGGTGGGCCGAACTTGTCGTGTGCCTAGGGTGGCCGTAGATCCCGAGCATGGTCGCCCCAACAAACGCAGCCCTTGCCGCGCTTCTCACCGGACCTGGGCGGGCCCAATCTCAAGACGAGTTCACCCTCGCGGACGTCACCGTCATGAGCGGCGAGCACGACGCCGAGTTGATCGCCTACGATTCGCGCGACACCCTGGTCGGAGTGACTGTTCAGTGACGGTGGGCGCGTGGGCGACGCTGCGGATGAGCTGCACGTGCACCGAGGTGTTTGAGGTTCCTGTGGAGTGCTGGTGATGGAACGGCGGACTATCGTGCGGCGGGTGGTCATCGTCCTGATTTTGCTCGCGGGGGGCGTGAATGCATACGAACTCGCGGTTCGCGACCACCATCTTGCCGCCGTCGTCTTTGGTGCGTTGCCGCCCGTCGCGTGTGTGCTCGAGTATTGGCGGAACCGTGAAGATCCCGTGGCTGCGCGGGACGGCCTCCTGATGTCGCTGTTAGTCGTGTTCTTGATCTTCTCGGCCGTGATTGTGGGTTTGGACCCATTGTGAGGGGGAGGGACGTGAGCGGACGCCGACATCGACTCGAGATTTGTCGAAACGTGTCGGTGGTCTCGGACCTGCCGGCGCGAATGTCGCGATCGGCGGCCGACTTTCTTGGTAACGGCTCGCTGCTTCCGGGCCTAACTCGGCCATGGAGATCTCGCATATCGAGACGCTCCTGCGCGAGGCCGAGCGCCGGGCGATCGCGCAGGTGATTCGCGCCCACTCCGAGTGGACGCTCCTACAGCTGTTCAGCAACCTCGAAGGGCCGCGGGGCGAGGTATTGAGCGCGCTGACCCTGCGCGAGATCTTCGCGGAGCCGCAGCTGGGCTCGGTGGTGATGCCCAACGATGGGGGACCCCCGATCGACCAGGGCCTGCTCGAGCAGGCGAAGCGATTGCGCGGTCGGGAGTTTTCGACTTTTGTGCGTGAGGTGCTCGCGGAGGCGCCCGGACCGGTCGGCGCGGCGTACCTGCGGGCTCGGCTCGGCGGACCGCGGTGGAAGCTGCAGGGTGCATTGCGGGAGCTCGAGGCTGCGGGGGTGGTCGTGCGTCGTGGGGCGACGAGCAGCACTCAGTATCGGTTGATAGCGGGCGGCGGCCGCGATCCTCGTCGAGCACCGAGTGCGGAGCGACAGCAGAGGAGCCGGTGAGCTGCCGACGCCGCATGTCCGCGCCGCTCGAGGAGCTCGCGGCCCGCCTCGGGACCGCTTGGCGAGCATGGACGAGCTCGTCGCGGCGCTCTCGTGGGCGTTGGTGAGCTCCGCCCGGCGCCGTGCTCGATGGCATGGGGGGCGGGGATGGTGGTCACGCTCGTGGGCCGCGATGGCCTCGGTTCGGGGCTCTGCGGGGTTCGGTCTGCAAATGGCGACCGGGGGCCTCGCTTGGGTATAGAGTCTCGGTCGTGAACCACCTCCACGCCCACGAGCTGCTCACGCTGAACCTGCGTCGCTTGACCGAGCAGAGCTACACGCCGCTCACGGTCGTCGCCGACCGGGCGGGGATCGATCGGCGCGAGCTGTTCGCGGTGCTCGCTGGCGAGCAGGAGGCCGACCTCGACTGGTTGTTCAAGCTCGCCGATGGGCTCGGCGTCCGGGCGTCGGAGCTGGTCCGCGATCCCGACGACGACAAGTAGGGGCTCGGTGACCGGGCCGGGTAGGTCGTCTCTCTGTTGTCAGGCAGGGCCTGCTAGAACAGGTCGGTACGGGTCGTACGCCGAGGCCGCGGCTCCCAGGGCCGCACTGACGGCCGGCAAGAGCGCACGCACCCAACCGACAATTGGCCAATCCTCACTCTTGAAGTAGAGGTTGCTGTGCTGAAGTTCGAGTGAAAGGTGTGCGTTGCCTCCGCGCTGCCACGTGTGCATGTAGAACCGCCCTCCGGCCGGGGGGGCGAGCAGTTTTATTGCGATGTCTCCCCACTGAGTGGCATGTTTGATCGTATCTCGAATGTTGTCGCACTCTTGCTCATGGCCTTCAAAGCCGAAGGTTCCGTCCTCGGTTCCATAGCCGAGTCGTCCTACGGATTCGATCTCGGCATCGAGACGCTCGAGAACGGGCTCGAGGCTGGTAAGCAACTCTGCCGGTGTGCGCCGAAATGGGGTGTGCTGGACTACAGTTGGTGTTGACATGGAGGTGTGCCGCGCTCGAGGGCATGTCTTCGCCGGGCGTGACCGGCCAGCGTGACCGCGCCGCGTCGACTGCCCTCCGGTCGGCCCTCGACACGTACGCGATCAGTGCAGGTTGTCGAGGACATAGTATCCTGTGGTCGACACCGAGAAGTTCATGCGCGGGAGCGCGTGCTCGTTTACGGTCGACTGTATTTTTGTCATTGGAATTAGATTGGTCTGAATCGTGTAGTGTGAGATTGGTGCACTGTTTAGAAGGTCTCCGTTTTTGAGGCGGTCGAGCATGGTAGGGACATCCAAAGCGCCAAACATCTCGGTTCGGGTGTTGTCGTACGCCGACGCTCGCGTCGACGTCGCCGAGACAAACGAGGGCAGGAACGAACGCAGCCAGGCGACCTTGGGCCAGTCATCGTTCTCGAACCAGATCGCTCCTGACGGGATCTCCAGACCAATGCAGGTCGCAGACTCCACCCTCCAGAAGTAGGAGTAAACGTAGTCACCCGGCTCCGGGGGCGCGATGCGCACGGCGATGGCGCCCCAATCCGCCCCCTTTTTTCCGGCTTCGTCAAAGCACGCGCACTCCTCCAGGCGCCCTTCGAACCCAAAGTCACCGCACTCTGTGTCGTAGCCTAGAGGCCCAATGGCGTCCACTTCATGGTCGAGATGCGCCAGGCCGCGTCCGACCGAGGCGAGTAACTCATCCAGATTCGCGTCGACGGGTTCAAAATGAACAATGCTGTGTGTCGCCATGCCTAAATCCCGATGCAAATAGCGCTCATCTTCTGAAGGGTATTCGATAGAGGATGTGGGCACTGGGGCGAGTCTAGACGAGACGAAAGGCGCCGTCCATACCTGCGAACCCTGTCTGTGCGCGAGGGGGAGTTTTGCGGTTTGCGTGAGTGGCGCTGAGTCGCCGGGGCGACCCACAGCTGAGCAGCCGAGAGGAGCCAAGCATGGCCCGCGCACCCCGGACGGCGGGACGCAACGCGTCCGCACCCTCAGTCTTGTCCACGCCAGCCTGGGGCGCGAGCTTCTACCCGCGCTCCAGGCTGGCACCTACGAAAAGGCCAAATCCGGAGAGTGACGAGGGTGTTGTCGGGCCTGACACGTAGTTGGGATGGTCGGAGTCGACCTCGTTGATCACTGACTCGTAGGTGACGGAGATATTCACAAAATGCCAGTGGCGGCAGCTCGGTAAAATAAACGGCCGGCCGTGGGCCGTAGATCGTACTTCGGCCTCCACGGCGCGACCAACTGGGCTTCAGAGTGCCATCGACTAAAATTTTGGCGAGCACATCGCGGGCATATATGCGACTAAATGGTTCACTGGGAACAGCCGCGTCATGGGTGAAGTGGAGCAACCACTGAGTGGTGTCGTGGCGTGGCTGAAGTATTCGTTCGTAGGTCATCCCCCAGACCTCCTGTTGATCAGTTGTCCCAGCGCTTGATCTTGATATCGAAGAGCTCCGCCAGTTCCGCTACGTGTTCGGGTACGCGAGTGCGGTCGACGATGTCGAGGGTGGTGCCAGCTCGGGGCCGGAGTTCCTGGTCGTAGTTGATCGTTTGCCACACGTGAGCACTTCGCAGCTCCGCCACATCCTTCGCCTCTCGGACCTCGTGAACTCCACGTGAGTCAGCGACGACGACGTCGGGTTTGATGAGCCTTCCATCCGATGCAGTGAAGTACGAGTTGTCGAAGACATGTCGGCGTGGATGGCGCCGCCTCATCTCCTCCACGAGGCCGCGTTCGTGTCCGCGGCCTGGACGTGTGACGTCCTCGTAGGAGTAGTCCTCGAGCAGAGTCGTCTCGGAAGGACGTCGGCGGCTACGCGATGCAAGGGCGGCGACCAAGGCGGTGACGGCACCAACGACGACGGCGCCGATGCCAAGAGCCAACTTTTCTTCATCAGTTAGGGGCATCGTACTCCCTGATCTCAACCAAGACTGAGCAGTGGCTATTTGCCCACACGAGGTTCCCCGGGTTGCTTCTTCGAGCGACGATAGCGTCGCTTCGGCCGGTCTTGGTAGGTAGTGGTTGTGGTGTTGGGGGAAGAGGTCGGCGAAACGTCCGCATCACCGGACGCTCCTGTTCGCCGACGGGCTGACGCGAACGCAATCTGTGCTGAACGTGTTGCATGGAGAGACGTGCAGTCTGCATGAAGGAGTTGGTGGCTGCGCGAGAAGAGGAGTCCGGGGCGTTCATCTTTCGCCCATTGTTCCCGGAACCCATTCTTGTGTGCAACGAGTTCCCGACGCTTCGTCGAGAGGACAAAAGGGCTGAAAGATACTAGCGTCCAGTTGCGGAAGCGGTCCGCAATATACCGGCGGTGTCGTGTAGCTCCGAACACCACGATATGGAGCGGCCGCTCGACAGCATCTTGAAGACTCGCCAGAGCGCGAATGCAGGCTCGACCTCGGGCGGGGCTAGCGAGGCCAGTCTGAAATTCCTTCGCAATAAAGGAGAGCTCTGGGTGGGAGCGGAGGAAGTCTCGCCAAAATTCCCAGTCAGTAGGGCGGTTGCCGTGGCAGTACAGCACTGTGGGGAGACCGAACCGAGAGAACTCCTCGGCCACGATCGCAGAGCGCTTGCGGTTGTATTGGTGCTGCGCTGGAGGATCATTGTCGAATACAGAGAAATTAGGTGCGACCGCAGCATCGAAGCCCAGCGATGCTAGGTACCTCGATAAACCGGGCTCATAGATTTGGGCCCAGAGAGGCTCGATAGACCGATCCTTGTCGATGCATGTGAGCATGAGCTTCGTGTTTCCGCGGATGCCGAAGTGTCGTCGGAGCTCCGCTGGGCTGCGGAAGCGAGGCCGCCACCGCCCCTTGGGAAATGAAATGACTTTGCGCAGATGTACTGCTGCCCACTTGAGGTGTTTGGCGTCATGGTGCGTAAGGTATGATCCATGATCGATCCCGCTGACATATGGAGGCAAGTGGGTGGGGTTTCCGATACGATCGAGGTCGCCAAAACCAAACCCTCCGATTTCGGCAACTCGTTGGGGGTAGTTGCGCTCGTGGATGCTCAGTACATCATTGGGATCGTCTGGGCTGTGTAGCCGATCGGAGCACCCCCATCCTCCCTTTGGAGAGTAGTGGCCCCCGCAATCCTCGAGGACGCTGCAGCCAATGCAGCCGAGTGACATAGGCGCGGCGAGATCCAAAGCGGTGGTTTTCTTTACCACTAGCAGTCCTCCTCGGTCGGAGGACGAAGTTGTCGGCGGTCCACGGTGCAGACGCGCATGCTGACGACCTCCGAATCAGACTCCGTCACCAGACAGAAACTGGAGTGGGGAGCAACGCCAAGTTGACTGAAGCGTTCGGCCGGAGCGGTCGCACACACGGCGCCTTCAACGAGGAACTCGACAACCCGACCATCCGCACTCATTTGCGGTATTGCCTGGGAGCCGGGCGGGATCGTCTTTCCCATAGTGATAGCTGATATCAACTTCTCTTTGCTAGGCGGAATTGGTCCGAGAAGATTGTCTGAGGCCTCCTTGAGCCTTGTATTCCGTTGGTTTTCGAACTTCTCGACCTGTTTGCGGTGTAGCGCTTCACCCATTTTCTTCACTCCTCCACGGCAAGGCATAGCGGAACATGCGACCGTGCCGACGTCGTGTGAGTACTTTCTTTTGCCAGAGCCCTGCGAGGCGGTTGTTCCAGCCTGTGACGCTCAGGACATCATCTGCCACCGCCATCTCGGAGGCGGAGACAGAGCCCAGGTTGAAAACCTGTTCGAGTGCAAAGCTGTCGGTCGTCTCAAGGTCTCCTAGTAATGTCGGACTGGTGATCGTCGACGCCGGATAGCGTGCCGCCCAGATGGGCGTGCGTTTCAATTTGGTGACCAACTCGACATCGTCGTAGCTTGGTTCGGGCACGTTGACGAGCACCGAACACTGTTCCACGTGCTGCCGTTCCCACAGAAACCACAACGAACCAAAGAAGTAGGAGGGAGTGAGAACCTCGGCACCTTCGAAGTCGAGCACCACGAGGTGTGCTACCCCTGCTGCGGCTTCGATCTCAACTCGGTGGCGCTCTCCCTTGCGGCGGGACGCGAGGATGACATCACCGCCCAAGGCGACGACTCGCACGTGAGCGACCTGCATAGCGCTTGGGTGCACGGATGTTCGCGCTTCACGCGCTCGCTCTTGTTTCAAAGGCACCCTTGAATGTTGATCAGCTCGTCGACGTTGTCAAGTAACGCTCGCCAACCACTGTCTAGGCCGCTATGGTCCGGATTCTAATGCCGAATCACTTGGACAAGGTTGAGCTCCTCGCAGAGTCTGGCCGGATCAGGGATCTCGAAGTTGACTGGGGAGCAGATCTCGCAGAGTCTGTAGGTCTGTGTAGGCGCTATCCTGACATCAGGCCCGTGCTGGGACAGCTTCTCTTGGGCCCGCAGCAAAGCAAACTCATCGATGCACTCGTTGGTCCGAGCGGTAATCGTGGCGGACAGCCCTTGAGGATCCAATGGGGTTGGGGGGAACTCCAGGAATTCGATGGAGATTGGTCCGGCACAGGATTCGAGATGCGGTTCAAGACCAGCATGATGAGAGGTGGGGTGAGCTCAGGCCATGCGGCGTTCGTGTGTGGCGCGATGGATGAGATGATCAGCAACGCGCAGGAGCACTCCCGCGCGGACTGCTTCGCAGTGGCTACGTACGAAGTCACAAAGTCATTTTGGATGTTCAGTGTGACGGACTTTGGTATCGGGATCCCTGATCGGATTCGGGAGAACCGGCGCCACCGGGGACTAAAGGACCTCGATGCGATCTCAGCGGCTCTCGAGCACGGGGTGAGCACCTATCAAGAGGAAGAACGAGGCATGGGGTACTCCCAGGTTTTCCGTGCACTGGCCGATCGCGCAGCAAGACTTCGTATTCGATCGGGTTGCGGGCTGCTTGAGTGGGAAGGGTTCGTCAATGGCGTAGGGGAGCAGCAACTCTCACCGAAACCTCGGCGCGGCGGTACGCATGTGCGTGCTGCGGCGAAGCTTCCCCTGTGATGTTGGAGGGAGGAAGTCCTCCATGCCCTTCGTTACGCGAGGGTCCGATGCGGCGGAGGATGTGCTCGCGGCTGTCGTCGTGGGGAACTTCATCACCGGCCACTCGTTGGTCGAGCAGCTGCGCGAGTCGACCATCGACTCGCAGCGGGGCCTCCTCGGCAACCACATCGTCCCGGCCGTCGGCTCAGTGCGCATCGATCAGATCCGCACCAAGCACTTTGGCGAACTCAAGCGGGCGATGGCGGCGAAGGAGCTCAGCGGCAAGACGATCAACAACGGGCTCACGGTGCTCTCGCGCATGACCCGGTTCTGGTACGAGCGCGAGGGCCTGATGGCGCCGCGCTTCAAGGCCGGGCTGATCAAGCTCGACGAGAAAGAGGCGGAGTTCTACGAGCCACCCGAGTACGAAGCCCTGGTTGCAGCCGCGGCCGAGGTCGGACCCGAGGTCCACGCGCTCGTGTTGCTCATGGGCGACGCGGGCCTGCGCCAGGGCGAAGTCTGTGCCCTGCGCTGGGATGACGTCCGCTGGCAACCCGAGCCGCTGATCCGGCTCAAGCGAAGCCGCTACAAGAAGAAGGACCAGCCGGGCACCAAGGGTCGCAAGATCCGCTCGGTGCCGATGACAGCTCGTCTGTCAGCGGCCCTGCAGGCGCTGCCGCGCTCGCGGCGTCAGGTCTGCGTGCTGATCCGCGAGAGCGGCGAAGCGCTGACGGCCAAGGCAGTCAAGGTTCGGCTCGAAAAGGCGGAGGCCGGAGCAGGGATCGACGGCACGGGCCTGAGCCACAAGCTGAGGCACACCTTCGCCACGAGGCTGGTCGCGCAGAGCGTCCGGCTGTGGGTGATCAAGGAGCTGCTCGGCCACAAGGATCTGACCACGACGCAGCGCTACCTACACATGCTCACCGGCGCCGCCAGCCAGGCGATCGCCAGGCTCTCACTCGGAGCAACCTCACAACCCCCAAACCATGGCACCGCTCATGGCACCATGATGGCACCGCCTCCAGCCCAATTGTGAAAAACGACAGCTAGAGCTATCTAGCTGCCGTTTTCGCGTTGGAGGCAAAGGGACTCGAACCCTTGACCTTCGCACTGCCAGTGCGATGCTCTCCCAACTGAGCTATGCCCCCGGGATCCCCGCCTCTCACACAGGTGCGAGCCGGGAGCGGGTGCATAGCGTGGCCGCACCCCAGCGTCAAGACCTTCCCGCTCACTCTTGCGATCCGCCCTCAAACCCCCGGATAGCGCCCCAACAGCCGCCCATCGCGCAGCGACCAGCAGCTCACCCCCCGCCACGCGCCGACCGCCAGCACCGCGCCATCCTCGGACACCGCGAGGCTCCCGATCGTGCCGTTCCCGGGCTCGATCACCAGCAGCTCCTCCCCGCTGCCCCGGTTGGTCACCCGCACCCGCTTCCCGGCGCTGATCAGCGCCCCACCGTCGGGGGTGGAGCACAGCGCGCTGACGTGGGCCTCATGCAGCTCGACCTCTGTGAGCTCGGTCCCATCGGCGTCCCAGACGACCACGCTGCCGTCGCGCCGCCCGGCGATCAAGTGATCCCCGCCCGGCGCCCAGCGCAGGACCTCCGCGCGCGGCCCCACGTGCCCGATCACCCGGTCCGTCGACAGATCGTCGACCGACCGCAGCGAGACCCGACCGGACCCGGCCAGCAGCGCGAGGCTGTCCCCGCTCGGGTGCACGGCCATCGCGGTCACGGGCGCAGCGAGTGTCGTGCTCGCTCGCGGGATCATCACCACGGGCTCGTCGCCGGGCCCAGGCTCGTAGGCCCACTCGTGTAGCTTGCGATCACGGTCGACGCTCAGCAGCAGATCTCGCCCAGGCACAACGGCGACCGCGCGGACCTCGGTCCGGTGAAAGCGCGCCCGGCCGAGCTCGCGCCGCCCGGCGAGATCCCACAGCAAGGTCGCGCCCTTGTAGGTGCCCAGCCACAGCCGGCCCCGCCCCCGATCGTGCGCGACGCAGCTCACCGAGGCGTGCCGCCGATCCTCCAGCGCCCAGCGAGGCGCGAGCGAGTCTGCCGAGAGCCCGCCGAGGGTCCGCCCGAGCACGTGGAGCTCGTCACCGCAAAACTCCAGCCAGCTCACCGACCCGCCGAGGCCGAGCTTCTCGACGCCGTCAGCAAAGCGGAACCACGGCCCGTCGCTTGTCGTCGCGGGCGCACGGCGGGGCTTGGGTGTCCCTTTGCGCGCTCGCTTGCGGCTCTTGCTCAGGCGCTTGGCCGCCCGGCCTTGCCGCTCGATCAGCTTTCGCCAGCGTCGCCACCCCTCGTAGCCAAGCTCAGTCTTGGCGCCGGGCGCGTGAACGTGGCCGAAACGAGCAAAACCCGCGGCCTCAGCGAATATGAGCGCGGCGGTCGTGACCATCGGCTTGGCTCCGCGGCTGACGATCTCCAGGGCATCAAAGCGCCCGCGCAGCGGCGCGAGCACCCGCTCGGCGTCCCTGAGGTGATAGTGGGCGGGTCCTCCGCTGATCACGGTGCTCACGCGCAGCAGCCGACGCTGGGGCTCGCGCACGAACTCGAGGGTCAAAAAGCTCATGTCGAGGCTCAGGCGCTCGAGCCTCGACCAGCCGTCCCCACCGTCGAAGGTGTCGAGCCACGCGGGCCACGGCGGCTCGCGCAGGTCGTAGCTCGGAAAGGGAAACGAGGACAGGCGAAAGGCCCGAAGCCGCCTGCCGAGCGGGGTCGAGAACAGCCACCCGAAGGCGTCGGGCTCCTTGCTCAGATCGTGCTGGTCGAGGTGCAGCCACAGCTCGCGCACACCCGAGAGCCAGCTCGCCTCGGCCTTCATCAAGTGCTCGAGCTCGAAGGGCGGGAGCTGGTCGACGAGGACCGGCCCGAGCCGCTCGATCCCGGACGCCGGGCCGAGGTGCTCGAGCAGCTCGCGCAGCTGCGCGAAGCCAAAACCCCCGGCCCGCCTCAGACCACGCATGCACGGATCCGTGAGCAGCGAGACGTTGTCGGTGTCGACCTCCCGGAAGGTCGCCCAGGCCTCGTTGCCGATCACGGCGCGCTGGGTCGCAGACTCGAACAAGACCTCGCCGTAGACCGGAAAGCCGCCCTCAAAGCGAACGCTCTTGCGCTCGATCACGCCGCCGAGATCCCCGAGCCAGCTGAGCTCGTGAGCGGCGAGGAGCTGGCGCTCGCGCTTGCTCGGGCGGCCGCCGTGCTCCTGGCGAGCGAGCTGCAGCTGGATGAACTCCCCGCGCGGATCCCCCTGAGACAAGAGCGCGTCAGCGCAGACGAGGCGGTGCTCGAGGGCGTCGGGGTTGGCGTAGACCTTGGCGAGCAGCTCCGACTCGAGCGACGGGGTGTCGCCCCGGACGAGCGCGGCCGGGGGCGCGGCGGCGAGCTCGGCGATGCGCTCGCGGAGCTTGGCGATCTGCTCGCGCTGCTCGGCGCTGGGCTCGGGCAGCTCGTTCGGGAGCTGGCGGAGCAGCTTCAGGGCGCGCTGGTGGAGCATCGGCCAAAACTGCGAGGCGCCGCCCACGGACCGCAGGCGCTGGTCGAGGATCGGGCGCAGGCGGACGTCGGGGGCCTGCTTGAGCCTGGCGAAGAGCTGGGCCCAGAGCGAGAAATTGGCGGCCGCGGTCACCGGTGGCTCGGCGATCATGCGCCCAAACGCCGCGCACATGCGCGGGTCGTCGGCGAAGGGCGCGAGCAGATCGAAGCGCTCACGGATCCGCTTGCCGAGCGGTCCGCGAAACAGACCCGGGATCAGGATCTCGAGCTCGTGGGCCGTCGCCCCGGCGGCGCGGGCGATCCAGGCGGCGTGGTAGTCGGGGTCGCCGAGCTCAGCGTCGATCGGCGTGAGCGCCCGGGTGATCTCGGCGCTGAGCGCCTCGACGAGCTCGGCGAGCTCGGGCCAGCGATGGTTGGCTCGCCACGCGACAACCAAGTGGTCGAGAGCTGCGACCCGGTCGGGTTCGCCCGCGAGGGCGCGCGCGGCCGCAGCGAGGTGATCCATGGCTACCCGTCGAGCCCGAACAGGCGCTCGGCGTTGGCGCCCATGCGCGCGCAGGGCAGGTGCTGAGTCCGGGCGTCGGTGATCGTCATGGCCGGGCTGATCGTCGTCGAGGTCAGCGAGGAGAAGCCGCGATGTTGCCACCGTCGACGGTCAGCACGCAGCCGGTCGTGCTGGGGGCGAGGGCGAGGTGGACGAAGGCCTCGGCGACGTCGTCGGCCGTGACCTCGCGCCGCAGCAGGTTCGACTCGAAGTAGGCGTCGACGTCGAGCCCGCGCGCGGCGGCGCGGCGCTCGACCTCGTCGGCCGACATCAAGCCGGTTCGGATCCGATCGGCGTTGACGGCGTTGGCCCGGATCCCGCGCGCGCCGCCCTCGAGCGCGTACTGCTTGGTCAAGGCCACGAGCGCGGCCTTGGGCAGGGCGTAGGGGCCAAACTTGGGGCCGGGGTTGAACGCGGCCTTGGACGCGTTGAAGAGCAAGAAGCCGCCCATGCCCTGGCGCTCGAACAGCGAGAAGGCCTCGGACGCGAGCCAGTGGTGGGCGAAGAAATTGACGGCGAAGCTGGCCTCGAGCAGCTGCGTGGGGCAGGTCGCGATGTCGGACTGCGGCGCGAACCCGGCGTTGGACACGACGCCGTCGAGGCCGCCGTAGGTCAAGGCGCAATTGTGAACGCTGCGGCGCAGGGCCTGCTCGTCGCTCACATCGACGATCTCGCTGGCGGCGTCGAGGGACTCGGCGAGCTCGGCGAGGCCCTCGGCCTCGCGATCGACGAGGTAGAGCGAGGCGCCAGCCCGAGCGAAGGCGCGGGCGGTCGCGGCTCCGATCCCCCCGGCGGCGCCGCTGACATAGACGATCCGTCCGTCGAGCGGGCGCGGCTTGTGCCTGCCGAGCTTGGCCTGCTCGAGGGACCAGTACTCCATGTCGAACAGGTCGGCCTCGGGCAGGGCCTGGTAGCGGCCGATCGCCTCGGCGGCCTCGATCACGTCGATCGTGTGCTCGTAGAGATCCGCGGCCACGCTCGCGGCCTTGAGCGAGGTCCCGACGCCGATCAGCGCGCCCGCGCCGGGCGCGAGGACGACCCGGGGATCGGGATCGAGGCCGGTGAACTCGCGCTCGGGGCGGGCCGCGCTCTGACGCTCGAAGTAGTCCCGATACGCCGCGCGAAAGGTGGCCAGGGCCTCGTCGATCGTGGCGGTGTGGCGCTGCGCCGGGACCTCGCGCAGGTCGAGGATCAGCGGGGTCGCCTTGGTCCGGATCACGTGGTCGGGGGTCACGGGGCCGCGCTGCGAGACCTCGGCGAGATCGTCACGGTCGAGGTAGCGCCGGATCGCCTCGCTGTGGCGGACGTCGAAGAAGTAGCGGCGCTCGCCCTCGCCGAGGCGCCCGCGCAACTCGGGGCCGAAGCGCGAGAGCTCGACGCGCTCTTGACTGGTGCTCGCGCTCGGGGCTTGTGCCTCGCGCCAGGTCCCGATGTAGCGCTCGGCCTGGTCGACGGCTCGGATGTGGCGCTCGTAGGACTCGCGGGCGGTCGCGCCCCAGGTGAACAGGCCGTGCTGCAAGAGCAGCAAGCCCTCGGCGCGGGGGTGCTGCGCGGCGACCTCGGCCGCGAGCTTCGAGAGCGCGAACCCGGGCATCACGTAGGGCACGAGCGCGAGGCGATCGCCAAACACCGCGCGACAGATCCGCTCCGCCTCGGGCTGATCCACGCAGGCGAGGATCGCGTCGGCGTGGGAGTGATCGATGAACTTGGCCGGCAAGAAGGCGTGGAGCAGGGTCTCGACCGAGGGGTTGGGCGCGCTGGCGTCGAGCAGGCGGGTGCGCTGGGCGTTGACCATGTCCTCGTCGCTCAGGGCGTCGAGCGAGCGCAGGGCGGTGAGCGTCGACAGGCGCACGGCCGGCAGCCCGGCGGGCTCGATGTCGCCGAGGTTCCAGCCGCTGCCCTTGACGCAGAGCACCTCGACGGTGGCGCCCGTGTCGTCGACGAGCTCTGTCTTGACCGAGGTGTTGCCGCCGCCGTGGAGCACCAGGCTCGGTTCACGGCCGATCAGGCGCGAGCTGTAGACGCGCAGGGCGACGTCCTCGTTGGAGTGGGGGGCGGTGGCGTAGCGCTCGACGTAGTCGCGCGCCTCCTCGTCGGACCAGCGGCTGTCCATGGCCCGGTGGTTGTACGTCCAAAAGCGCGCGGACGGGCGCGGTTGGCGAAAAATCGGGTGTAACCGCTTGTGTTGTAGCTGCGCACCTGCGCAGCTGGGCAGTCGACGAGGAGACCGTTTTTTTGCGGCTGCGATCGGGTGTCCGTACCTTGCGGGCACCGGCTGATGACCTGGCTCAACCGCATCCTGCTGGCCTTGTTCATCACGGCCGCGATCGCGTTCCTGCCCAGCTACGAGCACCTCGGAGCCGAAGATCTGGCCCGCGTGCGCGCTGAGCGAGACGCGCTGCAAGACGGCAACGCCGAGCTCCGCGACGAGATTCGCCTGCTCGAGGCCGAGGTCGACGCGCTCCACCGCGACCCAAGCGACGCGCGCTCGCACGAGCGCGTCGACACCGAGCTCGCCCGCATCGCGCGCGAGGACCTCAACATGATCAAGCCGGGCGAGCTGGTCTTCGAGCTCCATCGCCCGCGGACTGAGCTCGACGAGAGCACCGGAGACCAGCCATGACCGTACTCGCGCGGACCTTTTATCGGGCTCGGCGGCAGGCGACCGAGTGGTGGGGCCTGATCGTGGTCGTGGCCTTCGCGTACCTGATGGCCATGGGTCAGTTCTCGGCCAAGCGGCTGTGGGCGGGGGATCTGCTCGTGCTCACGGGCCTGGCGATCTACGCCGCGACGCTCGGGCGCGCGGTCATGCGCGAGCTCGGGCCCGTCGCAGGTGAGGCGCCGCGTCGGCGTGGCGGAGCCCGGGGCGCGGTCGAGGCCGCCCACGAGATCGAGCTCGGCCTCCTGCTGGTGACCGGGGCCTACATCTTGATCGTTGCGACCGGGGGGCTCGGCAGCTTCTTGTATCCGCTGATCTACGCGCTGGTCTCGTTCTTGTTGATCGTCAACAAGCGCCGCTGGGTCGCCGGGATCTGGCTCGCCGCGACCTGCATGCTCGAGGTGCTCGTCGGCTACGCGAGCGGTCGCGCGGGGCTCGAGGGGCACTGGGGCACCGTCGCGATTCACCTGATCTATCTGATGTTCTTCGCGGCCGGCAACTTGCTGGTCCTGTCGAGCCTCGCCCGCCGCCTCCGGGGCCAGCACGCCGAGTCGGTCAGCGCCGAGCTCGCGCGCGTGCGCCAGGAGGCCAGCGATTTTCGCCTGATCGCCTCGCAGCTCCCGCTCGCTAGCCGCGCGGTCCGCAGCCGCGAAGAAGAGGAGCTGCGCATGGCCCAGGGGGCCGTGCACGCGGTCCACGAGCAGCTGTTCTTCACGATCGACTTGCTGTGTGTGTCGCTCGATCTTCACACCGCGGCGCTGCTGTGGGTCGAGAACGACGACGAGGAGCGTCGTCCGGGCGAGCGCGTCGATCCTCGCAAGACCCCGCGCCTGGTCATCAAGGAGATGGCGACGGCGTCGGAGATGGTCCGCGACAACCCGATGATCGAGGCCCCGGGCGTGCTCGCGGCGGTCTTGCGCGACCCCAAGCCGCTGCGGCTCAAGTCCCTCGGCGGGCGCCGGGTGCCGCCTTACTACCAGGGCCCCGAGGCGATCACGGATCTGTGCGCGGTCCCGCTGACCGACGGCAAGGTCGTGCGCGGGTTCTTGTGCGCCGACCGGATCGACGATCGTCCGTTCACCGACCAGGAGCAGAGCGCGCTCGACAAGGCCGCGAGCCAGTGCCTGCGGATCATCGAGCAGGAGCGGGCGTTCGCGGCGGTCGAGCGCGGCAAGTACGAGCAGGAGCAGTTCTACTGCGCGAGCGAGCTGCTCAACCAGGCCCTGACCCTCGACGACGTCTACGCCAAGACCTTCGCCGCGCTCTCGGCCATGGCGCCCTACGAGCTCGCCGTGATCACGCGTCACGACGCGGGCGCGGGGATCCACGAGGTCATCGCGGTTCGCTGTCACGACCAGCTCGACCAGCAAGGCCTCAGCGAGCGCGACGTGAAGCACTGGCGCGCGCTGGCCGAGCACCTCGACGGCGGGCGCTTCCGCGACGGCGCGTGCCTGGTCTCGATGGCGATCAAGAACCGCCACCACATGCCCGCGACCGGCGACTACCCCGACACCTCGGTCGCCGTGTTCGATCCCAAGGCCAAGCTCGACAAGGCCCGCAGCGTGCTGGTCCTGCCGCTCGTGCGCGGTGAGCAGGTCCTGGGCACGGTCACCCTGGTCAGCTCGCGGGCCAAGGCCTACCCCCCGGCGGCGCGCGAGATGCTGCGGGTGATCAGCCACCAGGTCGGCGTCAGCCTCCAAAACGCCCGCATGTACCAGTCGATGGAGCAGCGCGCGACGACCGACGGCCTGACCGGGCTGACCAACCACCGCGCGTTCCAGGAGCGGCTCGAGCACCTCCACGCGCTCGCCGAGCGGACCGGGCAGAAGTTCTCGATCATCTTGACCGACATCGACCACTTCAAGAGCGTCAACGACACCTACGGCCACCCCGTGGGCGACGCGGTGCTCAAGCGGGTCGCCGCGATCTTCACCCAGCACGCGCGCAAGGTCGACATCGTCGCGCGCTACGGCGGCGAGGAGTTCGTGCTCGTGCTGCCCGACACCGACGGCGAGGGCGCGGCCGTGTTCGCCAACCGCCTCCGCGAGGAGATCGCGGCCCAGACCATGACCTCGGACAACGGCAGCTTCTCGGTCACGCTGTCGCTCGGTGTGGCCGAGTACCCGGGCGACGGGCTCGAGCGCCACGCGCTGATCGAGCGGGCCGACCAGGCGCTCTACTACTGCAAAGAGCACGGTCGCAACCGGGTGACCAAGGTCTGCGACTTGCCCTGACGCGGGGCGTGAAAACCTGGGATAATGGGCCATGGCCGCGCTGCGCTCGAGTCTGGGCCTGGGCTTCGTGCTCCTCGTGCTCCTCGTGCTCCTCGTCGGCGCCCAGGCCCACGCCTACGCCGATGAGGGCGAGGGCGACGCGCGCCCGGGCACCGAGCTGATCACCGCGCAGGTCCAGGCGCTCGAGACCCCGGCGGTCGAGCCCGGGCAGCGCGGGGAGCTGTCGCTGGTCCTGCTCGAGGCGCCCGAGCGGGATCTGCCGCTGGCCGTGCGCGTCGACGACAGCGCCCTCGAGCTGGTCGAGAATCGCCTCGGGTGGTCCGCGGTCGTCGACGCGCTCGCGCTCCAGCCCCGGGTGCGGGTCCCGTTCACGGCGCCGGCCGAGCCGGGGCGCTACGAGGTCCGCGCGAGCGTCGACTACTCGGTGTGCTCACCGCGATGGTGCCGGACCAAGCGCGGGGAGCTGCGCTGGAGCGTGCTCGTGTCCCCGCCCCGCTAGAACCCGACGCCCGCGCCTGGGAAGTGGACCCGCGAGTCGCCCCCGCCGCCACCCGCCGAGGTCCCGCGCGCGGGCCCGCGGCTGCCACACTCGAACTTGCGCCGCTCGTGGGCGATCAGGGCCGCGACCCCGTCGAGGCCCTCGCAGCAGGCCCCGGGCGCGAGCAGGTGCTCGCGTCGGGCCTCGGCCTCCCACTCGTGGCCGCTGAAGCCGAGCAGATCCGGGACCGGCAGCTCGACCGGCGCGTGCCCGGGGGCGAGGATGCCCTCGGCGGTCGCGGTCACCGGCGAGGGCCCGGTCGCGAGCATTCGGCGACCGCGGCCGTCGAGCACCAGTATCTGCTCGTAGGTCAGGCCAGCGTGGACCTCGGGCCAGACGAAGAGGTAGCGGAGCGGATCCTCGAGTCCGGGCAAGCGCGCGAAGCTCCCCGCGCCGAGCGGCGCCGGGAGCTCCTCGAGGGTGCCCTCGCGCGGGAACCGGGGCAGGACCAGGGCGCTGCGGATCGCCGTGTCGACGATCTGCTCGCCGCCGAACTTGTCCGACAGCGCGCGCGCGAGCGCGGTCACCCGGTCGACGAACTCCGCGGGCACGCCCTCGATCCCGTGCACGCGGCGGTCGGGGAAGCGGCCCGCGATGTAGCGACCGGTCCGCTCGGCGAGCGCGTCCCAGCTCTCGTCTGGCTGGGCCCGGAGCTCGTGGATCAGCCCATGCACGCGCAGGCGCAGGGGGTAGCCGTCGAGGGGCACGACCCGATGCAGCTCGACGTCGACCGCGAGCTGCAGCTGCGGGCCTTCGTTGGTGCCCGCTGCTCGGTAAGGATCGGGCTGGTCGGCCTCGACGTGGGTCTCGCGGACGAAGAGGTGGAGCACGTCGAAGTCGACCGGCGTCGCGCCGGCCGGCTCGGCCAGCGCGTCGATGTCCCGCCCCCGGCCGACGCGGTCGACAAAGCAGGGGGTCGCGTCGCGGCTTGCGAACACCGCGTCGTCGATCCCAGACCCGCGCAGGGCCCCGAGCACCCGCTCGACCGCGGCCGCGAGCCGCAGCCGGCGTTCCTCGGCCAGGCGCGTGGTGAACCCGAACAAGCTGGCCAGGCGCTCGAGCGCCCCAGCCCGCGGCTCGAGTGAGAGTAGGGCACGCGAGGACACGAACAGCTCGGCTTCGTAGAGCACGCTCCAAGCATGCCATCAAATGGCCGCCGACCTTCGAGTTCTGAGCTCATCCGCCACCCCATCGTCGACGGCTCCATCTCCTCCGCGGGAGACCGGGAGGGGGAGCGCTGGTGCTCGAGGAAGTCGACGCGGATGGGGGCTGTGGGAGGTCCTCGCGGTGGCCGTGGGCGGTGCTGCGCGGGCGGGTTGAGCTACGAGCTGAGCCAGGCTTCGATGGCGGGGTTGGGGCGGCCGTAGCTGACGATGGCGACGTCGAGATCCTGGGTTGGCGCGCGGGCGATGGCGTGGTCGAGGGCGTCGGTGATCCACGCGAGCTCGTTGCCGAAGGCGCCCCCGCCGAGGAGGGTCAAGAACACCTTGCGATTGCCTGTGGTCTGGGCGTTGAGGGCGGCGGCCCACAAGGTGGCCTCGTAGGAGGCTTCGAGAACCAGGCGGGCAAAGGGCTCCCACTCGCGGGCGCTGTGCGGGCTGTAGGCCACGGGCAGCGCTGAGCCATAGACCTGGGTGACAAGGTGGCCGGCGTCCTGGTGCGTGACCTCGACATCCCAGTGCACGCCGATGCGCAGGGTGCCTCGGAGGTTGTCGCGGTCGGCGTTGCTGGTGCCCGATAGCCGAGCGGCAAGCTCGTTAAGCCCGATGGGGGAGGCCAGGGCGTAGCCGTTTTGCATGGTCCACAGTCGGTCGCCGTGGTTGTCGAGGCGCTCGCCGAGCTCGGCCAGGCAGTCGATCTGCCGGTTCGCGGTTTGACCGAGCTGATCGCCGAGGGGCACGAAGTAGTTGCGATAGACGGTGCCGCCGCCAGCAGCGATGGCGCATGCCGGTCCCTGGGTGCGGTCGTACTCGTAGATGCCGATGCCTTGCTCGGGGGTGACGCGGGGACCGGTCATCTCGAGCAGATTGAACTGCGAGGCGGCCTGGAAGAGGGCGCCGGCGTTGGCAGGGTCGGCGTGTAGCGTCTGGACGTTGCCGACTTGCTCGCGGAGCTGCGAGCGGTTGCCGCCGCCCGCGAGCCCGAGTTGCGCGCCGCGTTCGCGTAGCTCGGCGAGAGCTAGGACCTCGAGGCGGCCGCATCCGACCTCGCGGCCGTTGGCTTTCGAGCGCAAGCGCTTGCCATCGAGCTCGAGCTGGGCGCGGACGGCGTCGGGGGTGCCATTTTCTGCGAAGCCGAGGAGGTCTTCGAACCACATGTGGCGATCATACGCGACCGGGCTGCCGGGACCGGCGTGGATGGTCGTTTGCTCGACGACCTCGACGACCTCAGCGACGAGCCCTAGGACTCGTCGGCCTGGACCACGCGCCCGCGCAGGTCGGCGTGCGGGTTGACGCGAGCTTCGGGCTCGGGCTCGGGCTCGGCCTCGCGCGCGCGCCGTTTCTTGCTGGCCTTGGCCTTGGGCTCCGACGGCACCCGCAACAGGCGCTCGCGCACGCGGGCGTGCTGGCGGGTCTTGTAGGCCACGTGGGACGACTCGCCCTCTTCGTTGGCCCGGGCCGTGGACCGGTCGATCAGCTGAAATTCAGCGAGCACGAACACGACGTTGCCGCGGGCGTTGTCGAGCAGTGAGCGCTCGACGAGGCCGTCGACGCGGACGGGCAGGTCGGCGATGAAGTTGATGACCCGGAAGTTGGCGCCGGAGAACTCGTTGGCGTCGGGCAGCCGGCCCTCGTCGGTGGTCAGCGGGCTCGGGCCGAGGCTCTCGAGCTCGTGGAGGTCGACGAGGGTGTTGACGGTCTGACCCGGGACCACGTAGTTGAACGGGATCAGCTTGCGCAGCATCGTGTGCAGCGTCGGGACCAGGTCTTCTTGATGCTTGACGATCAGCCGGAAGCGGAGGCGATCGAAGACCCGCGCCGCGCTGGTCTCACGCTTGATCAACATCTTGGTCAGCAGCGACCCTCGGGTCTTGCGGGACCACTGAAACTCCACGACCGGAGCACCGCTCGCGCGGAGCTGATCGAAGATCTCGAGCGCGCTGTGCTCGACGCTCTCGAACAGCTCGGAGTCGGCGAGCGCGAGCTGGGTTCGCAGCTCGCGGGCGTCGAGGTGATGGAGGATGTGCATGACCTTGAGCAGCACGCAGGCGCCACGCTGCTGCTTGTGCGTGCCGAGCGTGCCCGAGGCCATCAAGGGCAGCTCGATGAAGGGGGCGCCCTGCGCGACGTGCTCGTCGACGTGGAACTTGAGCACGTTGTGGAGGTAGTCGACCGCGTTGCCGCGCAGGGTCTCGATCCGCGCGCGGTCGCCCGCGTCGGCCCAGTCGAACCCGTTGAGGGCCAGGAGTCGGCGCGAGTCGGCCTCGGTCTCGAAGTCGAGGCGGTGCCAGTCGACCACCGACTCGCCCCGCAGCAACAGCCGCAGCTCGTTGGCGTCTTGCAGACCGAGCCCGGCCACCTCGGGCTCGGGCTCGGCCCGGCGCAAGGCCTCGGACACCGAGAAGGCTCCGAGCTTGCGCGACAGCTCGGCCTCGAGGGTCGCGGTGCCGGACGGCGGTGGTTCGAGCGGCTCAGTCATCAGTCGACCGGGTGGGCCGGTCGCTCTAGCTTAGACCAGTGAGCCGCATCACCGAGTGACAGACCGCTGAAAAATCAGCGGGCTGGGAGTGGGGGAGGCTGGGTGGCTCAGGTGGCCCGGCGCGTGAAGCGGAGGGTGCCGACGAGAAGGCCGATGGAGACGAGGGCGGCGGTGATGTTGCCGATGTATGCGAGGATCATCGTTTCTGCTCCGATTTGGGGGACGCCCGTGAGTTACCACGCTGGAGGAGATTCACCTACAAAGTAGCAGATGTAGGTGCTTGTCGGAGATCTTGCTCAGTCGGGGACGGGCGAGATAGGCGCAAGTTGCAGAAAGAAGCCCCAAGCGGGGGGTAGAACACGGTGCGGGACCTTGCCTCGCAGACGCGCCGGCCCCTTTAACACATTCCACAGGCTGCGAAAAGACTCGCGCACTTCGAGAAACGACCCAGGAACGGGAGTCGACACACGCGATGGACCCGGTGGGCTGGGGTGGGCCTAGCGATCGCCTCCGTGGCCCTCTTAAGGCACCGGGTTGCAGTCGATCCAGGCGAGGTCGGCGGCGTCGCGGGGCGCGAGCTTGGTGTTGGCGAAGCTGTAGTCGAGGGTCCCGACGATCGAGGTGAACGCGTCGCCGACCATGCACGCGTTGTCGAGCGCGGGGAAGTTGGTGTCGTTGACCCGGAGCCCGCCGGTGACCGTGAACTCGTCGTAGTCGTCGGGCGCGTCGGCATTTTGGACCGTGATCGCGACGTCGTCGACCTGCAGGAGCATGGCCTCGTAGGCCTCGGCCTGGGGCCCGCCGGTCGCGACGCTGGCCGGGTCGACGACCAGCGGTGAGAAGGGCAGGGGGTCGCCGCTGTCGACGATCACGACGCTGGGGTTGGTGAGCTCGACGAGGCCGAAGTACTCGACGTAGGTCCCGGTGATGTTGACGACGTCGCCGACCGCGAGCGCGGGCTGGTTGCCGCCGCTGAACACCGCGAGCCCGGTGTGGGGCTCCTGGGTCCCGGTCTCGGCCCAAAAGCCCACGTCCATCGGGCGGACCGCGGTCACGTAGAGGCCGTTGACGGTGACGGTGGTGTTCTCGGCCGGGTGGTCGGGGTGGCTCTCGTCGGCCAGGGCCTCGACGGCGATCGAGCAGGCGGCGAAGCCGGGGTTGGGCTCGGCGCAGCTGTCACACAGATCGCCGTGGCCGTCGGAGTCGGCGTCGGCCTGGTCGGCGTTTGGCTCGTAGGGGCAGTTGTCGACCCCGTTCGCAACGCCGTCGCCGTCGAAGTCGTTGGCGGCGTCGTCGTGGGTGCAGCTGTTGGTCTCGTCCTCGGGGCAGGGGTCGCAGACGTCGCCGAGGCCGTCGAGATCGTCGTCGGGCTGCTCGTCCCACAGGGGGACCGCGCCGGTCGAGAACACCGGGCTGAAGACCTCGGGGCACAGATCCATGTCGTTGGCGATGCCGTCGCCGTCGAGGTCGTCGGGGCTCGGTCCGTCGGGGAATTCGATCGGGCGCCAGGGCACGCAGCTGGGCTCGTCGGTCGGGACCTCGTCGGGGCAAAAGCCGAGGGGGTACTGGGCGACGGCGAGGACCTCGGCGAGGGTCGAGGTCGTGTCCTCGGCCACGCACGCGGCCTTGGCCTCGCCGCACACGTCGAGGGCCTCGCACGCGGCCCCGCCGACGGCGTCCGAGGCGACGAGCGCGGCGTCACCGTAGAGCGGCACGCCGCCGCGCAGGACCAGCGCGACGCTGGTCTCGTGGCCGCGCACGACCGCGCCGTGGGCCTCCTCGCCGTTCTTGGCGAAGATCGCAATGTCGGCGACGTAGCCGTCTTTGAGCATGCCGAGCCCGGCCTCAGCGCCGATCGCAAACGCGGCGTTGGTCGTGGCCATGTCCCACAGCTGCTTGTCGTTGAACTGGTCGCCGAAGTGGACGTCGTCGAGGTACTCGGCGCAGGCGAGCTCGCGGAGCATGTTCATCGAGCCCGAGGGCAGCCAGTCGGTGCCCAGGGCCAGGTTGACGCCGAGGGTGTCCATCAAGGTGACGGGCGCGGTCGCGCCGTAGAGCACGACGTTGGACCGCGGCGACCAGATGACCTGGGCCTTGTCGGCGGCGATCGTCTTGACCTCGTCGAGCGCGGCGCCGGTCGCGTGGACGATCGCGGTGTTGGCCTGGATCACGTCGGGGTTGATCCCGGTGCAGATCAGCTCGTTGTTGGCGTAGCGATCGATGCCCTCGCCGATGTGGGGCAGGTAGGCGTTCTCGCCGGCGACGTCGCCCTCGGTCGTCGGGTTGTTGCCGTAGTTGCAGGTCCCGTCTTGCTGGGTGCCGCTGGCGTCGTCGAGCGGGAAGGTGTCGGAGTTGGCGGCCTGAAGCGGCAGGCCCTCGTTGTCGGCCGAGTCGACGTTGCGCAGCAGGCCCCAGCGACCGCCGGCGCTGGCCGTCGAGGTCGCGCCGCCCATCACGAAGCGCAGCTCGGCGGCGACGACAGCCTCGGCCGGGGCGCCGCCCGAGTAGGGCAGGGGGGCGTGACCGTTGATGCCCTCGCGCCAGTCGTGGCGGTGCTCGTAGCGGTCGGGGCCGTCGCCGATCGGCCAGTTGTGCGCGTAGCTGATGTGATCGTGGGTGTTGATCAGCCCCGGGCTGACGACCGCGTCGGCGCAGGTGATCGTCGCGTCGATCGCCATCGGATCCGCCGCGCAGTCACAGCCGACGCAGGTGATGATCCCGTTCTCGACCAGGACGCCGCCGCCGTTGATGAAGGTGGTCTCGGGCCCGAGGACCTCGCCCTGGATCAACAAGGTGCCGCCGGCCTGACCCTCGGCCGTGCACACGCCCTCGACCGGGGGCTCGAGCGGGTTCATGCAGTCGACGACCGGCGGGAGGTCGCCGTCGCCGTCGCCGGGGTCGCCGTCGCCGTCGCCGGGGTCGCCGTCGCCGTCGCCGTCGCCGTCGCCGTCGCCCGTGTCGCCGTCACCGTCGCCGTCGCCCATGTCGCCGTCGCCCGTCTCACCGCCGGTGAAGGTGACGGTGACCTCGGCCGAGCAGGCCCCGGTCCAGGCGAGCGTCGAGGCGAGCAGCGCCGTCGTCAACAAAGAGGTGTTCGAGACCAGCGCGGGCTTGTGCATGATGAAATGAAGTGTCCTAAGGGGTGCTGACGCCGGGCGAGGCCGCGTCGAGGGACCAGCGCCAGTCGTCGAGGAGCACGAGCGCGTCGAACAGGTGCCCGCCCGCGTCCCAGACCGCGAAGCGAATGTCCATGTCCTCGCCGGGCTCGACGTTGCCCGACAGCTCGAGCCAGCCCGTGCCGCCGCCGACCGGAAAGTTGTTGCCGTTGCAGGAGTTGGCCCCGTCGATCGCGTCGAAGCCGGTCCCGGCCAGGAGCGCGGGTCCGTCGGGGCAGTCGTAGAACTCCTGGGGCAGATCGCCCTGGCAGCCGACGTTGCCGCTCTGGCAGACCCGAAACAGACCCGGCGCGGTCTTGAGGATGTTGAGCCCGACCGGCCACAGGTCCTGGCCGTCGTCGTAGACGGCGATGTTCTTGTCGCTCGGGTTGTCGCTCGAGTCGCTGTCGATCAGCGCGACGAAGAAGTCGTTGTACTCACTGCAGACCCACTCGGGGTACTCGGCGGTGAAGAAGAACATCCGGGTCGTGAACGAGCGCGCGTTGGTCGGGACCCGCACGCGCAGCGTGAGCATGACCGAGTCGTTGGCGTCGGTGTTGGCGGTCGGGTTGACGTCGTCGCACGAGGCCGGGAACTCGCCGCCGTTGGCCGCGATCCAGTCTTCGGGCGCGGGCACGGTCGTGCCCAGGTTCTGGCCGCCCTCGAAGTCGGCGAAGTTCGGTGAGGTCTGGCCGGGCGCGGCCGCGTTGCCGCTCGACAGGACCACGAGGCTGTCGCCGCCGCTCGGGCCGATGCCGTCGCCGAACGCGGGCCGGATCGAGCGCTGAACCGGGAGCGGCATGTTCTCGCCGTTGGCGAGGGTGAGCTCGGCCGAGATCACGCCCCAGCGGCGCTCGGCCAGCGGCGGGTCCTGGACCGTCGTCTGGCACAGCTCCATGGCCGCGGCGTAGTCGAGGGCGTCGCTCGAGTCGCTGGCCAGGTCCCCGTCGCAGCTCGGCTCGGGCTCGTCGATCTCGCCGTCGCAGTCGTCGTCGATCTGGTTGTCGGGGACCTCGAAGGCCCCGGGGTTGACGAGGTGGGCGTCGATGCAGCCGATGACCTCGTCGTCGCAGCAGTCGCCGTCGCAGGTGCCCCAGCCGTCGCCGTCCTGGTCGACGTCGACCAGGCTGCCGTCGCAGTCCTCGTCGATGTCGTTGCCGCAGACCTCGTCCTCCGGCAGGGTCTGGCTCAGGCACGGACCCCAGATGCCGTCCTCGCTGCAGGTCCGCGAGCCGGCCGCGCAGGCTCCGACGCCGGCGGTCCCGGGCGGGCCCTCGTAGCACTCGCCAGCGTCGCCGGGCTCGCACTCGGGGTAGCACATGCCGTCGGCCTCGTCGCAGACCGGCCCGTTGGGGTTGCCCTCGCACTCGGCGTCGCTCTCGCAGCCGCCCTCGGTCCCGTCGTTGTCGTCGTCGCTGGTGCCGGCCTCGAGGGTCGCGGCGATCGAGGTCGCGCTGTCGTTCGAGCTGGGTTGAGTGCAGCCGAGGAGGGAGACCGCGAGGACCGCGGTGAGGCGAGAGGTGGGCCGGGCGAGGTGGCGCATGAGGGTCGTCCTCAGTTGGAGACCAGATCGGCGCCGTCGCGTGGTTCGAGCTTGTAGTTGCTGAAGTTGTAGACGAGGACCCCGGTGATCGAGGTGTAGTTGGCGCCCATCGCCGGCTTCATCCAGTTGTCGAAGGAGAAGAACAGGTCGTCGACTCGGAGGCCCCCGGTGATCTCGAACTCGCCGAACTCGTCGGGCGCGTCGGGGTTCTCGTTGGTCACGGTCACGTCCTCGACCTGCACGAGCACGCTCTCCCAGTCCTCGGTCATCGAGCCGCCGTTGGCGATCGTCGCGGGGTCGGCGATGACCTCGGGCGCGGGCCCGGGGCCGCTGCCGTTGACGGTGACGCCCGAGGCGTCGGGGACCACGAGCTGGCTCATGTCGAAGAACTCTTCGTAGGTCCCGACGATCGTCACGTCGTCGCCGGGCGCGATCTGAAGCCCGGACATGTCGCCGAGGTGGACCTGAATGCCCGAGAACGCGCCGCCGTCGGGCTCCTGGACGAAGAACGAGGCCTCGCTCGAGTCGCTCCAGGTGAAGCCCGAGCTCACGACCACGTTCTCGACCAGGACCAGGGTGTCTTGGGGGACCATGCCCTGGCGGATGTCGTAGATCGCCGTGTCCTCCATCGGGGTCGGCGGGCCCATGTAGGTGTCGAGGTCGTCCGCGGACGCGGGCTGGAGCTTGAACTCGTCGAAGCTGTAGTGGAGCGAGCCCGTGATCGCGGCGTAGCTGCCCATGTTGGCGACGTCGGGCAGGGGGTCGACGAAGGCGTTGCCGACCAGCGCGTTGCCGGCGAGCAGGTACTGGCCGAAGCCGTCGTTGGCCTCCTCGATGACCGCGTCGTTGATGCGCACGCGCACGCCCTCCCACGACTCGGCGGCCGGGTTGTCGCGGGCGACGTCGGCGGCGTTGACCACGTCGGGGCCGGGCAGCTCGTCGAGCCCGACGCTGCCGACGACCGTGATGTCGCCGGGGTTCTTGATCACGATCTGCGACATGTCGAAGAACTCGGTGTACTCGCCGACGAGGTCGACGATGTCGCCGGGCTGGAGGGCCGTGGACATCACGACCTCGTCCCACAGGTAGAGCGAGATGCCCGACCACTCGCCCGCGCCCTGCTCCTCGACGAAGACCAGGCCGTCCTCGGCGTTGACGGGGGAGACGACGACCACGCTCTTGACGCTGACCTGGAGGCCCGCGGCCACGCTGCCGTCGGCGCCGCCTTGCTGGATCTCGTAGATCGTCATCTCGGTGCCGGTGCCGGTGCCGGTCCCGCCGTCGCCGTCGCCGGTGTTGGTGTCGCCGTCGCCGTCGCCGGCGTCGCCGGTCGTGTCGGCGTCGCCGGCCGTGTCGTCGCCGTTGATGAAGCCGACGCAGCCGGGGCCGGTCAGCGCGAGGCCGAGGAGCGCGGAGGGAAGAGCGAGTGAACGAAGCCAGTGGGTAGTCATGGGGAGATCGTCAGTTCAGCTCGGGCGTCGCCCAAGGCGATGCTCCGCTCATAGCAAAAGATGGGCAGGGGTCCCAGGCACGAGGTGGGGCAAAGCGCAGGGATCTCGCGGACCCGCGCGGCGCCGATCGCAGGATCTCGCCAGGAGGAGCCAGGCGGCTGCTAGTCACAGCTGACCGTCGCGCACGCGCCCCACATCCCGATCTCGGCCGTTTTGGCCTCGTTCTCGAGCGCCTGGTACTCAGCCAGGCGCGAGTCGCCGTTCGGAGAGATGTGGAGGATGCAGGCGAAGCCGTTTTCGAGCAGCGCACGGTTGATCTCTAGATCCTCGACGCTGACGTAGCCCAGCAGTCGCCCGTACTGGTCCCTGCACTCCTGGTCGTACTCGATCGTCACCGTGCGGCCGAGCACTTGCATCGAGTTGTAATCGCTGGCCTGCGACCCCCAGCACTCGTTTTTGCCATCAGTAATTTCCGGCGTGTTCACAAGGATGTAACGGACGCGATCTCCGGACTCGAGCACCATCGTGTCACCGTCGATCACGCGCTCGACGACGCCCGAGGTCGGGCCGCAGGGGTGCTCGGTGGTCTCCGAGCCCGTGCCCGAGTCGCTCTCGGACGCCTCGTCGTCGCCCCCGTCGGTCTCGGGCAGGAGCGGGCCGCCGAAGCCGAGGCAACCCACCGACGAGAGCGCGACGCTCGCGAGCAGCAGACTCAAACAGTGGGAGCGAAGCGATCGCACCAGGCGGTTGTGCCCGAGTCCCCGGCCGATGACCAGGCTGGAAACCGATCCGCAAGCGGGCTAGCGTGCTCCGGTGGCCGACAACGAGGAATCCGGGGACGAACGCGCCCCCGACGCACGAGAGCAAACCGAGCCGGGCGACGAGCGCGACCGCTCCTTTCGTCGCCTCGGAGACTCGTTGATCTCCAGCATCTGGGGCGACTCGAGCGCAGCGTTCAAGCGCGGCCAGGGTCTGGTCACCGGGGTGGCTCAGGGCACCAAAGAGGAGCTGGTCCGGATGATCTCGCACGAGGTCCGCGGCTTCCTCGACAAGATGGACGCCGCCGACCTCATGCAAGAGATCGTCTCGGGCCTCGTCATCGAGATGAAGACCGAGATCCGCTTTCGCCGCGACGACAGCGGCCGGATCGAGCCCGAGGTCCGGACCAGCGACACCAAGGTCGGCCACGAAGACGCGCGCCCGTCGAGGAAAGAGGCCCGCGCGGCCAAGAAGGAAGAGGCGGCCAAGCCCGGCAAGGCGGCCGCCCAGGACAAGGCCGAGGCGAACGGCGACGGCGAGCCTGCCTAGCCTTTTCGTACTCGTCTTCAAGGGGCCTTTCAAAAAGGCCCCTCGCTGCGGCGGCGAAGGCCCCTCCGCTCACCCCCTCGGCTCGTACTAGCTCTCGGCCCAACCGTAGGCCTGGCAGGCCTGGCTCTCGGCCTAAAGATTCGGAGGGTCGGCGCTGACGCTCCCGAGCGAGTCGTCCTCCTCGGTGTCATCCTTGCTCTTGTTGTCGTCCTCCTCGGGCAGCACCCGATGGGCGACGAACTTGGCCAGCTCCGAGCCGATGCGAAGGCCGAAGCCGGTGATGATTGCGCGAACGAGTAGCTGCCTCATTGTGGACCAATTGTGACACAGGTCGGCGTGCCGCTCGACGTCAGCACGCCGACACACTCCAAGGCCGCGATCGTCGCCTGGAGCTCGGCCCGGATCGCTTCGGGCGTCGCGGGGTCGTCGAGGGCCTGCTCGATCCTGGCGACCCGGGGCATCCAGCGCTCGTGAGTCGCCTCGTCGAGCTCGACCTGCGCGGGGGTCAAGGCCTGAGCTTCGTCGCGCAGGGCTTGGACGCCCGCGAGCGCGTCGGGATCGACCGGGGGCGCGGGAGCGAGCTCCGCGTCTTGAACCCCGCTCGGCGCGGGCGCCTGCGACCCGAGCGCGAGGCTGGCCCCGACGCCGAGGCCGACAGCCACCACGAGCGCCAGCGGGTTGCGCCAGACCGGGACCCCGAGGTCGGTCGCTCGGCGGGGCCCGCGGCGGCGCTCGACCCCACCATGGCGATCGGCCCCGCGTGGATCCCGGCGGTCTCGCTTGCCTCGTCGCTCACCCGGAGCCCGGGGATCGGTCTCCCGGCCCGCCGAGGGGCCGATCTCCGAGCCCGGCCGAAATCGGTGATTTTTTGCTCCCCTGCCCACTCATCCAGCATCCTACGTCTGCGCCGTCGTTCGCCAGTTCTCGGCAACTTGGCCGACCGACCGACCGACGGGGCACGCGACCTCTCGACGGCTTGACCTCGACCGCGACATTCCATACACATGTTCAGTGCTGAGCGCTTGTGCGCTTGGCTCGATCCCAGCCGGACCTCCGCACACGGAGCCGGCCCCGCGATCAGGTCTCATGTCGAGGCCTGGCCAACCCTGGGGGAAGACAGTGCGACAGCCACTCACCGCACGGCAGCGCGAAGCGCTCGATTTTATCACCTACTGCCTCGACGAGCGCGGGTATCCGCCGACCCTTCGGGAGATCGGCGAGCACATGGGCATCCGCTCCACGAACGGCGTCAACGACCACCTCAAGGCGCTCGAGCGCAAGGGCTACCTCGTCCGCGAGGAGCTCAAGAGTCGCGCGCTGCGTCCCGTGGATCTCGACGACGCCAAGATCTCGATCCCGATCGTCGGTCAGGTCGCTGCTGGTCAGCCGATCCTCGCCCAGGAGAACATCTCCGACCGCGTGACCGTGGATCGCTTCTTCGTCGGCAAGGCGCCCTCGAAGGAGGTCTTCGGGCTCGTGATCCGCGGCGACTCGATGATCGACGACGGGATCTACGACGGCGACTACATCTTCGTTCGCAAGCAGTCGACCGCCGAAAACGGCGAGATCGTCGTCGCGATGATCGAGGGTGAGGCGACCTGCAAGCGCATCTTCCACGAGGGCGACCGTGTGCGCCTTCAGCCGGCCAACGCCACCATGTCTCCGATCTACGTCCATCGGTCCGAGTTTCGAGCGATCGACATCGTCGGCAAGGTCGTCGGCGTCTACCGCCGCATGCACTGAACGCCCGCCCGGCGCCCAATCCGGCGTCCGGGGCGCATCCGACCTCCGGGGAAGGCGTCGCTAGCCGGTCTGCACCGGTTTGGGGCGACGTGCGTCCCAGCACTGGCGCGGAGGTCGACCATGGGCTTCCCTGCTAGTCTCAGGCGTGGCCCACCGGGTCTCACAGCAGCTCTCATCTCGTCGCCGCGGCGTACCCATCGCTGTGGCGATTGGGTTGTTGCTGCTGTCGAGCGTGGCCAACTTCGCCGTCGTCGGCGGCGCGGTCACGATGCTCGAGACCGAGCCCTTCGAGCCCAAACAAGAAGAGCTGCTGATCGTCGAGCTGACCGAGCCGGAGCCGCTGCCCCCCGAGTTGGAGCCGGAGCTCGAGCCCGAGATCGAAGAGGAGCCCAAGCCCGAGCCGCCGGACTGGAAGCTCGTCGAGCCCGAGCCCGAGCCGGAGCCGGAGCTCGAGCCCGAACCGGAGCCCGAGCCCGAGCCGGCCCCCGAAGAGCCCGAGGACGAGCTCCCGCAGGAGGTCGAGCTCGACCTCAACAACATGAAGATGGTCGAGCAGCTCGACGAGTTCGACGACAGCGAGACCAACGAAGACGCCGACTACCTGTCCAACATCGATCGCAAGGTCACCGAGCAGACCCGGGCCGAGATCACCAACCTCAGCCAGGACGCGCTCGAGGCCCAGGCCAGCCAGGTCGAGCCCAGCGAGAACCCCGAGCGGGGCACCGCGGCCGAAGACGAGATCCGCCAGACCGAGACCCAGCGCAGCGCGGTCGCGCGTCAGGCCCCCGACGTGCGGCCCGAAGAGCAGGAGCTGCGGCCCCAGCAAGACGATCCCAAGCCCGAGTCGATGCTCGCAACCCGCGAGCTCGCCCCGCTCGAGCACAGCGAGGCGATGGAGGCCCGTGAAGAGCTGGCGATCGAGGCCGAAGATGGCGTCGTCGAGGTCGCGCAGCTCGAGTCGGCCAGCGTGCTCCCGCGCGATCAGCAGGCCAAGATCATGCGCCGGGACCCGCGCTATCAGTTCAAGCTGTCCCAGCGCGAGATGGACGCGGTGTTCGGCGAAGACCGCAACGCGCCCCGCAACGTCGAGTCCCTCGAGCTGAGCAAGAACGAGGGCATGTGGGACGACGCGCGCAAGGCCTACCAGTCGCCGCTCGAGAACATGGTGCCCGAGGTCAAGGTCGGCAATCAGACCGCCCTCAACTCGCGCAAGCACCCCTTCGCCCGCTACATCGCCGCGATGCACCGGGGCATCCACGAGGCCTGGGGCTTCGGCTACCTCGAGGCCCTCGACAGCCGCCCCGCGAGCCACCCGCTCAACGATCTCAACCTGTGGACCAAGGTCGAGATCGTGCTCAACGGCGACGGCACGGTCGACAAGGTCCGGACCGTCCACCACTCGGGCAACTCTTCGTTCGACGCGGCCGCGCGCGAGGTCGTGTTCGCAACCGGGCCGTACCCCAACCCGCCCAAGTCGATCCGCAGCGGCAACGGCAAGATCTACATGCACTGGGCCTTTCACCGCAACGAGCGCGCGTGCGGGACCTTCGGCGCCCAGCCCTACATCCTCGACAACGCGGGCGCTGGCGACATCCCCGACGCGCACTCCGAGGTGCATCTGCACGGCGGCGGCGGCTCGCACGAGAGCGAGCAGCCCCGCGCGCTGATCCGCAACGATGGCTCGCCAAACCCGGTCGGCGCCGCGGGTGAGGGCCAGACCGAGCAGCTGCGCCGCGGGGGCGAGGGCGCGGGCATGTCCGCGACGCCCGAGGGCCCGACGCGGCCGCCACCTGGGCCCGCCGAACCCAGCCCGGGCAGCGCGTCGGCCCCCGAGGGTCCGCGCGGGCCGGTCGTCGCGCCTGGCGGTCGCGGTTCGGGTGGGTTTGGTCGCGGCGGGACCGGGGCCCCCGGAGCGGGC
>NZ_PVNK01000168.1 GCF_002994615.1 Enhygromyxa salina | reverse complement strand
GAGCCTGAGCGACGCTCAACCGGATAGAGATGTCGATCACTGTGAATGTAAAATCGCGAATTTTATCGCCTCAGAGCGTGAGCGACAGTCCGAGTCGAGACCGTCGAGACCGTCAAGACGGTCGGGACCGCGCGACACACCCCCGACACCCCCGACAGCCACCAGCCACCAGCCACCGGTCGCGCGGAATCTGCATGACCGGCGCGAGACGGCCCCTCAGGCTCAAAGCGAGCGGCCTTTCAAAATGGCCGCTGACTTGCAATACACTCCGAATCCCTCGCCAGGCCCCTGGTAGACTCGCCGAATCTCGCTCATGCCCACGCTCGAGCCCGCCCCCATCCACCTCCGACGAATCGCGGCTCGCGTCACCGCGCTGTCGACCTGCGCCTGCCTCGTGGCCGCCAGCCTCGTCCCGAGCCTCGCGAGCGCGGCGCAGGCCGAGGACCCGGCGGCGCCCGAGGCCGAAGCCATGTTCCGCCGCGGCCAGGCCAAATACGAGACCGCCGACTACAACGGCGCGATCGAGCTGTGGACCGAAGCCTACGCCCTCGTCGATCCGAGCCCCGAGAACGCCAGCATCAAGGCGCTGCTGATGTACAACCTCGCCCAGGCCCACATCAGGGCCTACGAGCTCGACCAGAACGCCATTCACCTCAAGCAGGCCCAGCAGCTGCTCGAGAGCTTCCGGTCCAACCTCAAGGTGCTCTACGACAACCCGACCCAGCTCAAAGAGGAGTCGGCCAAGGCCGACATGCGCCTCGCGGAGGTCGAGGCGATGCTCGCCGAGCTCGAGGCCAAGGACGAGGCCAAGGACGAGGAGCCGCCAGCCGTCGAGCCGCCGCCGGTCGTCGAGCCCCGCGATGACCCCCCTTTGGTCGACGACGGCGAGCGCTCAGGCAAGCCGCTGATCATCGCGGGCGGGGCGGTCACGGGGCTCGGGGCCGCGCTCGGCGTGGTCGGGATCGTCGGCGGGGTCATGGCGACCGGCGCCAACGACATCAGCGATCTCGAGCCGACCGACCTCGACGCTCGCGACCAGCGCTTCGCGACCGGGCGCACGGGCAACGCCCTGGCCCTCGTCGGGGCGATCGGCGCGGGGGTCCTGCTCACGACCGGCATCGCGCTGATCGTCAGCGGGGTCAAGCGCAACAAGCAACACAGGCGAGGCGCCGCGGCCCTGCGCCATCTCGGCCCGGGCCTCTCACTTCGCTTTTGACCGCGCGGAAGATCTGACATGAGCCCTAAACATAGCCTGCTCCTGCTCGCGGCCCTGGCCAGCTTCACCGTCGGGGCCTGCTTCAACGGCCTCGAGTCCGAAGGTCTGCCCTGCGACGACGACTCTCAGTGCGGCCCCTCGCTCGGCTGCGTCAACAACTACTGTGGCGGCAGCTTCCTGTGCGCCGACGGGTCCCTGGTCGACGCCCTGAACGCGTGCGACTCCGAATTCGACTGCCCCGACGAGTCCGATGAGGACTTCGAGCTGTGCTTCGGCGGCGAGGGTCAGGCCTTCACGTGCGAGGACGGGCGAATGATCCCCGTCGAGCTCGTGTGCAACGACGCCCCGGACTGCCTCGACGGCGGCGACGAGAGCCCGAGCTTGTGCGCGGGAGTCGGGGTCAACCAGTGTGAGGCCAGCCCCGACGGCGAGCTCGGCTACGAGCTCGGCCCGTCCCACGACGGCGTCGAGATGCCGACCAAGGTCGAGGCCGTCCAGCTCGTCGGGCCGCCGCTCGACGACCTCCTCGTCGCCAGCGACAACGGCGCGGTCATCAAGATCGTCTCGTTCAACCCGGTCGACGGGTCGACCCAAGACACCCTGCTCAACGGCCCCAACTCCTTCGACGGGCGCACGGTCGTCGCGTGGGAGCTCGGCGACGTCAACGGCGACGGCCAGCTCGACGTCGTGGTCGCGACGGTCGGCGACTCAGTCGCGTTTTACGTGTTCGAGAACCTCGCGCCCGCCGAGCCCGCGCCCTTCGGAGCCCCGGCGATCCTGCCCGACGCGCTCGCCCCCGAGATCCGGAGCATGAAGCTCGGGCGGCTCAACGGTGACGCCTCGCTCGACATCGTGGTCATCGTCGACGGGGCCGTGATGAACGGCCAGATCTACGCCGGGCTCGGCGACGCGTCGGCGCCGCCCGACGACAGCTACTTCGCGCCCGTGCTGACGGGCACCCCCGCGCTCGACTACGACACCTTCTTCGACGCGGCCATGGCCGACATCGACGGCAACGGCTTCGACGACCTGCTCGTGTCCGGCCTCGTCGGCGGGGCCGCCAAGATCTGGATCGTCGAGCGCAGCGGCGAAGACCCGGTAAACTGGGACGAGCCGGTCGAGATGATCCTGCCGTCGCCGGCCAACGAGATCGCCCTCGCGCGCTTCGGCCCGATGGCGCCCAACCCCGACCTCGCGGTGCTCGACTCGAGCTCGGGTCGCATCCGTCCCTTCCTCAACGAAGACGGCGTCTTCAAGCCCGGCCAGGCCGTCGAGCTCGACGGCGCCCAGTTCTCGGGCCTGACCCTGGCCGACATGAACTGCGATGGCTTGACCGACTTCCTGTTCAATGTCGCCAACCCGGCCGAGGTCCGGGTGATGCTTGGCAACGGCATGGGTCAGCTCGCCGACGACCCCATTGTGTTCTCGAGCGAGGGCACCCCGCGCGGAGGCCTCGCGGTGACGCAGTCCGACAGCGACACGACCCCCGACATCGCCTCGGCGATCGATGGTGGCCCCGACCTCACTCCCCAGGTTCGGCTCCTCCAGACCGAAGCCCTCTTGCAGTAGCCTCGCGGCGCACCCGCGCTCGAATTTATCGAGCGCGGGGGTCGAACGCACAGATCCAATCCCCACGCGCGATTATGCTCGGACGTCTTGGCAGCGAGCGGCGACAACTCCGAGGTCGAGACCTCGCGCCCGGTCACCCGCGAGGACTCCAACGTCTTGGAGCCCGACGCCCCCACGCCGACCGCCGCCGCCCCTCCCAAAGGCCCGCCGCCGCCGCGCGAGCGCGGTGAGACCGTCGGGCGCTACGTCGTCGTCGACACGATCGGCCGCGGCGGCATGGGGGTCGTCTACGCCGCGTGGGATCCCCAGCTCGATCGCCGCGTCGCGCTCAAGCTCGTGTTCATCGGAGCGGAGCTCGGAACCGACGGCGACACCCAGCGCGCGCGCTTGCTGCGTGAGGCCCAGGCCCTCGCCCGGCTCGAGCACCCGAACGTGGTCAAGGTCCACGACGTCGGGGTCTGCGAGGGCCAGGTGTTCATCGCGATGGAGCACATCGAGGGCCAGAGCCTGCGCGCGTGGCTGAGCCACAAGCGACGGACACTGCGCGAGATCCTCACGGTGTTCGTGGCCGCCGGGCGCGGGCTCGCGGCGTCCCACGACGCCGGCCTCGTCCACCGCGACTTCAAGCCCGACAACGTCCTCGTCGGCGCGAGCGGCGAGGTCAAGGTCGTCGACTTTGGCCTCGCCCGCGACAGGCGAAGCGACGACCGACCGCGGACCCGCGAGTGGGCCGACACCGAGCCGGCCGTCGCCCGGGCGCTCGCGCGCGCGGGCTCGGGCGCCCTCGTCCGGTCCTCACCCCCGGACCACGACGCGCCCGAGCCCGCGAGCAAGGGCGCCGACTCGGGCCCGCTGTCGAGCTCGGGCCTGCCCAGCCCGGGCTCGCGCGAGCCCCTCGCGAGCCCGAGCATCACCGTGACCGGCGCGGTCCTCGGGACCCCGGCCTACATGGCGCCCGAGCAGCACGAGCTCGCGGCCGTCGACGCGCGCTCGGATCAGTACGCCTTTTGCGTCAGCCTGTGGGAGGCGGTCTACGGCAAGCGCCCCTTCTCGGGCCGCCGGTCCGAGCTCCTCGCCAAGCGCAAGCGCAAGCTCCAGATCCGCGAGTCGAGCCGCGGCCTCCGGGTCCCCAAGTGGCTGCGCAGCCTGATGCTGCGCGGGCTCAGCCCCCATCGCCGTCGGCGGTTCGCGGACATGGACCAGGTCCTCACCGAGCTCGAGGTCCACCTGAACGAGTGGCGTCGGCGCGCGCGGCCGGCCGTGATCGGTCTCGTCGCCGCCGCCGCGCTCGCGGGCTCGGTCGCCGTGGCGAAGCTCGTCGACGCCGACGAGGCGCCCTGCGCCGCCCCGGTCGAGCGCCTCGCCGGGGTCTGGGACAGCGCCCGCCGAGCCGAGGTCGAGGCCGCGATCCTGGCCAGCGACCTCGCCTACGCCGACGCCAGCTGGCGGCGCGTCGCGGCCGGGCTCGACGAGTACGAGCAGCGCTGGCTCGCGGCCTCGGTCGAGGTCTGCGAGGCCACCCACGTCCACGCCCAGCGCAACACCGCGTGGCTCGAGCAGCGCCTGGCCTGCCTCGAAGATCGCCGGCGCGAGCTCGCCGGGCTGACCGCGCAGCTCGCCCGCAGCGACGCCAGGACCGTCGAGCTCGCGACCCGGGCGGTCGGCTCGCTCGCGCCGATCGACGCGTGCCTGCGCGAGCAGGCGTCCGAGCTCACGCCGCTGCCGAGCGCCCCCCACCTGCGCGTTCAGGTCACCCACCAGCTCGACGAGCTCGCCCGCGCCCGGGCCGAGCTCGGCTCCGGTCACCTCGAGCAGGGGCTGGCCGCGGCCCGCGAGGTCCTGAGGGTCGCGCGCGAGCTCGGCTGGGCCCCGCTCGAGGCCGAGGCCCTGTTCGTGATCGGCAGCCGCCAGGCGGACCTCGACCATGACCTCGACGCCCAGCTCGCGACCTTGCACCAAGCCGCGAGCGTGGCCCTGCGCGAGGATCATCAGCGCCTCGCCGTGCGCAGCTGGTCTCGGCTCGCGCGCGCGCTCGTCCGGGCCCGCGAGCTCGACCAGGCCGAGCGATGGTTGGCCTACGCCGACGCCCTCGCAAGCTCGCTCGCGCTCAGCCACGGCCCCGACCCTGCCCTGGCCGCCGACCTGCTCCACGCCCGCGCCCAGCTGCGCTTCGCCGAGCAAGACTTCGCCGGCGCCGAGGCCCTGGCCCGCGAGCGCCTCGACCTCCTGCGCGGGTTCTACGGCGACGACAACCCCCGCGTCGCCGATGGACTCAACAACCTCGGCGTCGCCGTGTACATGCAGCACCGCAAGGACGAGGCCGTCGACGCCTACCGCGAGGCCCTCGCGATCCTCGCCGCCGTGCACGGGCCCGACCACCCCTCGGTCGCGACCATGCACAACAACATCGGCGTGGTCTCGACCGACCGCCACGCCTACCCCGACGCGCTCGCGCACTACCGTCGCGCCGTCGAGATCCGTCGGCGCGTGTACCCGCCCGCTCACGAGCTGGTGTTGCAGTCGGAGGTCAACCTGGCCAACTTGTATCTGTTTTCGGGTGACCCGGGGCCCGGGGTCGCGCTCGCGCTCGAGGTCCTGACCCGCGTCGGCGAGCGGACCGACGCCAAACTCGCGCGCGCCCGAGACCGCGACGCGGACGAGGCCGAGCTGGCCGCGATCCGCGTGGAGCTGGTCCCCGAGCTGCTCCGGCTCGGGCGCCTGCTCGCGGGCGCGGGCCAACATCACAACGCGCTGAGCGTGTTCGGGCGGGCGCGGGCCCTGCTCGAGGCGGTCCCCGACGCCCGGCTGGCCGCGGAGCTCGAGGCCCCGCCCGGCGATGGAGCCCCCCCGCGGCCGCCCCATCTCGACGGCTGCCGGGCCGACGTGCTCATGGGTATCGAGGACCAGAGCCGCGCGCTCGGCCGAAGCCACGACGCCGCCGCGGCGCTCGCGACCCGGAGCACGATCTCGGTCCAGCAGCCCGCGTGGCCGCGCCGCTGCCTCGATCAGTATGGACGCTGGGCCCAGTCACGCGAGCGCGAGCCGTGATCTCGACCCCACCGCGCGGCCATTTTCTCTGACCTCGCCCTGCTACCATCCGCGCCGAACCCGGTCCGGCCACTCATGCTCATCAAGCTACTCGGCATCGAAGACAACCCGCTGGCGATCTTCTTGGTCCTGACCACCGGTGGCCTCCTCGCCTACTTTTTGGTCTCGGGCCTCAGCTACCTGCTGTTCTTCGCGTGGGGCCGCAAGCGCTTTCACCCGGACTACGTCCCCGACCCCAAGCAAAACCGCACCGCCCGGTTCTGGGGCTCGATCTCGATCCTCGGCAACGCGGTCCTGACCATGCCGCTGCACTGGCTGCTCTCGCACGGCCACGGGCAGCTCTACTGGGACATCGACGACTACGGCTGGGGCTGGCTGATCGCGAGCTTCTTCATCTACCTCGCGGTGACCGAGACGATGATCTACTGGGTCCATCGGGCCCTCCACTCGGACCTGCTCTACAACTGGCTACACAAGCACCACCACCAGTTTCGGGTCACGACCTCGTGGGTCAGCACGGCCTTTCACCCCTTGGACTCCTTCGCCCAGGCGCTCCCGCACCACCTGTGCGCGTTCTTGTTCCCGGTCCACGCCGTCTTGTATCTGCTCATGGTCGGGTTCGTGACGGTCTGGTCCGTGGTCATCCACGACCGCGTGTCGGTCGTGCGCTGGAAGCTCATCAATTACACAGGCCACCACACCCTGCATCACTGGTACTACCGCTACAACCTCGGCCAGTACACGACGATCTGGGATCGCCTCGCCGGGACCTACAAGGATCCCGAGCTGCTCTACGCCGACATCCCCGAGGGTGTGCTGGTGCGCTGGCAAGACGGCCCGGGCACGCTCGCGGCGGCGCGCGTGCCGACGCCGAGCGAGCTCGCGCTCACCGAGATCGAGCCCGCCGAGTAGGCGGCGATTCTCGGCCACCGCGTCCGCGCGCCAGCCAAACTCGACGATCTCGCAGCGCGAGCCGACCCGGATCACGCCGCCAACAGCGAGGGTGGCGCTCCATCCGAGGACACGCGATCGCGTGGCTGACGGAGTCGCGACCCCCGGCGTTTCTGTTCGCCGCCGACGAAACTTTTCTTCGCCCTACCCGGGCGGCGCGGGGGCGGGCGGCGGCAGCGGGCGGGCCTCGTCCGCTTCGGGCGCCTCGTCTGCCCCGGGCTCGGGCTCAGGCTCGGCGCCCTCGTCGACGGAGTCCTCTTCGGACCCACCCTCGCTGGCGGGAGCCTCGGGGTTGAGCCACGCGTCCTCACAGACGCCGCAGGTGCTCGGCGGACGCACGGCCAGCCCACCGTTGCGCTCGAGCTCGACGAGCCGACCGGGCTCGGCCAGGTACAGGCTCGAGCTGTCGCCCTGCTTCGACGACAGCTCGACGAAGAGCTGGTCGCCGCTGCGCCGCAGACGGAGCCCGCGGGCGTCCGCGTCCTTGCTCTCGTGCTCGCCGATCAGCTTGCCCGCGCCGTCGAGCTGGTAGGCCCGGGCGTGGCCACCGCAGGGCGCCGAGGCGTAGAGCGTGTCGCCGCCGACGCTGCAGATCATCCACGCCGCCGGATCGAGCTCGCCGCCAGTGGCCAGCTTGGCCGCCGCGATCACGGGCTCGAGCTCACCTGCGCCGCCGCGATGGCAACCGGCCACGGCCCCGCCGTGCTCGACCCCGCGGTCCAGCGGATCGGGATCGAAGCCCCAGGCGCTGAGCTGGGCCCTGCCGTCGGCGACCCCGGCCTTGGGCGGCCGCTTCCACTTGAGCTTGCCGCCCTCCTCGACGACCCCCTTGACCGTGAACTGGCCCTCGTCGTTCATCCACCCGACCGCGAACCCGCGCCCGGCCGCGTGGCGGTAGACCTCGGCCCCGGCCCCGCCGAGCTCACCGAGCGCGTAGTACATGCGGTTGCGCTTGTCGAAGAGCATGTAGTTGCCGCTCGCGCCCTCGCACTTGGTCCCGTAGAGGCGTTCGAACAGGGCGTAGTCGTCGCCGAGCTGACCGAAGACCGCGGTCGCCCGCGCGAAGCGGCGCCGCGGCGGGCCGTCCTCGCCGTCCTCGCCGTCGCGGGCGAAGTAGACAAAGAGCTGACGGATCTTGTGGTCGAGGTCGGCGCCGCCCCAGGTCGTGGTCTCCCAGCCGACCCACGCGAGCGAGGGATCGAGGGTGATCGGCGGACGCGGGACGCCCTCGGTGCCGTAGACCTCGACCTCGGCCAGGTGGATCTGCTTGTCCTTGTTGCCCTCGTGGACCCCGAGCACCTCGATCGCCAGGCTCTGGGTCTCGACCGGGGCCGCGAAGCGCACGTAGGCGTGGTTGGCCCCCTCAGGCAGATCGGCCTCGACGAAGCCGGCGTCGGTGTGAACGCGGACCCTGGCCACGTGCGGGTGGCCCTTGTAGTCGCGGTAGCGCGGGCCCGTGGCCGTGTACAGGCGCAGGACCTCGACCTTGGCCTTCTCGGGCAGCGCGAGCCCGAGCACACACGGCGCGTCCCCACCAAACTCGCAGCGCCACGCGGTGTCGAGGTCGTCGTCACGGGTGAGCTTGGCCTCGCCCTCACCGCGCGCGCCCCACTCGGGCACCTTGGCCGTGGCCTTCAGCGCGAACAGGTGGCTGATCTTCTCGATGCTGAACCCGAGCCCCTTCGCCCCCTTCGCGCTGACGCTCGACGCGGCGCTGGACTTGGTGATCTCGATCGCCGCAGCCCGGGGATCATCGGGCTCCTCATCGACCACCGGCCCCGGCGCGCCGCTCTCGTCGCCGGCCACCGCTCCACTGTCCGCACTCTCCGCGCTGCCGGCACTGTCCGCGCCCGCCGAGGCCCCGCCCTCGTCTGCGGCCTTGTCCGGGCTCGAGTCGGCCGCGCCGGTCGAGGCCGCGTCATCGGTCTTGGACTTGCACCCGCCGACCAGCGCGAGGCTGAGCGCGAGGCTGGAGAGCAAAGCAGGATGAACGAGAGCGCGAGTGCGGGCCATGGGCGACCGCACTTTAACAGAAAGTCCACCGCGAGGGACCTCGCCCGAGCAACCAGGCGTCAATCGAGCTGCCGCCAGAGCCCGGTCCCGGGGGTCGACTAAAACCTCAAGGTGTAGCCGACCCCGCCGCCGCTCGGGAGCATGACTGGGATCACCCGCCCGATCGGCTTGGGCTTGGCGGTCGTGACTTCCTTGCGCTGGGCGATGCCCTTGCCGAGCAGCATGCCGCCGGGGATCAGCAGGCCCAGGCCGATGACCCCGGTCGCGACGCCGCCGGCCCACACCGCGCCGGGGAAGACCACGGCCGAGGGCGCCGAGATGAACAGCAGGATCGAGACGAGCGTGAACGGGATGCCGATGCCCGAGAGCACCGCCCCGCCGACGATCCGCTTGTTTGACTGGACCCACATCGGGCCCAGGGTCGGGTCGGCCTTGACCTCGGCCTCCCACTGCTGCTGGGGCGTGAGGGGCTTGGGCGCGGGCTGGGGCTCGGGCTGGGGGTGAGGCTGAGGCGGCTGGCTGCCGTCGGGCGGCGGGGTCACCGTCCCGGCGCCGCCGCCCCCGTCGGCGATCGGCGTCGCGGTCTCGCCCGCGGCCTCCGACTCGGCGATGATCTTGTCGAGCTCGGCGATGCGGTCGTCGACCTCGGACCGCTCCTTGACGGCCTCGGGCTCGTCCCCGTAGAGCGCGCGGTGATCGGCGCGGTAGTTGTCGAGCAGGATCTTGGCCTTGCGCAGGTGCGTGGGGTTGCGGCTGACCTCGTAGGCCCGGCGGTGGGCCTCGGCGATGTTGTAGACCAGCGCGTGACGGATCCCGCGGGTCTCGTCGCCCTCGGGCAGCATCCCAAAGGCCCGCTTCCACAGCACCAGCGCCTCCTCGTACTCGGCCGTCTGAAACTGGATCTCGCCCTCCTTGTAGAGCTTCTTGGCCTCGGTCAGGGCCGGTTCTTCAGGGTCCTGTGCGGGCGCCACGGCTGGCAGCGTGCCCGCTTGGGCCGACGCCGGGATCATCAACGGCGTGCAGATCAGCGAGCCGGCGACCGTGAACGAGATCATCGTGAAGGAGCGGCGCACGGCCCGAAGCTAGCACCCTTGATGGCGCATCACGACCCGCCGCAGACCGCCCCCCGGGCTCGCGCCTGGCCATTCGAGCCGCCGCTCGTCATGGAGCAAGTATTTGAGCCAAGCACAGCGCGCGGTTGACCCCACAGGGTTCGGTGGGGAAACTCCCGACGTGAACCTCGCCATGCATCGCTTGCCTTTCGCCTTGGGTCTCAGCGCCCTGATCTTGACCGGCTGCCCCGCCGCCGACGACACGGCCGAGACCGCCGACCCCGAGACCTCGACCGGAGACGGGGACGGCGACACCGGCGACACCGGCGACACTGAAGAGGGAGACGGAGACGGCGACCCCGGAGATGGCGACGGCGACACCGGCAGCTGCGGTGACGGTGAGCTCGACGACGGCGAGGAGTGTGACGACGGCAACAACGACGACGGCGACGGCTGCTCGTCGACCTGTCAGGTCAGCGAGTGCGGCCTGGCCTGGGCGGTGAGCATGGACGTCCCAAGCTCGACCGCCGGGGCGTTCGAAGTCGCGATGGGCGACGACGGCAGCATCTTCGCGGCCGGCGTCGCCGTGAACGCCGACAACGACGCCTGGGCCGCCAAGTGGAACGCCGACGGGACCCTGGCCTGGCAACAGAGCTACGACAGCGGCAACGGCAACGACGCCGCGACCGGGATCGCGCTCGGAGCCGGCGGCGAGATCTACCTCGCCGGCTGGATGGAGGGCGCAGGCGACGACCTGTGGTACGCGCAGATCGACCCGTCGAGCGGCGCCGAGATCTGGGCGGTCACCGTCGCGGGCGATCTCATGATCATGGACGGCGACGACCTCGGGACCGGCATCGCCGTCGATCCGAGCGGCGATCTGATCGTCGCCGGTCGGCTCCGCGTCGGCGACGGCGACGACGACATCTGGGTCCGCAAGGCCAGCGCCGCCGACGGGGCCGAGATCTGGACCTCGACCTGGACCGGGGTCGGCGACGGCATGTTCTCGACCGATCGCGCGGGCCCGGTCACGGTCGCCGACGACGGCACGATCTGGGTGGCCGCGCGCGAGCACGTCGACTTCAACACCCAGGAGGCCACGGCCCTGAAGTTCGACGGCGACGGCAACTTCGTCTCGATGATCCAGCCCCAGGCCGGCGGCGACCACCAGCACGACGTGATCGACATCGTCGCCGACGGCGGCTCGGTCTACTTCGCGATGCAAAAGAACGACTTCCCCTACCGCGGCTGGCTGTACAAGTTCGGCAGCGACGGCAGCGAGGAGTGGGTCAAGACCGAGGAAGACTGGATCATCGGCGGCGAAGACTGGGCGGTCCGCGGGATCGGCATCGACGGCGCCGGCCACGTCGGCGTTGGCGGCGTGTTCAGCAACGAGGACCCCGACGAGGGCATCGACTGGGGCGAGGCCTGGGTCGCGCGCCTCGACGGGGCCGGCGAGTTCGTCTGCCGCAGCTCACACATGATCGACGACGGGATGCTGATCCCGCCCTCGCTCAGCGTCGACGCGGCCGGCTTCAACGCGAGCGGGTTCGGCGTGGTCGGAATCGAGACCGCGGGCCAGGGCAACGCCACCAAGCTCTGGACCGGCTTTTTTAAGCCATAGACCCCGCGACCGCCCTGCACCTTGCCACGCACTGGCCCCCGAAGAGGGGGCTCGTACTTGCCTCCGCGGCCGCTCTCTTGTGAGCATGGGGCGCACGGAACGCGCAGAAGGCTAGTTTGCCAGGCCGCGCTCCGGTTACGCTCCAGGTCGGATCCGGTCATGCCCACCACCACCAAGCGACCGCAGCGGGGCCGGCACTTCTACGGCCCCGGACCCTACGTCGAGCGCGAGGTCGACGAGGCCCTGCGTTCAACCCTCCGCGCGGGCGAGTACGCCCTCGTCCTCGCCGCGCGCGGCAGCGGCAAGACCAGCCTCCGGATCCGCACGACCGAGCTGCTCACCGAACAGGGCGTGCGGGTCGCGAGCGTGGACCTCGGCGCGATCGGGGCCGAGACCCGCGCCGACGCCTTCTGTGCCTCGCTGGCGATCGAGGCCGGGCGCAGCCTCGGCGTCGCCGACGAGGCCAAGAAGGCCTGGCGTCGCTCCAAGGGTCCGCCGCAGATGCGCCTGCGCGCGTGCCTGCGCGAGGTCTTGCTCGAATCCAGCGAGGACCCGCTGGTCCTGTTCATCGACGAGCTCGAGCTCGTCCGCGCCCTCGGCCCGGCCCGCGACGACTTCTTCGCCGCGCTCCGGGCCATGTCCGACGCCCGCGGGCACGACGAGGTCTGGCGCCGCCTGAGCGTGTGCCTGGTCGGGGCGATGACCCGCGACGAGCTGATCAGCGATCCGGGCCGGAGCAGCTTCGACCTCCCGGCCCGCGAGTTCGCCCCGCGCGACTTCAACCGCGAGCTCCTCCAGGAGTTCGCCGAGACCCTCGCCCCGCTCGGCGTCAACACCGACGCCCTGCTCGACGCGCTCCACGACTGGACCTCCGGCAGCCCGGCCCTGATCCAGTGGATCTGCGGGGACCTGCTCCTGCGCGAGATCAGCCGCGGTCGAGAGGCCACCGCGGTCGAGGCCGTGATCCGCGAGACCTTCTTGCAGCGCGGCCCCGAGGTCGACCCGCTGCTCGGCGACACCGCCCGGCGGCTCCGCCGTGACCATCGCGACCCCTACCGCACCCGGCTCTTGGCCGCCTACGAGCGGGTCCTTCGCGGTGAGGTCATCGATCTTCGCGGCCGCCAGCTCGGGTCCGAGGGCGCGCAGATCGTCGCGCGGCTCAAGGTCGCCGGGCTCGTCGCGCCCTCGGCGGGCGGCAAGCTGCGGGTCCGCAACCGCATCGTCGAGCGCGCCTTCGACCGCAACTGGGTCCGCCGCGCGCTGGCCGGGCGCCCGGTGTCCGACGCGCTCGACCGCTGGGAGGCGGGCGGACGCCGCTCGGCCCACCTGCTCCGCGGCGAGCCGCTGCAGGCCGCGATCGAGTGGATCGAGGGCCGGCCCGACGTGACCCCGAGCGAGCGCGACTTCGTGCTCGCCAGCGAGAGCGCCCGCGCCCGCTGGCTCCGGCGGCTGCTGTGGGCCGGCGGCGCGCTGAGCCTCGGCCTCGGGGCCGCGCTCGGGGTCGTCTCGTGGCAGTACCAGACCAAGGTCGCCAACCAGACGGCGCCCGCAGCCGTCGAGGTCGCGGCGCCGGCCCCCTCGACCCCCAGCGCCGAGGAGCCCGAGCTGCTCGGCCCCGCATCGCCCACCGCAGAGCCGACCTTCGTGACCTCGGCCCGCGAGGCCGTCGAGCAGGCCTCGGGCGACGACGAGGCCCAGGCCAAGATCGACGCGCTCGAGATCGAGCTGGCCGCGATCGAGCAGCGCATGGCGATCGAGCGAGCCTCCCGCGCCGAGCTCCTGGCCCCCGATCCCGCCCGCCGCGGCGAGGGCCTCGAGCTCGCCCTCGCGGCCCTCTCGGCCTGGGTCGAAGGCGGCTCGAGCGTCGACGACGTCCCCGCCCCCGTCACCCGCGGGCTCACGGCCAACCTCCCCAGCCCCGGCGACACCACCTTGCTCTCGGCCCACTCGGGCCCGGTCGCGGGCATCCAGTTCAGCGCCGACGGAGCCCGCTTCGCGACGGCCGACGAGCGCGAGATCCGAGTGTGGGAGCGCGACACCGGGCGGCGGCTCGACAGCCTGCCCCACATCGCCGGCTCGATCGCCCGCTTCGCGCTGTCCCCCGCGGGGCGCTACGTGGCCGCGCTCAGCGAGGCGGGCAGCCTGACCGTGTGGGCGACCAGCGACGGCGGCGTGCTCGGACCGGCCCCGCTCGCGGTCCCGCCCGGCGTGCCCATGCCCCTCGCGCCCGTCGCGAGGCTCGCGGTCGACGACGGCGGCAAGGTCAGCGTGATCCGCCGCGACGGCAGCATCGACACCGTCGATCCCCGGGCCGGCAACGCCAGCGCGCGACTCCAGGCCAGCGCGCTGCCGCAGACCCTCGCGCTCGACCACGCGACCGTCATCGACGCGAGCATCGGCGCCCAGACCCGCGTCGCGCTCGTCCACGACGAGCTCATCGAGCTGTGGGACGTCGCCACGGGCCAGGTCCAGGCCAGCGTCACCACCCCGGTCCCCGGGTCCGGCGCGCGCGTGGGCGCCCTCTTCGCGACCCGCGACGCCGCCGAGGTCCTCGTGCAGTTCGAGGACGGCAGCGCGGTCACGGTCTGGGACACCACCCACGGGACCCTGCGCACGATCGCGACCCCGGACCCGACGGACCCGAAGGACCCGCCCGAGCAGGCGGACCGCGCCCTGGCCCTGGCCCTGTCGCCCGAGGGCGAGCTCATCGCGACCGGCGGCGCAGATCGCATCGCCCGGGTGTGGTCAATCGAGACCGGCGAGCTCGTGGCCACGATCGAGGCCCACGAGGACGCGCTGACCAGCCTCGCGTTCACGCCCGACGGCGCCGCGCTGGTCGCGGGCGACCGCAGCGGGCAGCTGCGGATCCACCCCCTCGCGCTCGGCGCGGAGGCGAGCTTGCCCCTGCGCGGCGCCTCGCTCGGCGCCAGCGGCGTCGCCGCGACCGTCCACCACGACGACAGCGCGCTCGAGCTGCGCTGGTCCGGGGGCCAGACCAGCGCCCGCTGGCCGCTCGAGCGCCCGGTCACCAAAGCCCTCGTCAGCGTCGACGGCAGCCGCCTCGCGCTGCTCTACGCCGAAGGTGATCTGGCCCTGGTCAGCGGCGCGACCGGGCCCGCGGGCGAGGCGATCGCGACCGTCCCCGCCCGGGTCCTCGATCTCGCCCTGAGCTCCGACGGCAAGCTGCTCGCCGTCGCCGGCGAAGATCGCCGGGTCTCGCTGATCGACACCAACGGCCAGCCGATCGCGACCTTGTCGGGCCACGACGCCCCCGTCGACCGGCTCGCGCTCTCGCCCGACGGCACCCGCCTCGTCAGCGCCGACCGCAGCAAGGTCCTGCGCGTGTGGGATCCCGGCACCGCCGCCTTGCTCGGGACCTTCGAGACCGATCGGCGGGCCGAGGTCGTCGCTATCAACGGCGAGTTCTTCCTCGTCGCCGACCAACAAGGCGGCGCCGAGCTGTGGTCGATGGAGGCCCGCGCACGCGTCGCGGAGCTCGAGCTCGGCGGCGAAGCGATCTCCGAGGTTGCGATCGCCCCCGACGGCGAGTGGTTCGCGCTCGCCCGCGGTGGAGTGGGCAGCGTCGAGCTCTGGCGCCCGTCGAGCCCCGACGCGCTCGCTCGTTTTCGCGCCGCGCCACCGATCGCCGCGCTGCGCTACACCGACGACGGCGAGACCGTGCTCGCCGTCGACGGGCGCGGACAGCTGGCCCGTTGGCCCGCCCGCCCGCAGGCCTGGCTCGCAGAGGGCTGCGCTGTGCTGCCCCCGGGCTCGGTCGTGCCCAGCGTGTGCTCGGCACAAGGCACGCCAACTTCACCGTGATTCGGGCCGCACCGCGCCGGCCTGTGGCCTGCCGCACAATTAATCGGAAAAATCTGCAAAATGGCGCAAACATTGCGCTCAGCGCAAATGATGCGCTATCGAACCAGCGCTTTCCTCGCTATAAATCGCAGCCAGCAGCCCTCAGTGTCAGCCGACGTCGCGGACCCACCACCCACCCGCCGCGTCTGCCCAGGTTAGTTTTGAGCGGAGTGAGACATCCTTCTCGCCCTCGCTCGTGTTCGTGGGTCGTGTATCGGACAGAAGGTCTCAGGACAGCATGCGAGCAGATCAGAGCGATCTCGTCATTGGCATGGATATCGGGTCGACCACCGTGAAGGCGGTCGTCATCAACCGTCATTCGTACGAAATCCTGTGGAACGACTACCAGCGTCACCACACCAAGCAGCCCGAGAAGGTCCTCGAGCTCCTCGAGGCGATCATCGAGGCTCACCCCGAGGTCCTCGAGGGCGGCACCCAGATGTTTTGCACGGGCTCCGGCGCCGGGCCGATCGCGGAGCCGACCGGGGCCAAGTTCGTCCAAGAGGTCAACGCGGTCACGCTCGCGGTCGAGCACCTCTACCCGGATGTCCGGGCGGTCATCGAGCTCGGAGGCCAGGACGCGAAGATCATCGTGTTCAAGGCCGACCAAAACGGCAACCTGACCGCGAACGCGTCGATGAACGACAAGTGCGCGTCGGGTACGGGCGCGACGATCGACAAGTGCATGATCAAGGTCGGCGCCGAGCCGGGCTTCGCGACCAGCTTGCACTTCTCCGATGAGGCCCTCCACCACGTCGCGGCCAAGTGTGGCGTGTTCGCCGAGACCGACATCGTCAACCTGGTCAAGTCGGGCATCCCCAAGGACGAGGTCCTCAACTCCCTCGCCGACGCGATCGTGCTCCAGAACCTGTCGGTCCTGACCCGCGGCAACACGCTCAAGCCCAAGGTCATCCTGCTCGGCGGGCCCAACACCTACCTGCCCTTCTTGCAGGAGTGCTGGAAGCTGCGGATCCCCGAGACCTGGCGCGACCGCGGCTACGAGCCCCCGGCCGACATGACCGTCGACGAGATGATCTTCGTGCCCGAGAACGCCGAGCTCTACGCCGCGTTCGGGGCCGCGATCTACGGCATGTCGCTGCCCGACTCGGGCGCGGTGTTCAAGGGCATCGGCCCGCTGCAAGAGTTCATCAAGAACGGCCGCCGGGCCAAGCTCGGCGAGCAGGCCGGGCCGCCGCTGTCGGCCACGACCGACGAGACCGACAGCTTCCGCGAGACCTACACGATCGCCAAGTTCGTGCCCCCGAAGCTCGAGCAGGGCGAGGTCGTCCGCGCGGTCATCGGCCTCGACGGCGGCTCGACCTCGTCCAAGGCCGTGCTCGTGCGCGAGAACGGCGAGATCGTCGCCAAGGCCTACCAGCTGTCGAAGGGCAACCCGATCGTCGACGCCAAGGATCTGCTCCGCTCGCTGCGTGACCAGGTCGAGGCCCAGGGCGCGACGATCGAGTGCCTCGGCTTCGGCGCGACCGGCTACGCCGCCGACGTGCTCGAGGAGGTCGCGCTCGCCGACGTCAACATCGTCGAGACCGTCGCCCACATGATGAGCGCGGTCCACTTCTTCGGCGACGTCGACGTGATCTGCGACATCGGCGGGCAGGACATCAAGGTCCTGTTCATGCGCAACGGCGACATCCAGGGCTTCAAGCTCAGCAACTCGTGCAGCGCCGGCAACGGCATGCTGCTCCAGGCGATGGCCGACCAGTTCGGGATCCCGATCACCGAGTACGCCGACAACGCCTTCGACGCCGCGCTCGCGCCCAAGTTCTCCTACGGCTGCGCGGTGTTCCTCGACACCGACCGCGTCAACTTCCAAAAAGAGGGGTTCCAAAAGCAGGAGCTGCTCGCCGGCCTCGCCCAGGTCCTGCCCAAGAACGTGTGGCAGTACGTGGTCCAGATCCCGCGCCTGGCCTCGCTCGGGCGCAAGTTCGTGCTCCAAGGCGGGACCCAGTACAACCTCGCCGCGGTCAAGGCCCAGGTCGACTACATCAAGGAGCGGGTCCCCGACGCCGAGGTCTTCGTCCACCCCCACACCGGCGAGGCCGGGGCGATCGGGGCCGCGATGGAGACCCTGCGCCGCTACGAGCGGACCGGGACCTCGCGCTTCATCGGGATCGAGGCGACCCTCGGCCTCGACTTCACGACCCTCAACGACGAGACCACGACCTGCCACTTTTGCCCCAACGAGTGCAGCCGGACCTTCATCGACACCAAGCGGCCCGATGGCAGCGTGTCGCGCTACATCTCGGGCTTCTCGTGTGAGAAGGGCACCGTCGAGTCCAAGGAGGCCATGCTCGAGGTCGTCAAGGCCAAGAAGAAGATCGCCTCGCAGTACCCCAACATGGTCACCTACGAGGGCAAGAAGGTGTTCCAGCACTTCTACGACCCCTCGCCGATGCCCGCGGCCGGGACCATGATCGACGACATCGAGGTCAAGGCCGGCGTGCTCAAGATCGATCGCCGCAAGATCCGGCGGCCCTTCGAGCGCTCCGACGCCCACGAGCGCCTCAAGCAGGTCCGCATCGGCATGCCGCGGGTCCTCAACTTCTACTCGACCGCGCCCTTCTTCCGGGCCTACTTCGAGGCCCTCGGCGTGCCCAAGCAGGGCATCGTGTTCAGCGACGTGACCGACGAGACCCTGTGGACCGAGGGCGGCCGCTACGGCTCGGTCGACCCTTGCTTCCCGGCCAAGGTCTGCCAGGCCCACATCCACAACCTGCTGTTTCACAAGCACCAGCCCGAGAAGAAGCGCGGGCTCGACTTCATCTACTTCCCGGTCAAGACCTTCATCCCGGGCTTCATCGTCGACACCCACAACAACGGCGTGTGCCCGGTCGTCGCGGGCACGCCCAACGTGATGCGGGCGGCGTTCACCAAAGAGGTCGACTTCTTCGCGACCCGGGGCATCGAGTACGTCGATGACCCGATCAACATGGAAGAGGTGAACTTCCTCAAGAAGAACCTGTTCGACACCTGGGGCCCGCGCCTCGGCATCACCCAGGACGAGAGCGACTTCGCCTGCGCCCAGGGCTTCGCCGCCCTCGATGCATTTAACTCGGACATGCAGGAGAAGGGTCAGGCGATCCTCGACACCGCCGAGGCCGAGAACTCGATCGCGATCTTGGTCCTCGGCCGGCCCTACCACGCCGACCCCGGCATCGGGCACTCGATCCCCGAGGAGTTCCAGGCCCTCGGCTACCCGATCCTGAGCATCCGCTCGATCCCCAAGAGCCGCGAGTACCTCGACCGCTACTACAAAAAAGAGCTCGACAGCGGCGAGCTCGGCTCCCCGCTCGAGATCAGCCAGGTCTGGCCCGAGAACTACCTCGCCAACAGCGCCCAGCGGGTCTGGGCGGCCAACTTCGCCGCCCACCACCCCAACGTCGCGATCTTGGATCTGTCGAGCTTCAAGTGTGGCAGCGACGCGCCGACCTACGGCCTCGTCGACTCGATCATCCAGTCGGCCAAGGTCCCGGCCGCGGCGCTCCACGACCTCGACGCCAACAAGCCCGGCGGCTCGATCAAGATCCGGGTCAAGACCTACACCCACTCGCTCGCGCTCCACAAAGAGCGGCTCGAGGACGCCTCGGCCAAGCGCGAGGAGCTCCAGCAGTCGATCGAGCGCAAGCGCCTCGAGCTGCTCGAGCTCAAGCAAGAGCAGCTCCGCAAGATGCAGCGCCGCGACCCCGGCATCGACGAGGCGCTCGAGGCCGTGCGCAAGCGCGTCCGCGACTACGTCCCCAAGCCCGCGGTCGAGACCGGCCAACGGCTCCTGAGCAAGGCCAAGAACCTGGTTCAGATCCGCCTCGGTCGCAACTGACCTCCCCCCTTCCCAACCACCGCCACCCAGCCCAACTCCGCAGCCACCCCCAACTACAGGATCTCTCATGAACGACGTCATCCCGCACAAGCTCCCGATCTACGGCCAGTCGCAGATCGCCGACATCGAACAAGAGCTCGCCGAATTCGAGCAACAAGAGCGCGAGCGCCTCGGCATCGAAGAGACCAAGTACTGGACCGACGAGATGGTCGACCTCGGCTTCACCAAGTCCGAGAAGGCCAAGATCACCATGCTGCTCGGCGGCCTGACCGTCGCCCAGGACATGCTGATCGAGGCCGCGGTCAAGGCCGTCGGCTACAACATCTTGGCCCTCGATCGACCCGACAACGAGTCCCTGCGCCTCGGCAAGGAATTCGGCAACCGCGCCCAGTGCAACCCGACCTACTACACGGTCGGCAACCTCGTGAAGTACCTGACCGCGCTCCGCGACGAGAAGGGCATGGAGACCCAGGAGATCATCGACAAGTTCGTGTTCTTCACCGCCGGGTCCTGCGGCCCGTGCCGCTTTGGCATGTACGCGACCGAGTACCGCAAGGCCCTGCGCGACGCCGGCTTCGACGGCTTCCGCGTCATGCTCTTCCAGGAGAAGGGCGGCGTCGACCAGGCGACCGGCGAGGACAGCGGCCTCGACATGAGCCCCAAGTTCTTCTTTGCGATCATCCGCGGCCTCCTGATCGGCGACGTGATCAACGGCCTCGGCTACCGCATCCGCCCCTACGAGAAGGTCCCCGGCGCGACCAACATCGCGATCGAGGAGGCCAAGCAGGTCTGCTACCAGGCCTTCACCGACAAAAAGCCCCTGCTCCCGGCCCTGCGCAAGGCCAAGAAGATCATGGCCGCCGTCGAGGTCGACCACATGCGCATCCGGCCCTTCGTCGGCATCACCGGCGAGTTCTGGGCGATGACGACCGAGGGCGAGGGCAACTACTTCATGCAGCGCTTCCTCGAGCAAGAGGGCGCCGAGGTCAAGATCCAGTTCGTGACCGAGTGGCTGCTCTACAACATCTGGGAGGAGGTCGCCGACCTCGACCAGCGCGACAAGCTCCGCGAGCACGACGAGCAAAGCGGGCTCGAAGAGAAGGGCCGCTACGGCGCGTTCAAGAAGCGCAGCCTGCTGTGGCTGGCCCAGCAGGCCGTGCGCGCGGCGTGGACGACCTACTCCGAGGCCATGGGCTACCACGACTACCACCTCCACAGCGTCGCCGAGGGGACCGAGACCGCCAAGGGCTACTACAGCTCCGAGCTGCGCGGCGGCGAGGGCCACATGGAGGTCGCCAACACGATCAGCAACTTCGTCGATCGCAAGACCAACATGACCTTGAGCGTCAAGCCCTTCGGCTGCATGCCGAGCTCGGCGATCAGCGACGGCGTCCAGTCGGTCGTCGCCGAGCGCTACCCCGGCACGATCTTCTGCGCCGTCGAGACCAGCGGCGACGGGGCCGTGAACTTCTACTCGCGCGTGCAGATGTTCCTGTTCAAGGCCCAAAAGGCCGCCGAGCAAGAGGTCAAGAGCGCGCTCGAGGACTGCGGCGTGACCCTCGAGGAGGTCGAGGCCCACATCGCCAAGACCCCGAAGTTCCAGGACTCGCTGTACTTCCCCAGCCAGCGCAAGATCGCCGCGTGCAAGGCCGCGCGCATGGTCTACGACGTGTCCGACCACATGAAGACGACCTCGTGGGAGCGCGGCGTGCTCGAGGCTCGCAAGGTCGCCGACAAGACCAAGGGCCTGGCCAACAAGACGATCAAGGCCGCCCCGACCATGGCCCGCGGGGCCAAGGTCGTCGCCCGCGAGCTCGGCGAGGAGGCCCTCTTGCAGCTGCAACAGCGCGTGCCCCTCGACCGGCTCCCGGTCATCGGCCAGCGCTTCGCCGCCCAGCCTGACTGAGCCTCGCCTGGCCAAGCGCCACCGCGCCATTGACAGCGGTCCTCGACGATGTCGAGGGCCGCTCTTTCGATCGCCCACGGGCGCTCCGCTCCTCGGCCGACTGCGAGTCTTGGCGACCAAGCTCCGGCAAGGAGGCCAAGCCAAGCATTGGGCCCCGAGCTGGTAGGCTGCGTGGATGTCCGAGTCCCCCCGATGCGCCCTGTGCCGCACCACCGAAGACCCTCGCCCCAACCGAATCGGCGGCATCGACCTGTGCCGCCGCTGCCACGACGGCGGGGCCGTGGCCGCCGCCCACGCCCGCGGCTTTCAGCTCAGAGTCAAGTGCGGCTTCGTCGGCCACGGAGACAAGCGGGTCTATGTCGCTCAGGGAGACGCGTCAGTCGCCAGACCGCTGTTCGACGCCAGCTTCCGCCGCAAGGGGCTCGCGAGCCTCGTCGGTCTCCTCGGCATGACGATTCGCGTCGAAGACCCCCTGTTTCACAAACTCGGCGTGATCATCACCCGCGACAAGCCCGGCACCCACCGCTTCATCGACGACGACGGAGCCCAGACCGCGGTGATGGATCTGCTCGGCGAGGACGTCAGCGTCAAGGTCAAACGCGCTGGCCAGGTGAAGCTATCTGGCCGGCGCAAGCATGAGCCCTTCGATCAGACCGCGATCGAGCGCGAGCTCGCGGTCTTGCTCGTGCACCTCGACGGCTACGCTGCGAGCTGACAGCTGCGACGCAAAGCAACGCGCAGTAATAGCACGCAGCGCGTCGGCGCGAAGCTCGGCGCTGGCGGTGAGCGCAGTTGCGGATCCTCAGCATCGTGTTAGTCAGTGCCCACGGACCATGCTCGAGAACCTAGAGAACCTAGAGAACCTAGAGAATCGAACTGTAGAGAGCTCAGATTCTGCCTCCATCGACGTCCACGCCCCCGATCCCGAAGACTCGCGTGATCTGCTCCTGAAGGTGCCTGGGGCCGCGCCCGTCCACGCCCGAGACGACGTCTACTCGGACCGTATCCGCTGCGACCACCCGGGGGTCTCGCCCGGCGCGCTGCTCGGCCAGTCCTTGCTCGCGGCCGCCGAGCGCCTCGATCGTGGTCGAGTCGTCGCCTTCGTGCGACCGAAGGTCGAGCGAGGTCTCGAGCAAGTGGGCTTCGAGCGCGAAGGATTGATCCCGGGCTTCTACGAAGGTGAGCTGCCCTGCGCGGTCATGGGTGCGTATCCCGACGCGAGCCGCAGCGACTTGGCCCATCCACGTGAGGTTGCCGAAGTCAAGGCCTTACTGGCCGCGCGTGAGGCAGAGATCTCCCACGACGAGGACGGAGCTCGCGCCCCTGCTCGCCCACGTCACCCCCGGGTCGAGACCCGCCGCGCGACCATCGACGACGCCCCCGCGATCGCGGCCCTGCTCGACGAGACCTTCGCGGCCTACCCGACCCCCTCGGGTGATCCAGACTACCTCGCCGCCGCGATCGCCGAGGGCACGCCCTTTCGCTTCGTCGAGGACAGCGGCCGCGTCGTCGCCTGCGCGAGCGCCGACCTGATCGCCGACGCGCGCACGGCCGAGCTCACCGACTGCGCGACCCGCCCAACCCACCGCGGTCGCGGGCTGATGCAGAGCGTGTTGCTCGACCTCATGGACGACGTCCGCTCGCTCGACTACCCGACGGCGTTCACGCTCGCGCGCGCCCGGGTGCCCGGCGTGAACCTGGCCTTCGCCAGGCTCGGCTTCTCGTTCAACGGGACCATGCGCCAGTCGTGCCGGATCGGCACGGGCATCGAAGACATGAACATCCTGTCTCGGCGCCTCGACGATCGCGCAGCTGCGGCGATCTGAGCCCGTAGTAGGGTCATGGCCGTGCCCGCACGTCCACGGACCCCGGTGTTCTTCAACGAGCTTCAGCTCGAGTTCAAGCCCCGCTACGAGTGGGCCTTCGGCGAGAAGATCACCCACCCCGAGACCACCGCGCGGGCCGAGTCGATCTTGGCCGCGGTCGGCCAGGCCCACGAAGACTTCGACATCCGCGTGCCCGCGCCGATCCCCGCGAGCGCGCTGCGTGGGCTCCACAGCATGCAGCTGCTCAACCTCTACGCCGCCGCCGAGCAGCTCCCGGGCGACAAGGACTTTCACCCCACGGTGTTCCCCAAGCTCAAGCGCGGCGAGGGGGACCCGACCAACATCCACCAGGCCGGCGCCTACTGCTTCGACTCGGGCACCCCCCTCAACGCCCAGACCCTCAGCGCCGCGACCTGGAGCGCCGCGTGTGCCCGCGCGGCCGCGACCACCCTGCGCAAGGGCACCAAGCTCGCCTACGCGCTGTCCCGCCCGCCCGGCCACCACGCCCAGCGCGACCTCTTCGGCGGCTACTGCTACTTCAACAACGCCGGGATCGCGGCCAAGACCCTGCGCCGCAGCGGGCGGGTGGTCGTGCTCGACATCGACTTTCACCACGGCAACGGGACCCAGGATCTGTTCTTGCGCGACGACAAGGTCCTGACGATCTCGCTCCACGGCGACCCCCGCGAGTACTTCCCCTTCTTTTGCGGCTACGCGTCCGAGGTCGGCGAGGGTCGGGGCCGCGGCCACAACATCAACCTCGTGCTCGAGTCGGAGATCGACGGCGCCCACTACCTCGCCGCCTTCGAGGCCCACGCGCTCCCCGCGATCGAGCTGTTCGAGCCCGACTACCTGGTCCTCGCCGCCGGCCTCGACACCTACGAGCGCGACCCGATCGGCAACTTCAAGCTGACGACCGAGGACTTCTTTCGCCTCGGTGAGCGGATCGGGGCGATCGGCCTGCCGGTCGCGGCGATCCAGGAGGGTGGCTACTACGCCGCGCACCTCGGCCGCAACGCGGTCGCGCTGCTCCGGGGCCTGCGCGCCGGGCTCGGGCTCGCGGACTGAGAGCGACACAGTCGCCAGTCAGGGCCGGTCGCCCTCGGTTCGGCGCTCGCGGTCGACCACGCACAGCTCGGTGCGTGGCCGCGGTGATCGTGTATGGCTCCTTCGACACCGATGGTCGGCTCGGCCTTCGACTTCAGTATTGACTCGCCAGCGCGCCCCTGACCTTCATTCAACGCGCCGACTCCTCGCTCCGCCTCGAGTCCGTTTCCGTCGAAGTCGACGGCGTCCATGCCCGTCTGCTTGCGCTTGGTCGGCGCTCCGACGCATGCCCTCGGTCGCTCCCGGGGGCGGCCGTCGCCGCTACACCAAATCGACACGGGGGCCTCGCCGCGATGTATCCTGGCTGTGATGGTCGACGAACCCAATCCCTACGCGCCGCCGAGACACGACGAGCCCGCCCCCACCCAGATGCCCAACGCTCAGGTCCCGCCGGAACTGGAGAGGCTGAGGCAGGAACACATCAACGCCGAGACCAACGTCAAGACCCTTGGCGTTCTCCTGTACATCGGCGCCGCCAGCACGCTCCTCAGCGCCGTGGGCACAGTCGCGCAGGACCCCGCGGCTGCGCTCATCAGCCTGGTCGTCGGCGTTGGCCTCGGGTTGGGTGGTTTCTGGCTCCGTCGCCTCGATCGCCGCGGTCGAGCGGTCTATTCGGGGGTCATCGGGCTCTCCGTCGTGGTGTTGGTGATCGCAAACGCCGGGCAACCCTTCACCTACCTGGCTGGCCGCATGTTCTGGCCGCTCTTGTTCCTCGGGCTGCTGTGGGGAACCAAGGCCAGCACCGTGATGAGTCCCCACTATCGCGACGTCGTCATCCCCGCCACGCCACACGTCAAGCGCAAGACTTCGCGGGCCGTCATCGCAATCGGCGTCCTGCTCCTGCTCTTGATCGTGGCCCTAGTCGTCGCCGGCATGCTCGAGTGAAGCACAAAAGCGGAGCTCACAGCCGCCTCACTAGCGAGGCTGAACGGCGAGCCTGTGCAGGACGAGCTCGGGGAGTGCTTCTCGCCGCCGCGGGCCTGCGCTCGGACGCTCTTCTCGACCCACGCTGCGACTCGATCGCCGCCAACGAAATCAGCTGCGCGAAGAGCGAGTCCGCGCGGTGACCAGCGAGCCCCTGCTAGCAGCCCGGGGTGCTAGAGCTCGCGCCGGCCTCGTCGTCCACGTCGGGCTGGCTCAAAACGATCCTCGTCGCACGACGAGGCTCATGGGCCAAGCCGCCGAGTTCGGCGGTTTGTTTTGGGTTCCGGGGCCCAGTTGGACATTGCGTGGAGCTGTCGCGCGACCGCTCCCCGGACACCCGCGCCTGAACCGAGACCCGCGCGAGCGCGCTCGATCGTCGAGCGACCACCGAGCGCGAGCGCGTCGAGCTGTGCCTGGATCCGGCGCTCCACTCCATCGAGCTCGCGCCACGGGGTCTGGCCGCTCACGAGGTCATCGAAGCGATCGAGGACGAGGTAGCCGCACGTGTCGAGATGATCTTCGATGAGCTCCTGGCGCTGATGAAAGGCGCTGGCCGGGGCCACCTGCCGCCGGGCCCACAGCCGCTCGAGTCGCTCGCGTAGAGCAGTCCCGCCGCCCGAGCGCGCCAGGACGGCGCCGCCAAGCTGGCCGTCGTCATCGCTCGCGTAAGCGAGCGCCCGCGCTCGCGTGGCGAGCTCGAGCTGAGCGAGGATCATAGCGAGGCCACCCGTCGCCGCGCCCGCGTCACCGAAGCTACCGGCCGTCGATGTTCGGACCAGCGGCTCGGGCATCCGTTCGACGCAGCGCAGGTACGCAGCGTGGAACTCCTTGGTGAAGCGAGCCTGGCCGGTCTGACAGTCGACCACCACATCGACGGGTGGCGAGGGAGACAAAGAGCGAAACAGGCTCGTGAGCCCCGTCGAGATGCTCGGCTCCGAGCCCGCGAAGGGGTTGGGCTCGCGGCCAATCGCCAGCTGTTCGCAAGCGATGGCGGTCGGCAGGCCAGCGAGCGGCGCGTCCGGCAGGCAACACAGCGCCACGCAGGCGCCCTCCCCCGGGATCAAGCCGTCGCGGTTGTCATCGCCCAGGGTCTCGCACGCGCGAGCGAGCGCCGCGAGGGTCTCACGGTCGCAGCGGCTGTCGCTGGCAAACACGAGCACGGCCTCGCACCTGCCTTCGTCGAGGAGCTCGCGGGCACGGACCAGGGCCATGAACCAGCTCGCTCGGGCGTGCCGAGCACCGTGCACCGACGCGATCTGCTGGCCAGCCTCACGCGCCCGTTGGACCACCCGGTCCTCGAGCTCGGTCCCCTCCTCAGCGGCGCTGGCGTGGACCAACGCGACGCGCCCGGGCTCCCAGCTCAGACCATCGAGGAGATCGGCGAGCGCGTGCTCGAGCAGCGCCCGACGTCGGGCGGCCCGAGGCTCGGCGATCGCCAGCGTCTCGAGCGCGACGACGGTCACGGCGCCCCGGGGCCCGAGGCGATGCTCGAACGCAGACGTGCCCGCAATGACCTCGGCCTGAAGCCCGCTCGCCTCGGTGCCCAGGGCCGCGCAGGCGCCGAGCTTGGCGATGACGAAGCCGCTCACGGATCGGCCTCCCAGTCCTGCAGCTCGCGCAGCGTAGCGATCTCGAACTTCCCGAGCCCGTCCTCGAGATCGATCGAGTGCCTCGCGTAGAGCGTGACGGTCTCGCGGTCGAGATCGATCTCCAGGCCATCGACGCGCATGAGTCGGCGGCGGATGCCCTCACGGGCTCGATACTTGAGCTGCATGCGGACCCGCGGAAGCTCGAAGCATCGCGCCGGACCCGGCAAGAAGCCACCGAGCACGATGGCCTCGCCGCCGCGCAAGCACCCGCGACGCAGCCGAGGTGGCGCGGCGTGGAAGAAGCGAAGATCGAGATTCTCCGGCCAGTACGGCGCCCGATCTCGCTGCCAGCTCTCGTCGTAGGTGCCCGCGTGACCGAGCCGCGGCTGCCACTGAGGCGGGACCGGTCCGAAACCGACGGGGTCTCGACGATCTTTGGGCGTCTGGATGAGCGCGCCGTGGGCCTCGAAGTTCGGCAGCGGCCTGCCAGCGAGCTCGCCGCGGGGCGGGTGACACCCGACGAGGTTTCTCCCCTCGCGCGGGCCGCCGTAGCATCGCTCCCAAGCGATGGGCATGGCCTCGAAGGGCTCCGGCTCCGTCGCGTGCCAGCCCGACAAGCTCCGCTCCCAGCGGCGGTCGCCCACGACCCACGACTCGAGGCACAGCTCGCCAACTTCGAGGCGAAGCTCTCGGGCAGTCAGCGGGTGCTCGCAACGGATCGAGCCGCGAACGTAGACGTCGGCGCCAGGGCGGACATAGGCCGTCTGAGCGACCTGGGTCAGGCCCGAGCTTCCCGCGTGGGCGAAGTAGCGGTCCTCGAGTGGGACCGCGGGCTGGGTCGCGGACGGTCGAGGCGCAGTGGTCGAAGGAAGCGGGATGTCGAAGGTCGCACCGACGACCACGACCAGGACGTCTCGGCCGTCGCGGTCGTAGCTCGGGAACGCGGCGTGGGACCACCGGCTGAGGTTGTCGACGCTCATTCTCGGATCGGGCGGTCGACCGCGCCGACGTGGTCCGCGAGGATCTCTTTGATCTCTCGGAGCTCGCGCGGGTCGGGGCCTTCATCCGCGAGTCGCTGAGTGCCGACGTCCGACGGGGAGACCATCTGGGAGATTGTTCAGTGGCCAGTGGGCAAGGCTGGCGATCCAGGGTGGGTCAGATGCATCCGATCCAGGCTTGGTCACTTTGCCCGATCCACAACATAGGTCGAGACCTCAGTGATCCGGCGGGGTGCGTCCAGTGCTACCGTGCCGCCACCATGCCCAGCCAAGCCAGCAGCAAGCGCATCGACGTCGCCAAACTCAAAGTCGGCGACTTCTTGTCCGAGACGCAATACTACAGGGTCACCAAGATCATCGACGGCAAGGTCGAACTGGAGAACGAGCGTGGGCTCAGGCTCTCTGTCACCAATCGGATCATCGAAGAGGGCATGTACTCCGCCGGGCAGTTTGAAGAGACGGTCACGCTCAGCCGTACGGCTCTTTGTGAGGTGCTCGAGAACGCCGGCGACTCGATCTTCACGGTCAACTTCAACAAGCAGCTCAAAGAGAAGGACGTCGTCACGGAGCTGCTCGAGGTCGTCAAAGAGCTCGGGGCCGACGCCGACGCCAAGGTCTTGACCAAGAAGCTCAAGGCGGCGGTCAAGAAGGGCGTCAGCGGAGAGGTTCGGACCCTCGTCGGCTACCTCATTCAGACCGAGGCCAGGATGGGTCGCAGCCAGGTCATCGACCTCGAGGCCCCACCCAAGCAGCGCTATCGGCTGGTCGATCACCGCACGATCAACTGGTTGGTGCTCAAGAACGTGAAGTACACGCTCAAGAAGCGCTAGGAGCATGCAAACCGAGCGCAGCTCGAGGTCGCCCCCGGGAAGGGCGGCCCCATCACCGTGCTCGCGGGCACCCAGGTCTGGGCCCATCGGATGGGGGAGTCACCGATCCCCTTCGAGGTGGGTGAAGGCCTGGCCGATCTTCACGCGGGTGAGCTCGGCGGTCCGCGGGAGTTTGACCTCGATGAGGCGTGGAACACCCTGACTGTGCACGAGCCCGATGGCGCCCAACCCAGCCTCGCCAAGGGGGCGACCGAGATGTTCTTGCTCGGCACCGTCGGCTCGTCGGCGTGGCAGGACAGTGGCCGCATGCTGGTGCTGCACGAAGATCCCAGCGACGGCTCCGCGCCCAAGCGTCACCTCGTGCATGTCACCGAATATGAGCCGATGCCCGACGGCCTCGCTGGATTCGACGTCACGCGCGTGGCATGGGCCGAGCACGAAGCGCTCCCGTGTCCGATGCTCATCGCCGACACCACGGTCAAGGCCAACGTCGTCCCCGCGACCGCGGGCGAGACCTTCCAGGAGTTCTTTAGCATTCGCGGTGATGGCAGCGTCGACTATGCGCAGGACGTGGTCGAGCGCGAGGGCCCGTTGAACTCGCTGGCGACCTCACGGCCACCGCTGTTTCGCTATTCCCCACGCCAATGCGAGGCGCTCAGCCTGGGCTGGCTCGGCCAGCTCGACGCTTCGGTGCCCGAGATCGAGCTGCAAGAGGCCGACCCACTTGGCGACCCCTACGAATGGGACCCCGACAAACAATGGACCTGGCGGCGGACCCTGCTCGACTCGATCGGCGATGACGAGCACTTTACCCTCGAGGACGGCACCTGGCGGCGGATCATCGGCTATCGCAAGCCCGACGGGACCGAGCTCGTGCACCAGGATTGGGCCGCCAACGCCGGCTATACGATCCGCTTTGGCGAGGGCGAGTTTGGCCGGGTTCCCGCCGATGGCACCTTGTTCCGGGTTCGCTACCGGTCTGGACCTGGCTCGTACGCCAACGTCGGGGCCGGGGCGATCGTGCATCTGTATGACCCGGTTGGCGGTACTCCACCGTTTGATCCCGACCTGAGCGGCGCGTCCAACCCCTTCGACGTCACGTCCGGGGCCGAACCCGAGACCATGCAGCGGGCGAAATTTCTCGCGCCCGTGGCCTTCCGGCACGACACGCTCAGCGCGGTCACGTCGGCCGACTATGAGCGGCTCACCGAGCGGCTCGAGTGGGTGCAGCGCGCCAACGCGAGCTTTCGTTGGACCGAGCGAGTGCAAGCGCAGCTCGCCCTCTTCGTCCCTCACGTACACGGGGGCCCAGGGCAACCCGGGTCCCTACCGTGCTAGGCTGGCCTCGAATGCTCGACAGGCCACGGCGGTGGGAGGTGCTGGCGCTCGGGCTCGGGCTCGCGCTGATCGGCTGCTCGGGCGAACCGGGGCGCGAGCTCCCCGAGACAGGACCTGTACCCGAACCCCCACGCTGGCCCACTGTTCAGGCGTCTCGAGATCATGTTCTGATCGGTCCGGCGTCTGTGATTCACAGCCCCGAGCACTTCGGGGAGGTCGCGCGTCTGCCCCCCGACGCCGGCTTTCTCCGCCTTCGCGTGATCGAGCGGCGCGACGGGTGGCTGATCGCCAGGCCATCGCCGACCGAGCTTTCCCTACGGCACGTAGACGTGGAACTCGCGCTCGCCGACAGCTCGCTGCATCCCGCTGCCAAGCAATGGACGCGACGCCGCTACGACGACGGGACTGAAATCGAGATCGCCCGTGGTGCACCGCTGCGTGCCATCGGTGATCAGCGCTACGAGCTGATCGTCGACGGGGTCGGCCTCGCGCTCGACTTCGACGAGGATCCGACCACGCTCTATTTTCACCCCAGCTCGCGCCGCCGGGCCCGCAAGCCCGACCAGCGCGTCGACTGGGACTGGTCGGGACCAGGCGAGCTTCTCGTCGGCCCACAAGCCCTCCACGCCGCCGGGCCGGCCTTGGTAGCGACCTTCGAGCTCAACGATCGGCGCGCGCGCCTCGTCGCGTTCGAACGCCACGAAGCCAGGATCATTGCTCGAGTAGCACCGACCGGGCGCGTCCCCGACCCCGCGGTCGGAGCCGCCGAGCTGGAGCTCGGTTGGGAGTCGATCGAGAGCGGCACGACTCTGTATTGGCCGGGCGGCGCGTTCGCGGGCCATGTCCGACACACGATCGACGTGCGCCCATCCGCTAGCTCGGGCTCGGCGGCCGGGCTGAGTTGCTACGCGATCGCGCCGCTCGAATTGTGTACTGATCCATCCCCTGAATCAGCCGGTCGCCCGGCCGGCTCAACCACTGAATGATCCCATGCAATCCCCTGGCCGGGCCGGCTGCGCTACGCGATGGGCTACGATCGAAAGTTGTGCGCCGACGTGCTCGACGCGTTCATCGCCTCGCTGCGTCGCTCGCTGCGTTGCCGGGCAAAGGCAAAGCTCGGCCTGCGCTCGGTCGAGGACGCGCGCTTCGGTGCGATCACCTTCATCCAGCGCGCCGACTCCTCGCTGCGGCTGAACGTGCACTTTCATTGCCTCGTGCTCGACGGCGTGTACGTGAGGGACGACGAGGGCGAGCTGCGCTTCCACTCGCTCGGCGCCCCCACCCACGAAGAGGTCACCGAGGTTGCGAGGTGGACCCACGCGCGACTCAGCGGTGTGCTCGA
>NZ_PVNK01000167.1 GCF_002994615.1 Enhygromyxa salina | reverse complement strand
GTCGGGGACGGGCGGCGGCGGTGCGGGAGCCGCCGCCCGCTCCCGCACCGCCGCCGCCCGTCCCCGACTGGAGCGCGAACGCAGACGTAACGGTCTCGCGGCCGGCCCCGGCCGCCCCGCTGGCGCCCGTCGTCCGCACCCCACGCGCGCCGATGATGGGCATCGGCCTGTTCGTCGGCGCCGGCGTGGCCTTCGGCGTCGGCCTTGGCGCTCGCCTCGATCAGGTCGACACCGCGATCCGCAACTGTGACGACTGGCAGCGTTTGTCCGCCAACGGCCACGCGTTCAACAGCCTCACCGGGTGCTTCGACCGCTACGATTCGCCCGGCGTCGACGCCAACGATCTGTTCGTCGGCGCCGCCTATGGCTCGTCGATGGTCCTCACCATGATCGGCTCGGGCGCGCTCGCGCAGCACAAGGCCTGGCAGACGGTCCACGGGGACGGCCGCGTCCGCAACCCCAACACCCGCTACGTGTTCGGGGCGATCTTCACGGGCCTCGGCCTGGCCTCGATCGCGGCCCACTACGCGCTGGTCTACACCGACGCCAACAACCCCTGCACCTCGTGGGAGTGCAACGTCCAGCGCCGCGCGCTGTGGATCGCGGCGTCCGACGGCGGCGCGCTGATGCTCAACACCGGCCTCGGGCTGTTCTCCTGGGCCAGCAACTACCGCAGCAACGTCACCAAGTATCAGCAGCGCCTGCGCTGGTCAGTCGTCCCCGGGGCCGCGGGCGGCAGCGTGGGCGCGACCGCGAACCTCCGGTTCTAGCAGCCCGGGGGCCTTTCAAACCGGCCCTCGCACGGCTCGCCCACACACACGTCCGGGCAACAGCGCAGGTTTTCGGCCGCGCCGTCGAGGACCGCGAGTAGCTCGTCGAGCTCGGGTCGGCGGCCGCCGAACTTGCGATAGGCCACGGCGCCATCGGGCCCGATGACGACGACGGCGAAGTCGAGCTCGGGCTCGACGGCCTCGTCCGCCCCCACGAGCTCGAGGGCCCCGAGGAGCTCAGCCTCGGGATCCCCCGCGACCGAGGTCTGCAAGCCCACCTCGACCGCCCAGCGCAGCGCGGCCTCGGCTCCGAGCGGACGCACGAACACCAAGGTGGCCCCGCGCCCGTCGAGCTCGGCCAGGCCACGATCGAGGCTCCGGGCCCAGGTCGTGAGCGCCTCGTGCTCGGCCCCGCCGATCCACGCGAGGATCACGGGCCCGGCCCCGCGGGCGTTGGCGAGCTCGAATTGACCGCCATCCGCGAGCGGCAGGCTGAGCGCGGCGAGGCGATCGCCGGGCCCGAGCGCGGCCGGGTGATCCGGGTGCGCGCCGTACTCGGGCGTGAGGATCGGCAGCCGCGTGGGCCCAGGCTCGACCGTGGCGACCGTGGGTGGACGCTGGCAGGCCTGGCCGAGGACCAGAAGCAGGCTCGGCGCGAGCAGCAGGCGGCGCATCACCGAGACGTCTCGGCCGCGCCGTCTCGGTCGATCGGAGGGCATCGCGGCGACGGATGTTAGCAAATCCCCCGCAGCCCGCGGTCCACAATTGGCGCACACAGACCAGACTTGCCGCCACTCAAAATTGGCGCGAACGTGAGCCGTGTCTGCCTCGCCCCGACTCGTGCTGGTGCTGTGTGCGCTGACCGCCTGCTCGCGCCCGTCGACAACCGAGTGCCCGCCCCCGCAGACCGAGGTCGAGGCCCCCGAACCCGAGCCCGAGCCCGAGCCCGAGCCCGAGCCCGAGCCCGAGCTGCCGAGCGCCCCCGAAGCCTTGACCGTCACCGCCGACGACGGCCACGAGCTGCGCCTGTGGGCGCTGACGCCTCCCGTCGAGGATCCCGAGCGCCGCGCGATCGTGTTGGTCCACGGGCGGACCTGGAGCGGCCTGCCCGACTTCGACCTCCGCGTCGACGACGATCCTTCGCTCTCGCTCATGCACGCCCTCGCGAGCCGGGGCATCGCCGCCTACGCCCTCGATCTGCGCGGCTACGGCGGAACCAAGCGCGACGCCAGCGGCTGGGCCGAGCCCGATCGCGCGGCCGAGGATCTCGCGGCCGCGCTCGCCTTCGTCAAGGACAAGGAGGGCGAGGCCCCCGACCTCCTCGGTTGGTCGCTCGGAGCCCTCGTCGCCCAGCTCAGCGCGCAAAACCACCCCGAGGCCGCCCGCTCGCTCGTGCTCTACGGCTACCCGCGCGACCTCGACACCCGCGGACCGAAGGTCGACAGCGACGGCGATCCCCCGAGCCAGCCCAACACCGACGCCGCCGCGCGCAGCGACTTCATCACCGAGGGCACGATCAGCGACGAGGCCGTGTCTGCCTACGCGCGCGCCTCGCTGGCCGCCGATCCGATCCGCGTCGACTGGCGCGCGATGGATCAATTCAACGCCCTCGACGCCGAGAAGATCACGATCCCGACCCTGGTTATCTACGGCGTCCACGATCCGATCGCCAGGCAGCTGTGGCAGGCCAAGCTGTTCACGCGGATGCAGGTCGAGGATCGCTGGTGGGTCGTGATCCCCAACGCCGACCACGCCGCCCACCTCGAGCAGCCCGAGCGCTTCATGACCGCGCTCCTGGCCTTCCTCGATCGCGCCTAAAAAACGCCGGCACAGCCCAGAGCTCGCGCGACGGTGCCGAGCTCGCGGATCACAGCAGCTCCCGATCGGCGAACTCGCTCCGAATCCGCTCGAGCGCGCGCTCCTGGAGCTGACGAATGCGCTCGCGGGACAGCGCGTGGCGCTCGCCGACCTCCCGCAGGGTCTCGGGCTCGAGCCCGCCGAGGCCGAAGCGACGACCCAGGATGTCGGCCTCCATCGGTCGCAGACCATCGAGCACGTCGCTGAGCCCGGCGTGGAGCTCATCGGCCTCGAGCGCCTCGCCCGGGGCCGGCTCCTGCTCGTCCTCGAGCATGTCGACGACGGGACGATCGTCGCCGCGTGAACCGGGCGCGTCGAGGCTGGTGACCGAGCCGAGCGTGAGCTCGAGGATGCGCTCGATCTTCGCTGGCCCGAGACCGGTCTCCTGCGCGAGCTGCTCGACCGTCGGCTCCTTGCCCTGGTTGGCGCGATACGAGCGTCGCGCCCGAGTGATCTTGTGCAGCGCGTCGTGGACGTGGACCGGCAGCCGCACGAGCCGGCTCTTGTTGTAGATCGCGCGGGAGATCGAGTGCCGGATCCACCAGCTCGCGAAGGTCGAGAAGCGAAAGCCGCGCCGATGGTCGAAGCGCTCGACCGCCTTGAGCAGGCCGATGTTGCCCTCCTGGATCAGATCTTCGAGCGGCAGACGACCACGGCCCAGACGCCGGGCGAGGCTCACGACCAGGCGGAGGTTCGCGTTGGCGAAGCGCTCGGTCAGCCTCTGCACCCGACGATCCGCCTGCGCGCAGCCCCGCCGATAGTTGCGAAAGGGGCGGCTGTCTCCGGGCATCCGCGCGATCTCGACGACCAGGCCCTCGCGCTGCCCCTTGGCGATGCGCTCGACGTCGGCGGTCAGCAACCTCGCCAGCTTGCGGTCGACATCGACCTCGACGAGCTTGGCGCCGACCTCCTCGCACAGCTTGTGAAAGCGCGCCTCCTCAGCGAGCGAGCGGCGTTGACGGAACTGACCGGCGGCGACGATGAGCTCCGCGAGCGCGAGCTCGAGCGCTCGATCGAGCTCGAGCCGTGCCTGCGCCAGAGCGCAGATGCTCGGACACAGCGGGGCATAGTGCAGCAGCGCGGCCCAGTGCGCGCAGCGGGCCTGGTGAAGCTCGATCGCCTTGCTGAGCTCCTCGTGCTCGGTGAAGACCGCGCACGCGCCCATCGACTTCATGTACGCGCCGAGCGAGGAGTCTGCGCCGTCTGCCTTGGCAGGACTTACGCGACTCGCGCGAACGCGGAGGGCAGGAGGAACGTTTGGCTGATTGTGAACAAACCTTGCTTGCATGATGACGACCTATTTTGGAGCTCTGGCGGGGTTTACTGGCGAGTCGGGCTGACCTTGCAGCATGTTTGTATAACCTTGAACATGGATTGAACAAGGGTCCCGACCAAAAAAACGCCACCTCTCCTTCCGCGGGCATGGCGCCGAACTTCACCCAGTCGTCAATTCACCGTACAAATCGCAAGATCATTGTTCTGCTGGCGCTCTGTGGACACCACCCCGATCCATGCATGTGCGCATGCTCAAACATTGAACTAACATTGTACAACCTATCATCACCCTGGCGGCAACACGCCACAGCTGACCGCCGCGCCCGGATCGCAGGACCGGGCGCGTGACCGATTTGACCGACACGTCGCAGCGCCGGAGCGACTCAGCGCCCGCGGTAGCGACCCGGACGGCGCTCCTGGAACGAGCGGACGCCCTCGGCGAAGTCCTCGCTCGCGGCCAGCTTGGCCAGCTGCTCGGGGAACGCAGCGATCGCGGCCGCCGGCCCGCGCTCGGCGGCGAGCTGGGCCGAGCTCCGGCAGGCGCGCACGGCGAGCGGCGCCTGCTCGACGATCCGCTCGGCGATCGCCCGCGCCCGCGCCCTGCCCTGCCCTGCGTCGACGAGCTCCTGGACGAAGCCGAGGCGCAGCGCGGTCTCGCCGTCGAACTCGTCACCGGTCAGCAGGTAGCGCATCGCGTTGCCCCAGCCGGCCCGCTCGACCATGCGGATCGTCGCGCCACCGTATGCCATCAGTCCGCGCTGGACCTCGAGCTGCGCGAACCGGACGCCGCGCTCGGCGACGACGACATCGGCCGCGAGCATCAGCTCGATCCCGATCGTGAAGCAGATCCCCTGGACCGCGACGACGACTGGCTTTGTCCGGCGCGCGCCCTTCAGATCGAGCGGATCGACCTGCCCCGGCTCGATCAGCGGATCGGTGATGTCGAACTTCGACAGCTCGAGCCCCGCCGTGAAGTGCTCGCCCTCGGCCTGCACCAGCCCGCACCACAGCTCATCCTCGCGCTCGAGGCGGCTGTAGGCGGCGGCCAACTCGCGCAGCATCGTCGGCGTGAAGCCGTTGTACTTTGCCGGTCGATCAATCGTGATCGTCAGGACGTGGCCGTGGACCTCGGCTGTGACTCGACCCTCGGGGTTGTCGTTCATGCCTGCACTTATAGGCGCCGGTCTCCGCCTTTTCATCCAGCCGCCCCTGGGCGAGACTCCTCGCCGCGCCCGCCTCCTCATGTCCGTGCTGCGTCTCTCGATCGCGTCGCTGGTCTGCCTGGCGCGGCCCTCCGTCGGGCTCGCACGTCCCCCGCTGGCGGCCGCGCTCGCCCCAGCTGGCGACGAGCAGCTCAGCGAGCGCGGCAAGCTACGCAAGGCCAAGAAGCTCTACGTCGAGGCCGAGGAGCTCGCCGCCGAGGGCGAGTGGAGTCAGGCCGCGGACCTCTACGAGCAGGCCTACTACCTCGTGCCCGCCAAGCACGGCTTCGCCTACAAGGTTGCGATCGCCGCCTACGCGGCTGGCGACTGCGACCGCGCCCAGGCCTACCTCATCCACTTCCTCAGCTACGGCGACCGCGACAGGCACCGAGACCAGCTCGACGAGGCCCAGCGCATGCTCGAGGAGATCGACGAGAGCGGCTGCGCGAGTGACAAGAGCGACATGAAGGTCGACGCCGCGGGCAACCCGGTCGACAACGAAGATCCCTTCGCTACCAGCACCCCCGAGGACAGCGACGACGCGGCCAAGTCCGACACGGGCCTGCTGTTCGGCGGCGCCGTGTTGCTCACCCTCGGGGTCGGCGGCCTGTCCGTCGGCGGCGCCGCGGCCGGGTTGGCCGGGGGAACCAGCGACGAGCTCGAGGGCCTCGGCGGCGAGTCCCCCGACGGCGTGACCGGCTACGCCGCCGGCTACTACAGCTGCAAGACCACCACAGCCCCCTGCCCGCCCGATCTCGAGGACCAGTTCGAGGGCGAGAAGCGGATCGCAATTGCAGGCTTCGCCGTCGGCGCCATCCTGATCGCAAGCGGGGCCGCCCTGGTCGCCGTCCACGTCATCAAGCGCAAGCGCGCCAACACCCGCGCCCAGCTGAGCGGCATCGCCCCCACCTTCATCCCCGGCGGCGCCGCCCTCACAGCCCAGCTGAAATTCTGACCCCGCTCGAGCGCCCCCAAGTCAGCGGCAAGGTGCCCAGGGGGTCAAAAATAAACTCAGTACCGGACCGGACCCCTCAGAGTCCTCCCCCGAAGCCCCCTGACGATGCCCGCGTGACGGGCGGACCGGTCCGGGACCGAGTTAATGCCCTCGCGGGGCACCAGACTGGAAGTAGCGCGGGGGGGCCGAATCGATCGCGGCAAACTCGAAAAAAATAAAATCGACGTCTGTGGGGCTCATGGCTAGCCGACGCGCTCCACCGCGCCGCAGCGGCGCAGATCGCCCACGCCCTCGAGCCTGCCCCCCTCTTCGACCGCGGCCACGTGAACGCCGCCAAAGAAGAAGTCCCGAGCCGCGAAGCCGTGCACGGCCTCGAACGCGCTCCCGAGCCGAGCCTCGACCGCCGCCGGGTCGGAGCGCCCGTCGAGCTCGACCCAGGTCGCCCCGTCCTCGCCGTGAACGCGCGGGGCCTCGACCGCCTCGCGCAGCGACAGCCCCCGGACCGCGAAGCCATGCAGGACCTGGGACACGGCGCTGCGGATGCGGTTGGCGCCCCCGCTCCCGACCGCGACCACGCGGCCGTCGGGGTGCGTGGCGATCGTGGGGGCGATCATCGTCGGCAGCGCGTCGCCCGGTCGATGGAGGTGAAAGCCCGCGGGGTTTAGATCTTCTTCACCGAGAAAATTATTGATGTGGACGCCCGTGCCCGTGACCACGTGCCCGCAGCCCTCGCCGGCGGTGAGCGTGACCGAGGCCGCGCCGCCGTGCTCGTCGACGACCGAGACGTGGGTCGTGCTCCCGCGCGGGTCCGGGGCCGGCAGCGCGAGGCGGGCCCGGTGGCCCGCGAGCGAGGCGTTGGCCCGGCGCAAGACCTCGGCGGCCTCGTCGGCGCCGACCGAGCTCGCGGCCAGCTCTTCGCTGATCATCCCGACGAGGCGGCCGCCGAGGCGCGGCGAGGTCACGACGGTCCACTCGCCGATCGCAAAGCGGTGCGGGCTCGTGACGATGGGCGTGGCGGCGTCGAGGTCGGCCGCGCTGATCAGGCCGCCGCGCGCGGGGCCAAACTCCTCGACCAGGCCCCGACGCAGGGCCGGCGGCGTGGCCCCGGTGGCTGCGAAGGTCTCGAGCGTGGCCGCGAGCTTGGTGTTGCGCAGGCGCTCGCCCACGGCCGGCGGGCGATCGTGGGCCACCCCCTCGGCGATCTCGGCCAGACATCCCGGGTCCCTACGCAAGATCGGCCACAGCAACTCGAAGGTCCGAGAGGTCAGCGCGTCGACGATCACGCCCTCGCCCGCGAGCTCGATCCCCGGCGCGGCCAGCTGCGCGAGCGGCAATGATCCGAACCGCCGGGCCGCGAGCGCGAGCCCGTCGAGCACCAGGGGGACGGCGGCCGAAGCTCGGCCAATATGGAACACCTGCCGCGCGGAGCCAAAGTCGACCTCGATCGCGTGGAAGTCGACGACCTCCGGCCGCCCGCCCGCGCCCGGGAAAGGCGAGAAGAAGTCGACAGCGATCGGCTCGGTCCCCGGACGATGCACGACCAGGATCCCGGCGCCCCCCGCCGAGGTCAGCAGCGGCTCGGCGGCGAAGGTCGCAAGCGTGGCGGCGACCGCCGCGTCGACGGCGTTGCCCCCCTCGCGCAGCGCTCGGGCCCCGGCCTTCGCCGTCGTAACACTGCCTGCAGCAACGACCCCTCGCATCGCCGGCAGTCTACCTAGTTTATCTTTGCGCCGGGGCTAGCACCCCGGGCTGCTAGCCCCGGCGCTGCTGCGCAGCACCGCAACCTCGCCCCGGCGCTGGAGGTCACCAGGCGCCAGCGGCCACGGTCAGCTGCTCGAGCCTCGCGGCGCGCTCGGCTGCTTCCTCGGCGTCGAGGCGGGCCCAGTCCTCGGCCAGACGACGACGACGACGGATCCACGCGAACACCACGACCGGGCCGACGAGCAGGAAGGGCAGGCTGCCCGAGCCGAGCAGCGGGAACCACACGAAGCGACCGAGCAGCCCGGCGCGCCAGTCCGAGTCGAGCTCCGCGAGCGGCGCACCGTAGGCGTCCTCGAAGGACTGCTCGAAGCCGCGACCCTTGTTGAGCTGGCTCAGCAGCTGGCGAAACTGGGCCTCGTTGGCGTCGTGGTAGCGCAGCCAGGTCACGAAGTCGCGCGCCGCCGCGTAGGCGACCGAAGCCTGACGGGCGTCGCCGCGGAACTCCGACTCGAGCCGCTCGAGGTCCGGGACGCCCGATCCAAACACCGCCCCCGCGAGGGTCTCGGCCCGCATCAGGCTGACCTCGTTGGCGAAGCTCTCGGCGGCGCCCTCGTGAAACCAGCGCGGCAGCTCGGCGCCCCCGGTCGCGCGAAACAGCGCGACGTGGACCAGCTCGTGACGCAGCAAGGTGTCGAGATCGCTGCGCGAGCCGTCGGGGTCGTGCATCGAGATTGCGATCTCACCGCGCGGCGGGTGGGCGACGCCCGAGACCCAGACCGGCATGCCCGTCGCCCGCGCGACCATGCCCGCGTGACTGACGAGGTGGATCGTGAGCTCATCGTCGAGGTCGCGACCGAGCGCCTCCTCGATCTCCGACCACCAACCCGGGAGCTCCTCGGCGAGCTCGAGCGCGGCGTCGTCGAGGCCGGGCTCGTAGCGGATGACCGCGCGGCCAACGTGGAGGCGCGAGCTGGCGTCGTCGAGCGACCAGCTGATCGGCTCGCCGTGCTCGGCTCGCGCCTCACGCGGAGCCGCGAAGGTCAGCAGAGCCATCAGCGACGCGAGGGCCACGGCCAACAGCCGAGCCCCGAGCGCGGTCCGCAGCAACGAGGCTCGGCGCGCGCGCTCACTCAGGTGCGGGGCTGGGGTTGGCTGGACCATGACGAGGGAAGGTGCTCACGACCTCGCGTCGCGCAAGGTCGACGAGCACTACGAGCGTAGCACCGACCTGTTCCACCGATCCGGGCGGGCTCCGGCGCCGATCCCACCACATCCAGCGGTCAGATCGGGGCCTAGCAGCCCGGGGTGCTCGCTTCACTTGCATCGGCGCGCGGTCCCAGGTCAAATCGAGCGCTCATGGACGCCGTCCGCGAATTGCTTGACGACCCGCTAGTTCAGGCCGCGGGCATCATCGTCGGGTCGATCCTCGCCGCGTGGCTGGTCGAGCTGCTGATCAGCAAGACCCTGGCCAAGGCCGCCGAGCGGACCAAGACCGACCTCGACGACAAGATCATCGAGATCATCCGACGCCCGGTGTTCCTCAGCGTGCTGCTGTGGGGTCTGGACTGGGCCGCCGACGTCCTGATCTTGCCCGAGCGCTTCGCCGGTCCGGTCGAGTCGCTGCTCCAGACCCTGTCGATCCTCATCTGGGCGATCGCGTCCACGCGCATCGGCTCGGTCCTGCTCAAGTCCTTCGCGGCCAAGGAGCGCCAGCGCTCGATGCTGCAGCCGCGCACGCTGCCAGTGTTCGACATCCTGATGCGGATCTTCGTGGTCGGGACCGGGCTGTACTTCATGTTCCTGGCCTGGAACATCGACCTGACCGCGTGGATGGCCTCGGCCGGCATCCTCGGCATCGCCTTCGGCTTCGCGGCCAAAGACACCCTCGCCAACTTGTTCTCGGGCATCTTCATCCTCGCCGACGGGCCCTACAAGGTCCGCGACTGGATCGTCCTCGACGACGATCTCCGCGGCGAGGTCACCCACATCGGCATCCGCTCGACCCGGATCCTGACCCCCGACGACGTCGAGATCACCGTGCCCAACGCGGTCATCGGCAACGCCCAGCTGCTCAACGAGACCGGCGGCCCCCACCTGCGCCAGCGCGTCCGCATCCCGCTGTCGGTCGCCTACGGCAGCGACATCGATCAGGTGCGCGAGATCCTGCTCGCGTGCACCGAGGACGCCGAGCACGTCCTCGACGAGCCCGCGCCCAACACCAAATTCAACCTGCTCGGCGAATCGGGCCTCGAGTTCGAGCTGAGGGTCTGGATCGACAAGCCGTGGGCGCGCGAGCTCGTCATCGATGAGATGACCAGTCGGATCTACAAGTCCCTCGGCGCCGCTGGCATCGAGATTCCCTACGCCAAGCACGACATCTACATCCGCGGCCTCGCGCCGGAGCTCCTCGCCCAGCTCAGCCCGAGGTCTCGGGACGACCACCCCACCCGCTCAGGGTGAGACGACGAGGACCACGGTGTCGCGGCGGACCGCGCCCGCGATCAGCAAGCCCACGGCGACGCCGATCACGGCCACCGCCGCGCTCGCGATCAAGCCTGTCCGAACCTTGGGCGAGATCCGAGCGCGTCGACGCTCGCGGGCGCCGTTGGCGATGCGCTCGTCGTGCTCGGCCCACAACACCCCGAGCAGATCGGGGTCGGCGGCCGCGGCCGACGAGCGAACGCCGAGGTTCTCGTCGATTCGACAGTCGCGGGTGAACAGGACCGGCTCGCTGCGATCTGGCAGGTAGCCGATGCTGATCACGAGGTCGTCGCGGCCCTCGCGGCAAATTTTGGGGGGCTCCGAAGAACCGACCCGTAGCCGTCGAACGTCGGACGGCGGCCGCGGCGAGGCGGCGACCGAGGCCTCGAGGCGATCGAGCAGCGCCCGCTCATCCTTGCTGCCGTCGAGCTCGCCCGACAGCCCGACGGCCACGCGCACGACCTTCGGCGCCTCCAGGTTCGGCGCGGGCGGCTCGACAACCGCGCTGGGCTCTTTGCTCGGAGTGTCGAGCGCGGCGGGCTCGGTCTGCTCTTGGCCGGAGCCGCCGGGCTCGGGCTCCGGCTCGGGCTCGGACTCGGACGGCGCGAGGTCGGGGAGCGGATCTTCGCCGGGCTCATCCTCGACCGAGGGCAGCGCCGGACCCTCGGTCGCGGGCGGCGCTGCGAGGACCGGGCTGACCACGAGCTCGGCGAGCGCGAGCGTGACGCTCACACCCAGCGAAGCGAGGCCTCGGCCCCGCGCTCGACCGGCCAGCCTCGTGCCAGCGCGTCGAGTAGTCGTTCGTGTACGCCTCACCGCCTCGTGTGCAGACGGTTGATCGCCCAGACCTCGCGCGCGCGCAACCCAGTGCTGAACTGGATGCCGCACAGGGTCGGTGTTCCGCGATCTACCCAGCGAACTTCGCCCTCGGCCTCGATCGGCGCGGCGAGCAACGGAAGCTTGAAGCTGACCTTGAGGTGCTCGCCGATCTTCGGCGCCTCACCATCAACGGTCAGACGCATGCCGCCGGCGCTGATGTCTTCGCTCGGCCAATCGACGGCCCGGTCACCCATGTACACACGGACGACGACCGCTACCTCGAAGCGCTGATTATCGCGGCGCTCGCTGGGATCGCCGGCGCCCTGGATCGTCGACATGGCCGCAGTTTACACCAGAACTAGGGCCCGCAACTCACCAAGTGAGGGTTGTCCATCCCAACGCACGGGCCCGTCGGCCGCAGGCGGGGTCGACCCTCGGTCGTAGGGACGCCCGGCGATCCAAGGGACGGTTCCAACGCGCCTGGCAGTAGCAGTAATGGTGGAACTCGGGTACCGCGCAGTCCGGAGCTCGCTTTCGCCACTCACAGCGCGGCTTGCTGCTCGGCCAGCTCCGGGATCTCCGGGCCGTCGTCGCCGCGAGCGGGGCGACGGCGCTCGGCGAACCAGACCCGGTAGTAGCGCATCTTGATCTGCTGATCCTCGGGTGCCCGACGAGTACAGGTAGCGAGCTCGTCGCTGCCTTCGGGGGCTGCCCAGCGCAGCTCCGGGCAGTCGTTGGGGTTGTACGAGGTCTCGAAGGCTTCGGCCCGGGCGACCACCTCGTCGAGCCCGAGCTCCCAGTCCGACCCATCCGAGCGCTGATAGGTGATCGCGTGGGCCGGATCGGCCAGGAGCTGGGCGCGCTGCTCGTCGAGGTAGCTCATCGTCAGCTCGAATTGTTCGGGCGCGCCCTCGGGGTCGAGCCCGAAGGAGGCGGGGTTGCGGCGGACCTTGTCAGCGAAGCCAAGGACCACGTCCATCGCGATCAGGAGGCGAAGATCGCGAGCCGGGGTCGAGTAGTTCTCCCACGCGCCCGAGGTCTCGAACACGCTGTAACCCCAGGGCATCTCCACGATCTCGTCCGGGCGCTTTGCGTGGTACTCGACCCCGTTTCGAACCGAGGTCACGCGCACGCGCACGGCCTCGGCGAGGGCCGCGACGAGCTCGGCCTGGGCCGCGAAGGGGCTGCGCTGGCCGGGCGTGATCAGCCGCTCCATGAGGTCGTAAAACTCGATCGCCGACAGCTCCTGCTGCATCGAGGACACGTCGCCGTAGTCGCGCAGCGCGGCGATCGTGGCGTCGTCCATCTGCAGGAACATCGGGTTGTCAGCCTCGCTCGCGTTCATGATCGGACGGAAGGCCTTGAAGCCGCTGCCGCCGAGCTCGGGCTGGGTCTGGTTCCACAGGAAATTGCCCTCCCAGAAGCGCTTGCGCGTGATCGAGCCGTCGGGCTGGCCGTCGATCGCAAACAGGATCCCCGGCGAGCTGCCGCGCGGGGCGACGAGCTCGGCGAGGACCAGGATGTGCCCGTAGGGGTCGGCGTAGACGATCCCCGGGCGGAGGCCCCGTCGGTCGAGCTCGACCGGATACAGATCGCTCTTCGAGTCTCCGAACGCGCAGCGTCCGTTGCCCGTGTGCACGCTCCAGCCGATCGAGCGCTGGAAAAAATACTCCATCTTGTCGTTGTGGCTCGGGACCTCGGCGTTCGGCGGCGGCGGCTCGGGCTCGGCGGCTGACGCGACCGCAGCCGCGGACCCGAGCTCCGGATCCGGTTCAGAGCCCGGCTCCGGCTCCGGCTCCGGCTCTGGATCGATCCAGTGCGGGCGCCGATCCGGCGGATCGAGGTTGGTCCGCAGATCGAAGCAGTTTGGCGGGCGCTTCTTGCCCCGCGAGCACTTGCGGAACCCAAAGGGTAGCCCGCGCTTGTAGGCCCAGTAGGCGCGCAGGAAGTAGGGCGCGTCGGCGCAGTCGGGGACCAGCTCCAGGCCCTGGCTCGGGTGGTCCTCGCCGCGACCGAGGTGATCGTGCAGCAAGTTGCGCGCGGGGTCCGAGGTGACCTCCGACAGCGCCTTCCAGGCCAGGTCCTGATCGGCAGGGCCCGAGAACAGCTCGCGGATCCACGCGCTAAAGAGCGCCTCCTCGGCCGCGGTCCAGGCCCGCTCGTTGTCCCAGACCCGAGACAGATCGACCTCACTGTCGTCGCTGTAGTGGTACTGGCGGACCGTGAACCTCGAGCAGCGCAGGCCGGTCCCCTCGCGCCCGACGATGACCTGAAAGCGGCCGCCCTCGCGCGGGGTGAAGCGGGCCACGGTCGACGCCGGGACGCCCACGCGGTGGACCTGGGTCGTCTCGACCAGCTCGCCGTCGAGCTCGACCCGCAGCGCGAGGGCGTCCTCGCCGTCGAGGCTCGCGGCGATGACCCGGACCTCCTCGCCCTTGGCCGGGACCCGCGGCGAGACCACGATGCCGACGTCACGATCGCGCGCGCTTTGCTTGGGGCAGTCCCCCGCGAGCTCGGGCCCGGGCGCCGGGGGCGGCGGCGGAGCCTCGCGCTCGAAGCGGGCCATGAACTGGTCGAGCGGCTCGCGCTGCGGGCCGGGCTCTGCCTCGGCGTCCTCGCCACCGCCCTCCCCGCCTGCCTCGCCACCTGCCTCGCCGCCCCGCGCCGGCGGCTCGTCGGTCGAGCCGCGCTCACCTCGGCACCCGACGCTCGAGATCAACAGGGCCAGCAGGGCCAGCAGCCCCAGACCCCCCGAAAACGCAGCGCTTCGCACGCCCAGATGCATACCTACGCGACGCTCCGATTGCCAGGCGCTCACCCCACCCGAACGCGGGGTGCTGTGGTACCTGTTCCGGCGTGCGCATATTGATCGCTGATAAATTTGCCCCCCGCGGATGCGAAGCCCTGCGCGAGCTCGGCCACGAGGTGATCTCGGAGCCCGGCCTCAGCGCCGGTGATCTGCCCACCGCGCTCGCCGACCGGCGGCCCGAGGTCTTGGTCGTCCGCTCGACCAAGGTCAGCGAAGAGGCCTTCGCCGCCGGCGGCGAGCTCGCGCTGGTCGTCCGCGCGGGCGCCGGCGTCAACACGATCGATCTCGAGGCCGCGAGTCGGCGCGGGGTGTTCGTCGCCAACTGCCCGGGCAAAAACGCGATCGCGGTCGCCGAGCTCGCCTTCGGCTTGATCCTGGCCCTCGACCGCCGGATCTGCGAGGCCAACGCGGAGCTCGACAAGGGCGTGTGGAACAAGAAGGCCTACGGCAAGGGCCGGGGCTTGTACGGGCGCACCCTCGGGCTCGTCGGCTACGGCGCGATCGCCCGCGAGGTCGCGCTGCGGGCCCGGGCCTTCGGCATGCGCATCACCGCTCACGCTCCCCACATCGACCGCGACCACGCCGAGCAAGAGAAGGTCCAGGTCGCGGCGAGCCTCGACGAGCTGCTCGCGTCGAGCGACGTGGTCAGCATCCACGTTCCCTATCGCGAGAGCACCCGCCACCTGATCGGCGCCCGCGAGCTCGCGCTCATGCCCGAGGGCGCGCTGCTGATCCACACCGCGCGCGGCGGCGTGGTCGACGATCGCGCGCTCGCCGAGGCCGTGAGCAGCGGCCGCATCCGCGCCGGCCTCGACGTCTACGAAGACGAGCCCAGCAAGGGCGAGGCGCCCTTCGACAGCCAGCTGGCCAGGCTCGAGGGCGTCTACGGGACCCCGCACATCGGCGCCTCGACCCAGCAGGCCGGCGAGGCCATCGCCGCCGAGACCGTCCGCATCATCCGCGAGTTCACCGAGCGCGGCTCGGTCCCCAACGTCGTGAACCTCGACGCCGAGCACACCGGCCGCTTCACCCTCGTCGTCCGCCACCTCGATCGCGTGGGCGTGCTCGCCAAGATCCTGGCCGCGCTGCGCCGCCACCAGCTCAACGTTCAGACCATGAGCAACGTCGTGTTCAAGGGCGCCGACGGGGCCGCGTCGGCGACGATCGTGCTCGAGAACGAGCCCGACGCCGAGCTCCTCGACGACATCCGCGCCCACGAGGCCGTGCTCGGCGCAGATCTCCGGGCTATGTAGCGATCATGACTGACGAGCGAGCCCTGGTCCTGGTCGCGCACGGATCGCCCGATCCCGACTGGCGGCGGCCGCTCGAGCAGCTCCACGCCCAGCTCGCCGCGCAGCTCGGCGATCGGGTCGCCCTCGCCTACCTCGCCCACCCACCGGGCATCCCCGAGGTCGTCGCCGAGCTCGCCGCGATCGGTCACACCGAGATCCTGGTCGTCGCCGCGCTGCTCTCTCCGGGCGGGCGCCACGTCAAACAGGACATCCCCGCGGCCGTGGCCGAGGCCCGGTCGCGCTCGCCCGAGCTTCGCATCGAGCTCTCGCCCGGAGCCCTCGGCGACGACCCGCGGGTCATCGACGCCCTCGCCGCCGCCACGCTCTCGCGGCTGGATCCGGCTACTCGTTGAGCGCTGGCGGTTTGGCCTCGCCGCTGAGCTCGCCCTCGCCCGCGTCGGGCTCGGCCTCGGGCGGCTCGACGGCCGTCGCGGCGCCAGCCGGCACGACTCGCGGACCTCGGCCCGGCCCCGGCGCCTCGACCTTGCCCCGCGCCCACAGGTGATCCTCGATCGCCTCCATCAGCCGGCGCGTGCTCCGACGATCGAGGGCGCTGACCTGGTAGGTCCCGACCGCGAGCTCCGACTCCGGCATCAGGCGACTCTCGGGCAGGAGGTCACACTTGTTGAAGACCATGAAGCGATCGAGATCGGCGGCGCCGAGCTCGTCGAGGATCCGCTCCACGGCCTGGATCTGCTGGGTGTTGTCGGGATCGGTCGCGTCGACCACGTGAAGCAGCAGATCAGCCTCGGCGACCTCCTCGAGCGTGGCCGAGAAGGCCTGCATCAACGCCGGGGGCAAGTCGCGGATGAAGCCGACGGTGTCGAGCATGACGACCTCGCGCTCCTCGGGGAAGCGGACCCGCCGGACGGTCGGATCCAAGGTTGCGAACAGCTTGTCCTCGGCCCGGACCTCCGAGTCGGTCACGGTGTTGAGCAAGGTGCTCTTGCCCGCGTTGGTGTAGCCGACGATCGCTACGACCGGGACCTCGCTGCGGCGGCGCCGGGCTCGTCGCTGCTCACGCTGGCGGCGGAGGTGGACGAGGCGCTTGTCCAGCTCGTTGATCCGGGCCTGGGCTCGACGCCGATCGATCTCGAGCTTGGTCTCGCCGGGCCCGCGGCCGCCGATGCCGCCAGCGAGGCGCGACATCATCGTGCCCTTGCCGACCATGCGCGGCAGCCGATAGCGCAGCTGCGCGAGCTCGACCTGGAGCTTGCCGTCGCTGCTGCGCGCATGCTGGGCGAAGATGTCGAGGATCAGCATGGTCCGATCGATGACCATCAGATCGGTCTGCGTCGAGATCACGCGGGCCTGTGAAGCCGACAGCTCGGGATCACAGATCAGCAGCTCGACGTCCTGCTCGAGCGCGCGAACCAAGACCTCGCGCAGCTTCCCGGAGCCCAGGAAGGTCTTGGGATCGGGGTAGCGCCGACGCTGGACCACGAGCTCGACGAGCTGGACCCCCGCCGTTCGACACAGCTCGCGCAGCTCGGCCTGGCGGGCCTCGATCCCGCCTTGGCGGTTCATCTCGTCGGAGTGAACCTGAAGGACCATCGCCCGGGTCCCGTGCCCAGCGGCGACCGTCCGGGCGGTGGCCTGGACGAGCTCGCCCTCGAGCTCTCGGATGAAGGCCGTGAAGTCCGTCGGCAGCTCCGGGCGCGGATGGCCCACGCGGTCGCGGCCGCCAGCGTCGGGCGAGAGCAGCGCGAGCGGAGCCCGGGCGAAGCTGCGCAGCTCGAACCCGCGCTGGTCGTCGCGGGCCGGCTGCAAGCTGGCGAGATCGACCTGGACGCCGCCGGGGCTGTCGTGCAGCGCCGCGATCAGATCGAGGCGCAGCTTGGCGAGGTCGGCGAGCTCCTCGCGGTCGAGAGGGTCCGGCACGAGGTGACTCGAGACCAGACGAATGCCACGCAGGCGCCCGTCGGCGCCGCGCACACGCTCGAACTCCGGCAGCTCGAGGCTGTGGGCGTCGCCGAGGATCACCCGGCTGATGCGCCCGCGGCGATCGATGAACAGCCCGATGCGTCGGTTGAGCTCGTGCGAGAGCGCCAGCAAGTCGCGCGCGAGCGGGCCGGTCACGACCTGATCGGCTGGCACCCGCCGCTCACCGAGGCGCCCGAGCGCCCGAGCTTGACTCGGCTTGAGGTTGGAAGTGTCGCCGTGGACGACGTCGCTCATGTCAGTTTGGGGCTCTCTCGAGCTGAGGGCACAACGTGACCGCGGTCATCCGCGCACGCAAGCGCAAAGGAATGACCGAGCTCGTGGAGCTCAATCGAGTACCTTCAAGGCCACGGCCAGGGCCTGCTGGGCGCGCTGGGCTGCGTCTGTCCGAGCCGCGAGCTGTTGCTCGAGCTCGCCTTGCTTGGCCTCGAGCGAGGCGAGGCGCTGTCCGAGGGTGGACTCGAGCTCCTGGGCCTCGGACCGCGCCGTGGCCAGCTCGCCCTCGAGGCGCTCGATCGAAGCCTGGCCCTCGGCGAGCTGCTCGTCGAGCGCCTGCTTCTCGCTCGCGGCGGCCGCCTTCGCGGCCTCGGCGTCCGCCTTTGCGGCCTCGGCGGCCTCGGCGGCCTCCTTCATCTGGATCCGCATCTGATCCGCGCGCTGCTCGAGGAACTCGAGCTCCGACCGGCTCTCCTCGGTTTGGCTGGCGATCTTGGCCTGGAGCTCGGCGAGCTGCTCGTCGCGTTCAGCGAGCTGAGCCTCGGCCGCCTCGAGCTTCTCGCCGAGTTCCCCGCGCAGCTCGTTGGCCTGAGCTTGCGCGGCCTCGAGCTGCTGAGCTTGCTCGCTGAGCTGAGCCTCGGCCGCCTCGAGCTTCTGACCGAGCTCCGCGAGCGCGGTCTTTTGCTCATCGAGCTCGCTCGTCAGCGCGTCGCGCTCGGCCTGGGTCGAGCCGAGCTCGGCCTCGAGCTGCTGCGCCTGGGCCTCGAACTCCGCGGCCTTGCTCGCGAGCTCGGTCTTGGCGCCTTCGAACTCGGCCCGGGACTTGTCGGCCTCGTCGAGCTTGGCCTCGAGATCCTTGACCTTGTTCTGGGCGACCTCGAGCCGGTTCTTGAGCCCCTCCTCGCGCTTGCGCGTGGTCTCGGCGTTGCGGCCCGCGGCCTCGCTCTGCTCCTGGGCCTCGATGATCTGCTCTTCGAGCTGCAGCGCGCGGCCCTCGGCCTCGCTGACCTGCGCCTCGAGCTGACGGCTGCGATGCTTGGCGTCGAGGATCGCCCGGTCCTTGTGCTCGAGGTCGTCGCGCAGGGACAGGAGCTCGCGCTCTTTTTTGTTGAGCTCGGACTTGAGGCGCAAGACCTCGCGTCGCGCCGACAGGTTGCCGCTCGAGGTCTCACGCTCGCGGCGGTCTGGCGCCGCCGAGGTGGCCGGCTCGAGCTCGACCGAGACCTCGTCCCGCTCGGGTGCCGGCTCGGGCTCGGGCTCGGGCTCCGGCTCGGGCTCCGGCTCGGCTTCGAACTCCGGCTCGGCTTCGAACTCCGGCTCGGGCTCGGGTGCCGGCTCCGGCTCGAAGTCCCCGGCCTGGATGGCCTCGTCTGGCGGGACCTCGAACTCGTCGTCGTCGTCGTCGGCGAAGGTCAGGGCGTCGAACGCCGCGTCGGTCTCGGCCGCGAGATCGATGACCGGCTCGGCCGCGAGCTCGGCGACCGGCTCCGCGACCGGCTCGGCGACCGGCTCGTCCGCGAGCTCGGCGATCGGCTCCGCGGCGAGCTCGGCGACCGGCTCGTCCTCGCTCTCGTCGAAGTCGATGTCCCCGAAGTCGGCGTCGAGATCGACCTCCTCGATGAGGTCGTCGTCGTCCTCGACGGCGATCGTGGCGGCGGCGGTCGCGGCGGCGGCGGTCTCGCCGTTGCTGCCGGGCGGCGGCGTGATCGGCTCGCCGGGCAGCGGCAGCAGGGTTCGCACGGTGTCGAGCAAGGTGTCACCGGTGACCGGCAGGCGCATGTACTCGTCGGCGCGAGTCTTGAGCTTGCCGTGCTGGGCGAACACGTCATCGGCGACGTCCGACGCGTACATGATCAGCGGGATGTACTTGGTCTCGTCGTTGCGCCGCAGCTTGTTGCAGACCGAGAAGCCCGAAGCCCCGGGCAGCTCGACTCGCAAGAAGATGATGTCGGGCGTGACGGTGCGCGCGAGCGTCATCGCCTCGGTCGGCTCATGCGAGGTCGTGAACTCCAGACCGTAGGGGGTCAGCGAGCTCTCGATCACGGTGCGGGCGTTGGCGTCGGCGTCGATAATCAGCGCGGCGAACACGGGAAGCGAGATTATCTGCTCTAGGAGCCCGTGGCGCAACCCATCGTGTCGCCTCGCGCCGGATTTTTCGTCGAGGGCTGTGTCGCCAAAACTTGAAGTGGGCCGACCACTGCAAGTTTTGGCGACACAGCCCTCGGCGAAAGGCCAAACGGGACGGCGCGAGGGGGTGCTCCGCGAGGTCCCGGGAGCCCTTCACCAGCCCCGCGATCGGACCTCGAATTTGACGAGGTGGGCCGGTCCGAGCGGGCATCCAGGCGATTTGCAACCTGGCACCCGGAGTCTGTGCTAGCAGCCCGGGGTGCAATGCATCGTGTCGCCTCGCGCCGGAATTTGCGCCGAGAGCGCGAAGCCAAAACGCCGCTGTACCGGGCGTACTGCAAGTTTTGGCGACAAAGCCCTCGGCGAAAAGGCCAAGCGAGGCGGCGCTAGGCATTGCACCCCGGGCTGCTAGGCCAAAGCCCGACCTCGGTGGCCTGCCAGCTCAGCCCTCGTGGGCGCGCCGGAGCGCGTCGGCCACGATCAGGAGGCCATGAAAATCTGGCTCGTCGACGCTGACGCCCGCGCCGACTCGCGCGTCTCCGCCCTCGAGGATGAAGCCATGATGCACGCGGCCGAGCTCGAATTCCAGCTGCGCGCGGCCCTGGGCATCGCGGGCGAGGTAGTAGTCGTGACCGCGGAAGGACTGCCGAAGCCCATGCAGCGGAGCGACGCCTGCCCGGCGCTGACGGTCGACCATGACCGCCCCGCCACCGTCACGGTAGCGAACCATCGCCGATGAGCCCGGCGCCCGCTCGGAGTCGCTGACCAGCGCCACGTCGGCGGGCAAGGATCGCGGCGGCGCGACCTGGACGGCGAACCCGAGGTTCTCGCTCAGGTCCGCGGCGCTCGGGAGCTCCGACCCCGAGGCGACCCGGCCCGCGGCTGCGGCGGGGGGCGTCGCGGCGGGGGGCGTCGCGGCGACGCTCGGCTGGGGCTCGGGCTGCGCGTCGTCGTGGTCGCCGCCGCCGCGCTTGGACAGCTCGATCGAGTGGGCCATGCCGCCCTCGACGAGGGCCCCGTCGAGCCCGACGCCGCCGCCGCCGAGGCCACCCTCGAGCCAGCCGGCGTTGTTGGCCACGACAAAGAGCACCGCGGCCGCGGCCGCGGCCGGGACCATCAGCATCGCGCCGCGCCCGAAGGCCTTGATGCGACCGACGACCGGCGCAAACCACCCGCGCTGCTCGGCCGCGCGCTGCTCGGCCTCGACGGCGTCGAGATCGGCGAGGATCCGCTCGCGCAGTCCGGCCGGCGCGAGCTCGCGCTCGAGCGATCGCAGGGCCGCGCGGACGCCTTGCTGCTCGCGCACGATCGCCTGGTACTCCGGGTTGATTGCGATCTGTCGGGCCACGAGCTCGTGCTCGTCGTCCGACAGCTCGCCATCGACGAAGGGCTGCAGCAGCGCCACAACCTCGGCGTGATCCGGGTCGACTGGTTCCAAAGTCATGCTTTCCTTCTCCGATCCCGATACGCCGCGAGGTCGACGGCGTCCTTGGTCGATATCTTCTCGGTAGTCTCTTCGCGCGCGGGCTTCGAGCCCTTGCGAGCCCGGCTCGAGCCGCGCTGTCCGGCCGGTGGGTCGCCCTCGTCGACCATCCCGATCTCGACGGCGTGGTCGTAGAGGAGCTTGTGGAGGATCTTGCGCCCGCGGTAGATGCGGCTCATGACCGTGCCGATCGGGCAGTCCATGACCTCGGCGATCTCTTTGTAGGACAGCCCCTCGAGGTCGGCGAGGGTCACGGCGAGGCGGTAGTCCGGCGGCAGCGAGTCGAGGGCCTCGCGGATCCTCGCCCGCGTGATCTGCGAGTTCACGGCCTCTTCGGGCCCCGGCGGGTGGCTGGTCGAGTTCCCGGTTGCGACCGCGGGCCCGAGCGAGCGCACCTGCGCGCTGACGTCGTTCTGGAACCGGCGCTTGCGGCCGCGGCGGTGATAGCCGTTGATGAAGGTGTTGCGCAGGATGGTGAACAGCCAGGCCTTGATGTTCGTGCCCTGCTTGAAGGTGTCCCAAAACCGAAACGCCCGGACCATCGCATCTTGGACGAGATCCTCGGCCTCCGCGGGGTCACGGGTCAGGCGCATCGCTGCGCCGTAGAGGTTGTCAGTGAGAGGGAGGGCGGTTTGTTCGAACTCGCGCCTGGCGGCTGCTTCCATTGCGGGGTCTGAACTGGACTCGCTCATCGCTATTCCTGAGGGATTCCCCCCGGAGGGGTCGGGGGCCGAAAGCGCCCTGAGGGTCATCCTTTCGGGTATCTGAGGCCGGTTGGGGGCCGGCCCCTCGCCCGGCGCGCCGAGCGACGGTCGAGGCGATGACGTGAAATCCCTCACCTGTTCGGTGATCGTGTCGACCTCGCGGGGGGCAGCGTCGGCGTGGAGCATAACTCAGCCCCGGGCTTGTGGCCCCAGGCGCGGGCGATATCCTGCCTCGGTGAGCGCGCCAAACGACCCGGATCCGGACTACCGCAGCCCCCTGTCGAGCCGCTACGCGACCCGGGAGATGCTGGCGAATTTCTCCGATCGGCGGCGGGCGCTGCTGTGGCGCGACCTGTGGATCGCCCTCGCCCGGGCCGAGGCCGCGCTCGGGGTCGGGATCGACGACGAGCAGCTCGCGGCGCTCGAGCGGACCCGCGCCGAGATCGATTTTGGCCGCGTGGCCGAGCTCGAGGCCAGCTTGCGCCACGACGTCATGGCCCACGTCCACCACTACGGCGAGCTCGCCGGGCCCGAGGCCGCCAAGATCATCCACCTCGGCGCGACCAGCTGCTTCGTGACCGACAACGCCGAGCTCGTGATGCTCCGCGCCGGGCTCGAGCTGATCATGGATCGGCTCTACACGACCCTGAAGCAGCTCCGGGCCTTCGCCGCCCAGTGGCGGGCCGAGCCGATCCAGGCCTACACCCACTTCCAGCCCGCGCAGCTGACGACTGTCGGCAAGCGCGCGTGCCTGTGGGCCCAGGACTTCGCCTACGACCTCGACAGCCTCGAGCAGCTCGTCGGCCGCCTGCCGCTGCGCGGGGTCAAGGGCACCACGGGCACCCAGGCCTCCTTCCTCCAGCTCTTCGCGGGCGCCGACGACGCCCACGCCAAGGTCCGCGAGCTCGACCGCCGGGTCTGCGAGGCCATGGGCTTCGAGCGCTCGATCCCCGTGTCGGGCCAGACCTACACCCGCAAGCTCGACACCTGGGTGGTCTCGACCCTGGCCGACGTCGCGGGCTCGGCGGCCAAGTTTGCGACCGACATGCGCCTGCTCGCCCACGAGCGCGAGCTCGAGGAGCCCTTCGGGACCAAGCAGATCGGCTCGTCGGCGATGGCCTACAAGCGCAACCCGATGCGCAGCGAACGGATCTGCTCTCTCGCTCGCTTCGTCCACTCCCTCGCGACCAGCCCGCGAGAGACCCACGCCAACCAATGGTTGGAGCGGACCCTCGACGACAGCGCCAACCGCCGCCTGGTCCTGACCGAGGCCTTCCTGGCGACCGACGCGATCCTCAACCTGGTCGTCGACGTCAGCGCCGGGCTCGTCGTCAACCCGGCGATGCTGCGCAAGAACATGGCCGACGAGCTGCCCTTCATGGCGACCGAGAACGTGCTCATGCGCGCGGTCGAGGCCGGCGGGGATCGCCAGGCCCTGCACGAGCGCATCCGCGAGCTCAGCCTCGAGGCCGCGGCCGAGCTCAAGGCCGGACGCGCCAACGACCTCGTCGCCCGGATGCGTGCCGACCCCGAGCTCGGGCCCCACGTCAGCGAGCACAGCCTCGCGCCCGACCACTACGTCGGGCGGGCGCCCGAGCAGGTCGACGACTACCTCGCGCAGCTCGACGAGCTCCTCGCCCGCCACGCCGAGCGCGACGGTCGATTCGAGGCCCGGGTCCGGGTCTGACCGGCGCGCCGCCCAAGCGAGCGCACGATCAAAGGTTTCTGAACAGGCGCCCCGCTGACGGGGTCCTCGCGGTGCGCTATGGTGGGCCGCAGGTGAACGAGCTCCCTCTGTCATTTTTCCAACGCCTGCCCAAGACCGATCTACACGTCCATCTCGACGGGTCGCTGCGGGTCGAGACCATCTTGGAGCTCGCCAACGAGCAGGGCCTCGAGCTCCCGGCCACCGACGTGCCCGGGCTGCGCTCGGCCCTCCACGCGGGCGAGAACACCGGCAGCCTCGTCAAGTATCTCGAGGCCTTCGACATCACCTTGCGCGTGCTCCAGACCGAGGACGCCCTGTACCGCGTGGCCTACGAGCTCGCCGAGGACGCCGCGGCCGAGAACGTGCGCTACATGGAGGTCCGCTACTCGCCGATGCTCCACGTCCGCGAGGACCTGCGCCTGACCGAGGTCGTCGAGACCGTGCTCCGCGGGCTCCACGACGCCGAGACCGACCACGGCATCGAGAGCAAGCTGATCCTGTGCGGGATCCGCAACATCTCGCCCGAGAGCAGCCTCGAGATGGCCGAGCTCGTGGTCGCCTACAAGGGCCGCGGCGTCGTCGGCTTCGACCTCGCCGGGGCCGAGTACGACTACCCGGCCAAGGACCACCAAGAGGCCTTCGCGCTGGTCCGGCGCAACAACATCAACGTCACGATCCACGCGGGCGAGGCCTACGGGCCCCCGTCGATCGCCCAGGCGCTGCACGACTGCGGCGCCCACCGGATCGGCCACGGCTGCCGCCTGCGCGAGGACGGGGACCTGCTCCACTACGTCGTCGATCACCGCATCCCGCTCGAGTGCTGCCCCTCGTCCAACGTCCAGACCGGGGCCATCGCCTCGCTCGAGACCCACCCGCTGCGCCTCTACAAGAACCTCGGCGCGCGCGTGACCATCAACACCGACAACCGCCTGATCACCGACACCACGGTGTCCAAGGAGCTGTGGCTGGCCCACACCCAGATCGGGCTGAGCTTCTCGGACATCCACCAGATCATCATCAACGGGTTCAAGAGCGCGTTCTTGCCCTTCCACGAGAAGCAGCGCTACCTCGCCTCGGTCAGCAAGCAGCTCGACGCCTTCGCAGCCGACGGCACGATCGACGAGGCCAAGCTCGAGGCCGCGAGGCAGGCCCACGCCCGCAAGCAGGCCCTGCCCGCCACCGTCACCGCCGAGTGATGCCCCCCGCGGGGGCTGTGAGCGGGGGCTATTTTCCCCGCGTTCCCAGCCCAGGGGGCCGAGCGAAGCGAGGTTGCGGTGCTGCGAAGCAGCGCCGGGGCTGTGAGCGGGGGCTATTTTCCCCGCGTTCCCAGCCCAGGGGGCCGAGCGAAGCGAGGTTGCGGTGCTGCGAAGCAGCGCCGGGGCTGGGAGCGGGGGCTATTTTCCCCGCGTTCCCAGCCCAGGGGGCCGAGCGAAGCGAGGTTGCGGTGCTGCGAAGCAGCGCCGGGGCTGGGAGCGCGGGCTATAATAGCCCCCGCAGGGCTGGCTCGAGCTCGGGGTAGCTGAACTCGAAGCCGGCCTCGAGCAAGCGCATCGGCGCGACGCGCTGGCCCTGCAGCAGCAGCGCGTCGCCCATCTGGCCGAGCAGCGCGCGCACGGCCAGCTTGGGCAGCGGCACGATGCTGGGCCGGTGGAGCACCCGCGCGAGCGAGTCGGTGAAGTCGGCGTTGCGGACCGGGTTGGGCGCCACGACGTTGAAGGCTCCGCGGGCGTCGTCGTGATCGAGCATGAACAGCAGGGCGTCGACGACGTCCTGGCGGTGGACCCAGGCCATCCACTGCTCGCCGCTGCCGATCTTGCCGCCGAGGCCGAGGCGAAAGGGGGTGAGCATCTTGGCGAGCGCGCCGCCGTGTCCGTCGAGGACGACCCCGAAGCGGGCGAGGCACAGGCGCACCCCGGGCTCGTCGAGGGCCTCGACCGTGCGCGCCGTCGCCTCCCAGGCCTGCGTGACCTCGACCAAGAACGCGTCGGATCGCCCCGGGTCGCTGCGCTCGGACAGGACCTCGTCGCCGCGGTCGCCGTAGAGCCCGACCGCCGAGGCGTTGACGAGGACCTTCGGCCGCGGGCTGGCCTGGGCGAGGGCCTCGATGATCGTCTGGGTCCCGCGCACCCGGCTGTCACGGATCCGGGCCTTCTTCGCCGCGGTCCAGCGCCCGGCGATGCTCTCGCCCGCGAGGTTGACCACGGCGTCGAAGCCCGACAGCGCGTCGCCGTGCTCGAAGCCCGCGTGCGGATCCCAGAGGATCGTGGAGCCGCCCCGCTTGCGCGAGATGCCGACGGCCTCATCCCCGCGCTCGCGCAGCGCGTCGCTAAGCGCCCCGCCGATCAGTCCGCTGGCCCCGGTTATCGCCACGCGCATCGCCGACCAGGGTAGGCTGCCAATTGCCTGGTTTCCACGCCGAGGCCCTCGCTCGCAAAATCGACGCGCTCAGACCCCGCGGATCGGCGCGCTGAGGTAGGCTAGCGGGTAGACGAGATGATCCGGTCCAGGCCGCATGCCGCGTGCGTCGCTGCGCTGCTGATGACGAGCGCCGCGTGCGTGAGCTTGCCGGCCGCCGCCCCCGTGCAGTTCGCGGTCGACGACGACCAGCTGCGCGACCCTCGATCGCAGCGCGAGCTCGACGACGCCGCGCACGCGCTGCGCGAGGATCCGGACCTCCACCTGCTGATCATCGGCCACGCCGACGAAGACAACACCGAGGGCTACAACCGCGCGCTCTCGCGGCGCCGCGCCGAGCACGTCCGCGCCCGGATCGTCGCGGCTGGGGGCACCGAGGCACAGCTCGACGCCCGCGTCCACGTCGAGGCCCGGGGCGAGTGGGACGCCAGCGACCCGGGCTCCGACGACGACGCCAAGGCCCGCAACCGCCGGGTCGAGCTGCGCTTTTACTATCCGCGCCGCTGCGAGCCGAGCTTCGACTCCACCTTCTTGGCCTGCGAGTGGGCCCGACTGCCCGAGCCCGAGCCCGAGCCCGAGCCCGAGCCCGAGCCCGAGCCCAAGCCCGAGCCGCCGAGCGCGACCCCCGAAGCGCTCACCGATCCCCCCACGCGCGAGCGGCAAGATTTTCGGGGGCCCTACGTGTTCGGGCTCGGCGGCTACGCGATCAGCTCGGCCGAGTATCTGCGCCAGCACGGCCGCTGGGGCCTCGGCGCCGGCTACCTCTGGGGCTCCGAGGACGAGTTTCGAATCGCGCTCGGGCTCGACTTCGACCACCTCGTCGACGTCGGCTTCGTGTTCCCCCAGACCGACAGCTGCGCCCCTTTTTGCGCCGAGGTCGAGCGCAGCCGCCTGCGCGTCGTGCCCGAGCTGCGCCTCGGCGGCGCCCGGGGTGGGCTGTGGGGCTGGCTGCGGCTCTCGGCCGGCCTCGCCCTCCACCACCGCGAGGCCCAGCTGCGCGACGAGCCCGGCCAGGCTGATCCAACGATCCTCGCCGAGGGGCGCTGGAACCCCGGGGCCGTGTTCGGGATCGGCCCTGGCGTTGCGATCACTCTCACCGCCCACCTCTTCCTGCTCATCGAGGCGACCGTGAGCTACTCGCTGATCCCGGGGATCGACGGTGGAGGGGGCGGATCCGGGATATATGACGCTGGCGCGGGGCTGGGATGGGTGTTCTGAGGCGGTCAGCGAAGGGCCTGGTCAGTACCGCGGTCCGTGGGGTACGCTGCGCGCCGAGCCATGTTCGATTTCCCCATTGCCGAGCTGATCACGCCCGAGGAACAAGTCGCCGTCGCCCGCTGCGTCGCCATCATGGCGTCCAAGGACGACGACGTCGCCGACAGCGAGCGTCACTTCGTCGAAGAGCTGATGGGGCAAATGATGCTGCTCCCCGAGGAGCGCGATCGCGTGCGCCACGAGTTCGACGCTCCCCGCGACATCGTCGAGGTCGCCAAGGGCGTCAAGCACCGCGAGGCGCGGATCTTCTTGTACTACCAGGCCGTGTGCGCCGCGATGGCCGACAACGTGCTCGTCGACGGTGAGCTCGACGCCCTGCTCACGCTCGCCGAGGCCTTCGAGTTCGATGGCGACGTCGCGCGGCTGTTCATCACGTGGGTCCAAGACAGCTTGGAGCTGCGCGAGCGCGGCCAGCAGCTCCTGATGGAGCTGTAGTCACGGGCCGAGCTCTAGCAGCCCGGGGTGCTAGTCGATCGGGGTCAGATCCGGTCGACCGACGTGAACTCGTCCTCATGCTGGAGGCTCACGAGCCGCTCCGCGGCTCGGCGTTGGCGGAGCTGACTGCGCCGCAAGAACAACCCCGTCACCACGGGGCCCAGCAAGGAGCTGCAAAGCGCGACGCCGACCGCAACACCAAAGGCCCTCGAGCCTGGTGATGTGAACCAAAACGCGACGAGCAGCATGATGACGGTCAGGACAAGAGAGGTCGCAGCGCCCCACGCCGTCTCACTGGCCAACGCAGCGCGCTCTGCCCGAGTGTCCTGCTGGGCACGGAGGATCTCGGCGTAGCGGCTGACTTGGTCGCGCTGGTCTTGGGTGGGGCGTGGCACTCAGGGGATCCGTCCACCACCAGTATAGCGGTAACTGACCAGAGTTCTCAGAATCAGCGCATCAAGCGCCGAGTGGAAGGGCGTGAGCGCCTGCGCCGCGATCGTGGGGTCGGGGTGAAAGCCGTTGGCGTGGGTGAACAGAGGGAGCACGTCGTGGGAGTGTTGGTCTGGGGCCCCGAAGGCATCCCGAAACTCCTGCAAAGCCACACCAAAGGCGCTGTCGGGGTCACGGTACCGGGCGAGGGTCGCAGCCTGTTCGCTCGACGTGGCGCCCCACAAGTCCCGCTTGTTGACGACAGTAATCACGGATCGCAAACGCTGCTGTGGCACCGGCTCGATTCCCTTGGTTTGCGCGTGCGCCCGGCAGTGGTCGACGAGTTCTCGAAGGTAGGTCGCCTCTTCTTCTCGACACTTCGAGACGAACTCATCGGTCGTGTGAGCGACGGGTTTGGCCCGAGAGTTCGGGCGAATGAAGGTCGCGCGGAGCTCGGGCATCGACGTGGCCAGATATCCGCCCGCAACGACGATGACCGCGATCGCGGGTGGCTCGCTGCCGACCATGACGTCGAGCACGTTCGCGTAGCCGCTCATGGCGTGGCGAGGCTCGCCGGGCGTGTCCAGCAGGGGGACTCGGCGGCCCTGCAGCACCAGACGACGGGCTTCGTCCTCTGCGGTGTACAAGATATCTTCTCGGGGCGCTTTGCCTCGCAATCGTAAGTCGATCTGGGACTTGCCCACGCCAGAGGGGCCGAGCAAGATGATGCCCCGTTTGGGAGCCTGTCGTAGCCAGGAACGAACGTGGGACGTGGTGGAGACATCCCCTTGGAGAGCCGGGAGCATGGCGACGAATTGTCGCTGCTCCGGCGTGAGACGTCCTCCCTGCCATTCGGGGGGTGGCGAGACATCGTCGAGCTTGCGAAGCTCCTCGTCGAGTATCGTTAATGTGTAGTCAAGCATCGGTCGAGCCGCACGTTTGATTAGAAACGTGCGCAGCGAGTCGAGAAACAGCGCGGTCACCGACATGAACATTCGTTGTCACGAGCATGGCAGCGCGTCAAGCGAGACACTCACAATGTCGATATGAGCTTTGAGGGTGGCCCGGATTCGGGCCACCCCTCAGTCGACGACCACAGGGATCTCGAGCACGTTGTTGTCGTAGCGGCGCTCGACCAGGGTCGAGTGCGACTTGCCCTCGGGCGGCAGGTTGATCTCCATGCGCAGCGTGTAGTCGCCGGCCGGCACATCCGTCACGTCGATCCACTGGCAGTCGAGCTGGGCGGCGTAGGTGTCGGACCAGCCCAGCGACAGGCCCTGGTTGAAGCAGGTGTAGACCCGGTCCTCGGGCCCGAGGCCGTCCCAGGCCCAGCTCTCCCAGTCGACCAGACAAAAGGCCTGCTTGTGTCCGGCGGCGACGACGTCGTCGCCGTCGAGCAGATAGTAGGTGGCGTAGTTGTCGAAGTGGTAGTGCTCGTGGCAGGGCGAGTAGGTGAAGAGATCGGGATGGTTGGCGGGGATCCCGAGGATCAGGTCGCGCGAGCCGACGTTGGCGGTCTTGGTGTCGAAGCGCAGGACCGTGCGCCAGCCGTCGCCGTCGACGCAGCCCTCGTAGAGCGAGCACGAGTCGGGCGCGACCCAGATCAGCTGGGTGTAGACCTCCAGATCCCAGTCGAGCACGGTCAGATCGGGGGCGTCGCAGCCGAGCGGGCCAAAGAGCGGGCCGCCCTGCTCGACCGGGGGCAGATCGCCGAGCTCCGCGACGGGGTAGTCGCAGCGGTAGACGCCGTCGAAGATCGGGCCCTGGGCGCAGCACAGCAGATCGGCGCCGCAGGCCGCCTCGGGCGCGGCGGGGTCACACAGCGCGCCCAGGCCCTGGCTGCAGACGTCGCTGTCGAGGTAGCCCTCGACCAGGACCTCGTCGATCGCGGCCTCGACGAAGACGGCCTCGGGGACCACGAGGTCGGTCGCGGTGATGCGCAGGCGCGTGTCGGGGACGAGCTCGATCCCGCAGGCCGCGAACGCGACCGAGGTCCACAGGTTTTGAGGCGAGGCCCCGACCCCGCCGTCGAGCTTGTCGAGCACGTGCACGGTCACGCCCTCGGCCTGGTCGGGATCGGGGACCAGCAGCGCGAGCTCGAGGCTGACGCCGGTCGGGACCAGATCCGAGCGGTAGAAGAAGCGCGCGAGCGAGACGCTGATGCTGGTCGCGTCGCTCGGATCGAAAGGCGGCGAGGTCAGGACCACCGCGCCGCCGTCGACGTCGGCCTCGCCGAGGGTCCCGCCGGGGTTGTCTCCGGTGTACCAGCACTGGCCGGCCTGGCACGCGCCGGGCTGGGCGAGCTCGGCGTCGAGATCGTAGACCTGCTGGGGGACGCCGCGGACCCAGGCGCCGCTTTGGGCGTCGCCGCTGACGGTCCAGCCCCTGTCCTCGGAGAAGTCGTCGAACAGCAGGACCTTGGTGTCGCCCTCCCAGCCCGTGGTGAAGGTCCAGGTCTCGCTGTCGGGGGACTCGACGGTCGGGTCGTCGCGCTCGAAGGCGCGGACGCGCCAGCTGTAGCTGCGCTCGCCGAGGAGGTTGAGCGGGCCGGTGCAGGTGGTCGTGAAGCCGTACTCGCCGGTCTCGCCGTTGGCGAGCTCGACCCCGTCAACCCACACGCGGTAGCCGAGCTCGTCGCCCTTGGGGTCTTCGGCCGGGGTCCAGCACAGCTCGGACACGACGGGGACCTCGAGCGCCTGGTCGGCCGGGCTCGCGAGGCTCGGGGCCGCGGGCGCCTGGTTGGGCTCGCCCGCGTCGGCGGCCGACTCGGTGGTCTCGCCGGTGGCGCCGCCCCCCTCGTCGGCGGGCTGGGCCTGGCAGCTCAGCGCCAGGCAGACCAGCGCGAGGCCGACCCAGGCGGACGACGGGCGCCCGATCCACGAGCGTGCGCAGGGATCACTCACGACCCCCACCTTGCCACACCCGCCTCGGCCACCGAGCACCCCGCACCCCCAAAATCGCACCCCCAAACTGACTCCGAGCCCGCCGAATCTACACACCACCCGCCTCGCCGATGAACCCGAGCCTCCCGGCCCCGGAGCGCCGCGGCCCGCGAGCCCTCGCCAGCCCCGAGTGAGCGCGAGCTCGGGGTCGGCGAAGGCTCGCGTGCAGCGCGCAAGCCCGGCCTGGCGCGCAAACGCGCCCCGCGGGCCACCTCGGGGGTACGCATTGGGTCCCTCGTGCATCCAATCGAGCCCGCGCCATCCACAAAGCTGGGCTCCGGGCATGCTCGGGACCCTGAATCGAGGCCACCACCCCCGGCCCGAGCAAGAGTCGGAGCCTCGGCCCGCCCCAGCCTCGGCGCCCGCGGGTCCTCGACTTCATCTGCGCGGCCCAGCCCCGCGCTCGCGGCGGGCTCGCGAGTCCGACCGCAGCGCAGGCCGGCGCGGACGATCCCGCCGGCCGGTTCTCAGCCGACGCGCGAGCCGAGCAACAGCTGGACCGGAAAAAGAATCATGAGCTTGTAAATTTGGGCACGACTCCACGCGGCGCGAACCAGGGGCCAGCACAACGATGAAAAATATGAAATTTATTGTGGCGCCAAGCGAAGACATCACTAACGTTGTGGGCAATGAACATCTACGCGCTCGAGCTCGCACGAATCCCCAATGTCTCCCTCAAGATCTTGCTGCGTCTGTGCAAGACAATCCTTAGAGGCGAACTCCCCCAGACCCACAGCATGATCGAGGCCGCGGCCGAGAACCTGCAAGCCTACGTCGACATCGTCAACGCGGCCCTGATCGCCCGCATCGTCGGCAGCAACCCCGCCCTGCTCGCAACCGAGATGAGCTTCGATCGAGCCGTCGACGCGCTCTGGGCCCAGCTCCTGCGCCGCCTCGACGACGCCCTCGCCTACGAGCACTCGGGCCTCGACATGCTCACGGACGAGCAGTCCCTCGCGGCCGAGCTCGCCCACTCGCGCGCGCAGGCCCAGCGCGCCCGCGATCTGCTCACGCGGGTGTTTGGCTCGACGACCCTGTCCGATCTGGTCAAGGTCACCTTCGTCGAGCAGGCCGAGTCGACGGCGACGATCCTGCGCATGATCGAGCAAGAGGGCCTGCGCCAGGACTTCGAGGACATCGTCGGCGCCCAGCTGATGCGAACCCTCGACAACTGCCAGCTTCGCTACGAGACCATGATCGACGATCGCCTGAACCGGCAACGAGGCATGGGCCAGGATCACCGGGAGCTGCGCAATCAGCTGCGCTGGCGCCTGATCGCCTACGTCAACGCGGTTCAGTCGCTCTACCAGCCCGCGCAGCCCGAGACCGGCGAGCAGGTCGTCGCGCACTTGCAGTCGATCCTGACCCTGCGCGAGAGCCTCTCACGCAACACCAACGAGGCCGAGCTCGAGGCCGAGCTCGAGGACTTCGCGGAGCTCGACCTGTCCGCGCCCGCCCCCGCGCCCGTGCTCATGCCCGTGCTCGAGCCCGAGGCCGCGCCCGCGCCCGCGCCCGAGTGAGCTCCAGTCTTGGTAGGCTGGCGCGGTGCGACCGGCGAAGCGACGCGTCCTAGCAGCCCGGGGTGCAATCCCTCGCGCCGCCTCGCTTGGCCTTTTCGCCGAGGGCTTTGTCGCCAAAACTTGCAGTACGCCCGGTACAGCCGCGTTTTGGCTTCGCGCCCTCCGCGAAAATTCCGGCGCGAGGCGACACGATGCATTGCACCCCGGGCTGCTAGCCCCGATCGTCGTCCTCGTCTGCGCCGCGCTCGCCTCCCCGGCCTCGGCCTCGGCCGCCAACGAGGCCCACGTGCGCACGCCCGTGCTGTGGCCGTCGCAGTGCGCCCGCGTGGTCGATCGCAGCGTCGACGCTCCGATCGTCCACTTCGACTACACCATCCCCGTCGAGGACACCGAGCCGACCCTCGACGAGCTCCCCGACAGCCGCACCCACCAGTTCGTGGCCCTGTGCCGCCAGCGCCCGGTGTCCGAGCTGCTCCCGCCCTGGATCACCCGCGACGACGTCGATCGCAGCGTCGAGCTCGGCCTGGTCGAGGCCGACGAGGTCAGCTACCGCGAGATCCTCGACGAGTCGACGATCTGGACCGACTGCTTCACCCGGATCACCGCCGACGACGACCGCCGCCCGATCAGCTTCGAGCAGGCCGCGGCCGGGGTCGAGTGGGACACGAGCGCGGTCGGGCCCGGGGTCTACTCGGTCAGCGCCTACACCTTCGAGCCGACCTTGAACCTGTGGCGCGACCGCCCGGGCTTCGTGAAGATCCTCGACGACCCCGACGACCCCGAGCAAGACCTCCCGGCGATCGCCCTGCTCGTCGACGAGCAGGCCCTCGACCCGGGCGCGCCGATCGTCGTCGAGGCCTGCGTCGACGTGCTCGGCCCGGCCCAGGTCGAGCTCGAGTGGGCCCGCTTCGCGCCCTCGCTCGACTGGCAGGCCCTCGACACCCTCACGGTCGACGACGACGGCCCCCTGAGCCTCGACCTCCGCGCGCCGATCGCCGCGGCCGACTCGGAGATCCTCGTCCGCGCGCGGATCACCGACGCGCGCGGGCGCGAGTCGATCGGCCACGCGACGGCGCGGGTGTCCGTCCTCCCCTGCCCCCTCGACGGGCCGACCTGCGTCGAGCCGACTCCCGAGGGCGAGGGCGAGGGCGAGGGCGAGGGCCAGCGCGGGGGCTGCTCGGTCGGCTCGCCGCTCGGCACGGGCGGCGGCGGCCTCGTCGGGCTCGTGTTCCTGGTCCTGGTCCGGGTCCGGGGCCGGGCCCGGATCAGGAAAAGCGCACGACCGAGCGCTTGGCCATGAGCTCGCGCAGCAGCTCGGTGGTCTCCCGCGAGGCCCGGATCCAGCCCTGATCGCCGCCGCGCTGGCCCTTGGCGACCAGGGCCGCGAGCTCGACCTGCCCGCCGAAGTTGACCCCGGGCACGTGGACGATCGGGCTGAGCGGGACCGTGACCTTGGGCAGCGAGATCGGCGGGCGCGGGTTGTCGATCAGATCGGGATCGATGCAGCTCGACAGATCCGCGGTCGCGGCCACGCGCTCGTTGAGCGGGTCGAGACCCCAGCGCGCCGCGACGGTCGCGGCGACCGAGACGTGATCGAAGACCGTGCCGTTGACGCAGCCCGCCCGGACCTGGGGCCCGATGACGATGCTGGGCACGCGAAAGCCGAGCTGCTCGAAGCCCGGGTGGGGGTCGACGGTCGTCGGCGGGGGCACGTGGTCGAAGAACCCGCCGTGCTCGTCGTAGGTCACGATCAGCAAGCAGCGATCCCACTGCGGGCTGGCGGCCAGGGCCTCGTAGATCAGCGCGACGAAGGCCTGACCCTCGCGGACGTCGGCCGGGGGGTGGTCGTCGTTGCCGATCGTCGGGCCCGCGGTCAGGATCGGATCGATGATGCAGAAGCTGGGCAGCTCGCCGTTCTCGGCGTCGGTGTAGAACTCCGCGATCGAGGCGAGGTGCTCGGCGTTGCCCGGGACCCCGTAGGTGAGCACGAAGGGCAAGTTGGCGTAGTAGTAGCGATGCGAGATCCCGGCGTCGGCGAGCTGGTCGAAGATGCTCGGGACGCCCTCGATCATGTCGTTGCCCTGGGTCCCGTCCGAGTCGGCGCAGTGCAGATAGAAGCGGTTGGGGAAGGTCGAGGTCATGACCGAGGCGAACCAGCGATCACACAGGGCGTACTCGTCGACGAGCGCGTGGTACACGGGCAGCTGCTCGCGCAGGTAGTAGCCCATGACCTCGGCGTAGTCCTGGCCGATCTTGCCCTCGTGCTCGGTCACGAAGCCGTCGTTGGCGCCCATGTTGAACTGCGCGTGGCAGGCGTTCCACGAGTGCGGCGGGTCTTCTTCGTGGACCCACTTGGAGGTGTTGAACACCGAGACCGGATCGCCCATCAGCGTGGGGTTTTGCTCGCTGCCGAGGAGCCCATCGACCGGCCGGCCCTCGGCCAGCGAGAGGCCGCCGAGGTAGTGGTCGAAGCTGCGGTTCTCCATCATCACGACGACGATGTGGTCGATGCCCGAGAGCAGCTCGGCGGGGCTGAGCTCGCTCGCCTCACAGACCTCGTACTCCTCGTCCCCGGTCTCGGTCCCCGTCTCGGTGCCGGTGTCCGTGCCCGTGTCCGTGCCGGTGCCCGTGTCGCTGCCCGTGCCCGTGTCGCCGTCGCCGTCGCCGTCGCCGCTCCCGGTCCCGGTCCCGGTCCCGCCCTCCCCCGCGTCGCTGTCCGGATCGTCTCGACACGCGCTGATCGTCGCAGCCGTGACCAGCGCGCCCAGACCCTGCAGCGCTCGGCGCCGCGACAGACGGCTCATGCGGTGGCGGCGTGCTCGAGCGCGTCGGACCCGTATCGGCAGTGCGGTCATGAGCCCAGTATCACCCCGCGCGCTTGCGCTGGGCGCGCGGCCGGCCCCCTCACGAACACAGCCATGCAACGAAAATGCGACCTTTGACGGCGTTGGCGGCCAACACGCGGCGAGTGGACAATCGGCCCGAGGGCCCCCATACTCCGCGCTCCTCATGGCACGCGTCACCGTAGAAGACTGCCTCGAGCAGGTCCCCAATCGCTTCGCTCTCACCGTCCTCGGCTCGCGTCGGGCACGAGCGCTCAGCGAGGGCAAGGGCACCGCGCTGGTCAAGAGCTCCAACAAGGTCGGCGTCGTCGCGCTGCGCGAGATCGCCAAGGCTCTGGTCCGCTACGACGAGAACGTCGAGGAGACGATCCGCGGCTTCATCGAGGAGCAGCGGGCCCAGCTCATGGCCGGGTCCAACTCCGACGCAACCTTCATCGACGCGGCGACCTTCGGCACCGGTGACGACGAAGACGACGAAGACGACGACGACGTCAAGGAGCTGCCCTCCGATCCCGACAAGCTGCAGGACGACGACGACGACGACGACGATGAGGACGGCGACGACGACACGCCCGAGGGCACGGAGCCAGACTCGATCAGCGACGGCGACGACATCGGCAGCGACGACGACGACGGCGTCGAGGCCTCGGTCCTCGGTGGCCTCGACGAGGACGACGACGACGACGACGACGACGACAAAAGCGACGGCTGAGCGCCGCCGCGTGGTCGTCTTCGTCAGCGCTGTCCTCGCTGTCAGCTTCAGCGCGAGCGCGCTCGGGTGCGCAGACCGGGCTCCGCCCGCGCGCTTCCCCTATCCCCCGCCGCCCGCGCTCGCCGAGCCGCTCGAGCGCGAGGAGCAGCCCGAGCACGGCCCCGACGCCGAGCTCGACGCGCCGCCCAGTGGCGATCAGAGCGAGGGCCACTCGAGCAGCGGCGAGTCGCCGCCCGGCCCCGCCGCCGAGCTCGACGCGCCGCCCAGTGGCGATCAACCCAGTAGCGACCAGGGCGAGGGCCACTCGAGCAGCGGCGAGTCGCCGCCCGAGCTCGACGCGCCGCCCAGTGGCGGTCAACCCAGTGGCGGTCAACCCAGTGGCGACCAGGGCGAGGGCGACTCGAGCAGCGGCGAGTCGCCGCCCGGCCCCGCCGCCGACGGCGGCTGAGCGCGGAGCCACCCAGGCAACCGGCGTCTGCTCGCGCCTCCGCGTCGCTCCCCTCGGCCGTCTCGCACGGTGCCCCACCTGGGCCCCACCTGGGCCCCACCTGGGCCCCACGTGGGCCCCGGGCGGACGCGCGGGGCTCACTCGCGTTCGGGGCTCGAGTCGGTGTACGAGCGCCACTTCTTGGCCACGATCAAGCGGGCGCCGCGGGAGAAGGTCAGGTAGGACCACGCCCACTGGATCAGCACCAGGACCCGGTTGCGGAAGCCGCTGAGGTAAAAGATGTGGACGAGGAGCCAGGTCCACCAGGCCAGGACCCCGCCAAAGCGCAGCTTGCCGGCCTCGACGATCGCCCGCGAGCGCCCGATCGTCGCCATCTGGCCCTTGTCGACGTAGCTGAAGCGGCCGCGCGCCTCGCCGTCGAGCTCGCGGAGGATCGCCCGGGCGACGAAGCGACCCTGCTGCATGGCGACCGGGGCGAGGCCTGGGTAGGGCCGACCGTGGCCGTCGACGGCGTGGGCGAGATCGCCGGCGACGAAGATGTTGGGGTGGGCGGCCAGGCTCAGATCGTCTCCGACCTCGATCCGGTTCTGGCCGTCGCGCGCGACGTCGAGCGCCTCGAACTCGGCGGCCCGGACCCCCGCGGCCCACAGCACCGTGGCCGCCTCGATCCGCTCGTCGCCGACCTCGACCCCGTGCGCGTCGACCTTGGTCACGCGGCTGTTGGTCCAGACCTGAACGCCGAGGCTCTCGAGGTCGCGGGTCGCCCGGCTCGCGAGCTCCTCGTGAAACGCGGCCATGATCCGCGAGCCGGCCTCGATCAGGATGACCCGGGTGAGCTTGGGATCGATGTTGCGAAAGTCCCTGGCCAGGGTCGTCCGGCTCATCTCGCCGATCGCCCCGGCGAGCTCGACCCCGGTCGGGCCCCCGCCGACGATCACGAAGGTCAGCAAGCGCTTGCGCTCACGGGTGTCGGCGGCGTGGGTCTCGGCGCTCTCGAAGGCCGTGAGCACGCGACGCCGGATCTCCGTGGCCTGCTCGACGGTCTTGAGCCCGGGCGCGAAGGGCTCCCACTCCTCGTGGCCGAAGTAGGCGTGCATGGCCCCGGCCGCGAGCACCAGGTAGTCGTAGTGAAGCTCGCCAAACTCGCCGTAGACGCGCTTGCCCTCGGCGTCGACGCCACGGACCTCGCCCTGGATCACCGTGGTGTTGCGGTACTGGCTCAGGAGCCCGCGGATCGGCGCGGCGATGTCGGCCGGGCTCAGGCCCGCCATCGCGACCTGGTACAGGAGCGGCTGGAACAGGTGATGGTTGCGGCGATCGATGAGCACGAGCTCGATCTCGGCGCCGCGGCGGCCGAGGATCTTGGCCGCGTTGAGCCCCGCGAAACCACCTCCGACGATCACGACGCGGGGGCGGCGTGGGGCCTGGGCGACGGCCCCTGGGGCTCGTTTGGCGAGCTCGGTCCCGGCTGCGGGCTCCCCCTCGCCGTCAGAGTTGAGCTCCGGCTTCGCCGCGACGCCTGTGTTCGAGCCTTCTTGCATCCTCATCGTAGCTACGCCGGGGCGGCCGCACCATCACACAATGGGGCCAGCATGGGGCCAGCACGCAAAGCTTGCCGGCAAGCTCGCTCAGGCCAGACGAAGCTCGCGCACGGCCTCAGCGTGATCGACGAAGTCCGTCTCGCAGGGCCGCCCGAGGGCGTGGAGGAAGCGAGCGCTGCCGAGCTCCGGCCCGAGCTCGACGAGGGTCGACGAGCGGGTGCCGTAGTTGAGGGGCAGGGCGTGGACGCACATCGCGTCGAGGCCGACCGCTGTGGCCGCGGGCGCCTGGCCGGGCGACGCGTGGGGTTGGTGGTCGGCGAGGATCGAGCGCCAGCGCGCGACCTCGGGCAGCGGCCCGGCCTCGAGCTCGGCGGCGAGCCGGTCGAGGGTCCGATGGCGCTCGCTGGCGCCTGCGCCGAAGCTGCGCTCGGTCAGCCAGTGAACCCCGGGCCCGAGCTCGACCTCGTGGAGGCGCTCGCCGTCGGCCCAGACCACGAGCGCGCCGTCGCGGTCGGCGAACAGGAGGTGAAAGGGGTTGTAGTCCCGCGCATCGAGCTCGCGCACCCGGTCGCGCGCCCCCGCGCGGCTCGCGGCCCCGAGCGCGGTGAACACCAGCTCCCCCCGAGATCGGCGCGAGGGGTCCGGGATCGCGCGGCGGTTGGTGATGCCGACGAAGAGGCCGCGCTCGTTGAGCCCGAGCCAGGTCCCGCCGGCTCGGAGGTCGCGCGGCGCGAGCACTCGCCGGCTCGCGACCTCGCCGGCCGGCCACACCTGCGGCCCGCTCGCCGCTCGGTCGAGGGCCTCGTCACGGTTGGTGGCGATGACCAGGGGCGCCTGGGGCCAGACGCCAACTGCGGCGATGATCGTGCACATGTTTCATGACCCCCCGCGGGCCTCAGCGACTCTGCCACCCACGGCGGGGCGCTGGACCTAAATCGAGCCCTGCGCGGAGAATCGAGCAGGCTGCTCCTACTCGCGAAAGCGAACGTGGAGGTGGTTCTCGTGGCCGCGCCAGTGGCGAATGATGCCGTGGCCGCGCCCGCGCCCGCGCGGGTACTGAAAGTACTCATCGAGCTTGCGCTGGGACACGCCCTGGTCCTTGGCGTACTCGTAGATCAGCTTCTGAAACTTGTAGTCGAGGAAGATGCAGCGGACCTCCCCGGTCGCGATGAACTCGTCGATCAGCGCCCACATGCGCTCCAGATCGATGTTGTCCTTGGTCGCGCCCGAGAAGTGAAGGCGATCGGCGAGCTTGCCCTGGAGCACGAAGCCGATGTCGAGGTCGCGGCCCTCCTGGTGGGACAGGTGCCCGGCCAGCGGCCCTCCGTGGCGGCCCGAGATGTCGCCGATGCGCAGCTTGGGACCGCCGGGGACCCGGCGCTGGTAGTTGTCGACCACCCGCCCGATGAGCTTGATGGTTCGCGCGGTCCCGTAGACGTTGTGCGCGCGCTTGATCGTGTAGGCCTCGTGCTGGGGCAGCTTGCGCGGGCTCGTGAGCCGGCCGCGCTGGGGCGGCTCGGGCTCGAAGCCGATCAAGATGTCGCCGACGGTCACGATGTGGAGCTTGTCGCCGACGCGCAGCTTGTTGGTGTCGCCCAGGGCCCCGTCTTGCATCCCGAGCAGCTCCTCGGGGGACAGGTTGTTGGCGTAGGCGATCTGGTTGAAGGTCTCACCGGGCGCGACCACGTGGTCGAACTCCACGACCTCGCGCGGCGGCAGCTCGGGGCACACGGCCAGCTTCTGGCCGACGCGAATGTGGTCGGGGTTGTCGGCCAGCGTGGGGTTGAGGCCGATCAGATCCGTGCTCAGCACGCCGTAGCGCCCCGCGATCAGCCCGAGGTGCTCGCCGGCCTCGACTTCGTGCCAGTGGATCGGGGTGCGGTAGTGACAGGCCTCGTCGTTGCGAGACTTGGACCTGCTCTTGGACTTGCCCTTGCTCTTGGACTTGGACTTGGACTTGCTCTTGGACTTGGACTTGGCCTTGCTCTTGGACTTGCTCTTGCTCTTGCTCTTGGCCTTGCTCTCGTTCGCCGGGTGGGGATCCCCCTCCCCCTCGTCCTCGCCCGAGGGCTCGAGCGCGCTCGACGGCTCGCTCGCGTCCGAGGGCTCGCTCGCCCCGGCCCGCGCTGGGGCAAAGCACAGAGCGGCGAGGGTGGCGCCCAGTACGGCTGTCGATGCAATGAACGAGATACGCATGGCTCCTCCGTCGATCCCAGGGTGGGGTACGCCCCACCATCCCGGTCCATAGGATCCCCCGCCCGTGAGGCCAAACTTTCGGCGAAATTCGCCTCGGGCCGGGACCGCGGTTACCTTGGGCGAGCCCATGCGCCACTCCCAGACGTCCCGCTCTCGCTCGCTACTGTCGTTCGAGTCCCTCGGACTCCCCGCCGCGCTCGTGGTCGTCGTGGGCGTGTCCGCCCTCGCCGGCTGCTCGCCGGACAAGGGGCCGGGCTCGCTCTCGGTCACCTACGAGCTCGGCAACCAAAAAAGCTGCGCCGAGCTCGGCATCGACTCGCTTCGGGCCGAGCTCGTCCAGGGTCCGAGCGAGGATCTGACCGTCGTGTACAGCGAAGAGATTCCGTGCGAGGACGGCGGTGAGATCGTCCTCGACCTGCTCGAGCCTGGTCTGTACTCATTGATCGTCAGCGCCCAAGACGACAACGGCGTCGAGACGATGGACAACCTCGGCCAGCCTGACACCGAGCGGCGCGTCGAGATCTTCGAGGCCGCCCAGGCCAACGTCGCGGCCGAGCTGACCGCTCGCCCCGCCCAGTTCGAGCTCAGGTGGCGCCTCGGCGCCGACGGCTTCGGCAACTGCGCAGCGATCGGCATCGACCGGTTCGAGGTCACCGCCTACCAAAACAACGGCACGGTCGTGTTGCTCGAGACCGAGCTCGACTGCGATCTCGCCGGCGACGCGATGGGCTACCGCCTCGTCCCCGATCCCGATCGCGAGCTCAACGGCGCGTTGCTCGACGAGGTCGGCATCCAGGCCGTAGACGCCTCCGGCAACTCGGTTGGGAGCGCGGCGACGATCAGCTTCGAGCCGGTCGGGGCCGGCTACCCGCTCCAGCTGACGGTCGAGTGCACCGAGAGCGGCTGCGTGGAACAGGCCTGATCCCTGGCCTGATCTTTCGCCTGATCTTTCGCCCGAGCCAGCGGCCTGATCCGCCGCTGGTATTTCGGTTGAACCTGCTCGGACCTTGGGTTAGGGTCGAGAGGTCTAGGTCTGCGCGCGTGCGGACCGAAGCTTGGACTGCGTGGCCAGGGTTGTCCCAAAACGCCCCACGCCACAACAAGAAGGGCAGCGATGTCTCGCCGGCGAAAGCCCGAGACACCTCCGGCAGCTTGTTTCGAGCCAGGTTTCGAGCCCGATCCCTGCCCTCGTCCCCTCCCCTCGCCCCCTCCCCCTCGCATGCATCACAGCCAAATTCGTAGCGCTGTCAGGTCGAGCGTCGAGGCCGGGGCTGGAGACGTCGGCATCGTCCGCGTCCACCTCCAGGGGCTCATCGACACGCCGATGCTCGACGGTCGATTGGGCGAGCTGATCGAGCGTATCGAGCAACACACCTCGGACGCCGTCCTTTGCGATCTACGAGCCGCCGCCGGCTACGGACCAGGAACCCCAGCGCGGGCCCGCGAGTGGCTGATGCGCGCGCACCGAGCGGGCGTCCGTCGCGTAGCTCTCGTCGCAAGCTCCTCGGTCCTGCGCACCGCCGCCTTGATGCTCGCCCGCAACCTCGACCTCGACCTGCGCTGCTTCCTCGGCGAGGCCGAAGCCCTGCGCTGGCTAAACACCCAAAACTAGAACCGCGGCCGTGCGTGGCAGAGTCGCCAACGGGCGGGGGGGGGTCAAGAACAACTCGGGATGTGGACGATCTGGACCTTGTTGCCGGCTGGATCGAGCAGATAGAACGAGCTCGCGCCGTCGCGGTGGAGCCTGGGTTTGGCCAGGATCTCGATGCCCAGGTCTGCGGCGCGCTCGCTCAGTCGCGCGTGCCAGGCGTCGACGGTGGCTGCGTCCGCGACCATGAAGCCGAGGTGGTCGAGGGCCGAGTGCTCGCGGCGGACCGTGTCGACGCGGTGCAGCGCGAGGTTGTCGCGGCCGCTCGTGAGGTAGGCGGCGGCGTCGTCGGGCTGCCAGTCGATCGCCATTCCCATGCCCTCACGATAAAAGCGCAGGGTCGCCTCGTAGTGCGCGTCGGCGATGTGGAGCGCGAGGTGGCGCAGGCCCAGCAGCGGCGGCGTTGAGTCGTCGGATTCGGTCACCCTCGCTGTGTAGGATCTCGCCCGGGTCGGCGCAAATCGATCCCCTCTCAGTCCGCGAGGCGACGCTGGACGGCGTGCGCCGAGCCGTGATAACCCGGCCCCGCGCCCCTTTTCAGGAGTATTCGCGTGAAACGTGCCCTCGGACTTGCCCTCGCCACCATGCTGATCGTCCCCGCCTGCAAGCCCGAGGTGGAAGACGCCAACCTCCCGGAGCAAATTGCGGCGAAGCTCAAAGAGTCCGACGCAAACTTGCGCAACCACAAGAGCGACGAGGCCGCCGAAGGCTACAAGTGGGTGCTCGAGAACGAGCCCGGCAACGTCGCGGCCCTGACCGGCCTCGGCAAAGTCGAGCTCGAGCGCGAGGACTACGCCGCCGCGGTCGACCCGCTCGAGAAGGCGGTCGCCGCGAACGGCGAAGACGCCAGCGCCCGCGCGTCCCTCGGCCGCGCCTACGCCGGAACCAAAGACTGGGCCAAGGCCGCCGAGCACCTCGGCAAGGCCTGGGAGCTCGACCAGGACACCGAGCAGTACGGGCTCGAGTATGGCGTCGCGCTGCGCGAGACCGGCAAGCTCGACGAGGCCGCGACCGTGCTCACGGAGGTCGGCGAGATCAACCCCAAGCTCAAGTACGTGTACCGCGAGCTCGGCAAGGTCCAGCTGGAGGCCAAGGAGCTCGACAAGGCCCTGCGCACCTTCATGAAGGCCCAGACCCAGTGGGCCGGCGACCAAGACGCCTTCGCTGGCGCGGCCATGGTCTACGAGGCCCAGGGCGACGTCAGCAAGTCGATCGACCAGTGGTCGCAGTACATCCAGCAAGACTGCTGCTCGACCTACTCGAAGGACGTCGCCCAGCCCAAGCTCGCGGCGCTCAAGAAGCAAGAGAACGAGGCCGGCAACCTCCCCGCCGACGGCTAGCAGCCCGGGGTGCAATGCATCGTGTCGCCTCGCGCCGGATTTTTTGCCGAGGGCGCGAAGCCAAAACGCCGCTGTACCGGGCGTACTGCTAGTTTTGGCGACAAAGCCCTCGGCGAAAAGGCCAAGCGAGGCGGCGCGAGGCATTGCACCCCGGGCTGCTAGCGAGGACCCCCGCGGCCGTCAGCGACTCGGCCACGCAGGGCCGCAAGCGGCCGCTCGGTCGTCGCGGCGCTCCCCCCTCGAGAGCGCTCGAGACCTGCTCGGGCGCGAAGTTAGCCCACGAGCTCACCGAGCACGCGCAGCGCCACGTTGGCGCCGGCCTCGATGTCTTCCCACGCCGTCCACTCCGCGGCCGAGTGGCTCATGCCCTGCAAGCTGGGCACGAAGATCATGCCGACCCGGGTCAGCTTGGCCATGACCTGCGCGTCGTGGACCGCCCCGCTCGGCAGCCGCATCCGCTCGTGGCCGAGCGCCTCGGCGGCCCGATCGATCCGCTCGATCAGGCCCGCGTCACAGGCCACGGGCTCGACCTCGCTGAGGATCTCGAACTCGAACATCAGGCCGTGACGACGGGCGAGCGCCGAGAGCGAGCGCCGCATGGCCTCGGCGAGGTTGGCGAGGACCTCGGGGTTGGGGTCGCGGACGTCGAGTGAGCAGATCGCCCGACCCGGAACGGTGTTGGCCGACCCGGGCTGGAGCTCGACCCGGCCGATCGTCGCGCGGCTCCGGGCCGAGCCGTTCTCGTCGAGCAGGCGGGGGATCGCGGCGGCGAACTCGACCACGCCGGTGAACGCGTCGTGGCGAAGATCCATCGGCGTGGTTCCGGCGTGGTTGGGCGTGCCGATCATTCGGATCTCCCACTTGAACAGGCCCGTGATGCCCTCGACCACGCCGATCGTCGCAGCCCGAGCCTCGAGCACCGGGCCCTGCTCGATGTGGAGCTCGAGGTAGGCGAGCAGCGACTCGGCGCTGCGGCGGGCGTCGAGGGCCGCCATCGCGTCGAGCCCTCGGCTGGCCATGGCGTCGATCAGGCTGACGCCCTCGAGGTCCCGAGCCTTGTGGAGGTCGGCGGGGCTGAGCTGCCCTGCGATCGCCTGAGAGCCCAGCAAGCCGCCGAAGCGCCCCTCCTCGTCGCTGAAGGCCACGCACTCGAGCGGGTGACGCAGGGGCAGGTCGAGCTCGTGGAGGCGGCGCAGACACTCGAGGCCGACGAGCACGCCGAGGGCACCGTCGAGGGGACCGCCGCTCGGGACCGTGTCGATGTGCGAGCCGATCATGTAGCTCGGGCTGCCGTCCCAGCCGAGCCGGGCGTGGAGGTTGGCGGCCCCGTCCTGGTGCGCGGTCAGGCCTGCGTCCTCGATGCGCCCGCGCAGCCACGCCCGCGCCTCCATGTCGGCTTCGCTGAAGGCGAGACGCGAGATGCTGCGATCGGGTTGGCGGCCGATGGCCGAGAGCGCCTCGATATCGGCGCGCAGCCGCGAAGCATTGACGCGTGCGTCGAGGAGACTCGTCGAACGACTCGCTGTACCCACAGCCTCATGCTAAAGCCCGCGCTCGTCGTGCGCACGGCGTTTTACCGTGCTCGCCGACATTTGAGCGCGCGCCGTCGAAATGTTATGGGAGGTGCAAGGCCCTGGCTCCGCCGGGTTCTGGCCGTGCGTGGCGCCCACTTTCGTCGGTTCGTGCCGCGCGTCCCCTCTTCCATGCCCACATCGGTCCCAGTCCGGGGCCGCCGAGTCCGCTCGGTGGCCCTGCTGTTCGCGTCTGCGCTGCTGTTCGCGGCGCCCGAGCTGTGGGCGGCGCCAGAGCCGAGCCCGACGCCGAGCGCCGCGGCGCCGACCATGGTCGGCGATCCCGAGCTCGAGTCGAGCAATGGCGCGGTGTTGCTGAAGTGGGAGCCCGCCGAGTCCGAGCGCGAGCTCGAGTACGAGCTGCAAGAGTCGAGCAGCGCCAACTTCGACGATCCGAGCTCGCGCTACCGCGGGACCCTGCCGAGCTGGTACGTGTCGGGGCGCCTCGACGGGCGCAGCTATTTTCGCGTCCGCAGCCGGCCTCTAAACGGCGCCAGCGACGGCGGCGAGGCGCCGTGGACCGAGTGGTCGGCGGCCCAGTCCGTGCTCGTCGAGCACCACGATCTGCGCCTGGCCGTGATCCTGTTCATCCTCGGCGCGGTGGTCTTCGTGATCACGGCGGCCACCGTCTTGCTCGCCGCTCGCTCGACGAGCACGCCCCGCTGAGGCCGCGATGGACAGCCAGATCGCCATCCTCTCACCGACGACCGGCTGGATCCTGATCGCCGGCTTCGCGGTGCTGTGGCTCGCGCTGGGGCTGTGGTGGGGCCGCAAGGGCGCCTCGCTCGACGGCTTCATGCTCGCCAACCGCAACGTCGGGCTGGCGCTCGGGGCCGCGACCGCGGTCGCCACCTGGGTCACCTCCAACACGACAATGCTCGCCCCGCAGCTGGCCCTCGAGATGGGCGTGTGGGGCATGCTGTCGTACTCGACGGCCGCGATCGGCCTGCTCTTGTTCGCGCCGATGGCCAAGCGCATTCGGGCGCTGATGCCGACGGGCTACACCAGCGCCGAGTTCGTACGCCTGCGCTTTGGTCGGCCGGCCTGGGTCGTGTTTCTGATCATCTCGCTGTTCTACGCCATGACCTGGCTGGTCTCGATGGGCATGGCTGGCGGGCTCTTGCTCGAGGCGCTCGCGGGCATCCCCTACCACTGGGGCATGAGCGTGATCCTGGCCGTGTGCGTGGGCTACACCGTGGTCGGGGGGCTCCACGCGGTCATCGGCACCGACTTCATCCAGAGCCTGATCGTGATCCTCGGCGTCGCGGTCGTGGTCATCGCGGTCCTCACCCAGATCGATGTCGCCAGCGTCCACGAGTCGCTGGCCACGTCGCGCCCGGCGCTGGTCACCGTGCTGTTCCCGGCCGCGCTCATGGGCGTGTTCAACGGCCTCCTGTTCGGCCTCGGCGAGATCTTCCACAGCAACGTGTGGTGGAGCCGGGCGCTGGCCATGCGCGAGGGCGTGGGTCAGCGGGCCTACACCCTGGCTGCGCTGATCTGGCTGCCGATCCCGATCCTGGCCGGGTTCCTGGGCCTGGCCGCGGCGGGCCTGGATCTGCCGATCGTCCGCCCCGACATGGTCGGCCCGCTGCTCGCCGCCAAGCTGCTCGGGGGCGTCGGCGCGGTGCTCGTGTTCGTGGCCGTGTTCGCCTCGCTGGCGTCGAGCATCGACAGCCTCCTGGCCGCGACCAGCGACCTCGTCGTCCATGATCTCGTCCACGGCATGCTCCTGCGCGGGCGCAGCGACGACCAGCGCCAGCGGCGGCACGCGGCCTGGGCACTCGTCGGCCTCGGCCTCCTGACCTGGCTCTTGTGCCTGCCCAAGCTCGGCACGCTGGCCACGGTGTTGTTCTTCGCCGGGCCCCTGGTCGGCAGCACGATCTGGCCGATCCTGGCCGGGCTCTACTGGCGCCGGGCCAACTCCCGCGCGGTGTTGTGGGCGATGATCTCCGGCAGCCTGGTCGGCCTGGCCTGCTACGTCTTCGTGGGCTGGTACACGGGCGCGCTCGTCGGCACCACCGTGTCCATGCTCGTGGTCGTGCTCGGCAGCGTCCTGGCCCCGGGCGACTTCGACTGGGCCAAGCTCTCGCAGCCCGAGCCCGCGCCCGCGCAGGAGACAGGCTCATGAGCGGGGTCTTCTCCCCCACGCTGCTCTCGGCGCTGGTCTACGCCGCGCTGGGCGCGAGCGGGCTCGGTGTCACGGTCTTGATCGTGCTGCTGGTCCGCGACCTCAAGAATGGGAACCCATGGTGAACACACTCCCCCCGTCCGGGCTTCGGCTCAACAGCAAGGGCCTGATCCTCGATCCCCGGCAGCTGCTCAGCGCCAGCGACAAACAGATCGACTTTGCCCGGCTCGAGACCCTCGCCGGGCAGAGCCTGGTCCAGATCCGCGACCTCGACCACGAGACGATCGTCCAGGTGTGCAAGTTCGCCGCGCTGCTCGAGCTGACCCAGATCGCCCGCCATCGCCCGCTGGCCGGCAAGCTGATCATCACCGCCTTCTTCGAGGCCAGCACCCGCACGCGCCTGTCGTTCGAGAGCGCGGCGGCGCGGCTCGACGCCCGGGTCCTCAGCGTGCCCGACGGCAAGGTCACGGGCGTCGCCAAGGGTGAGTCGCTGGCCGACATCGGCGAGATGTTCAACAGCTACGGCGACATCGTGATCATGCGCCACCCACGGGTCAGCGCGATCGAGGAGATCCGCAGCAACCTGATCCTGCCGCTGCTCAACGCCGGCAACGGCACCGACGAGCACCCGACGCAGGCGCTGCTCGACTGGTACTGCCTGTTCAAGTGGCGGCCCGAGCTCATGAGCGGGGCGCTCGCGCCCGATCGCCGCCTCCACCTCGGCGTCATCGGCACCCCGGCGAACATGCGGGCGGTCCGGAGCTTCTTGCTGCTCGCGCTGATGCAGCCCCACGCCGTGGCCAAGATCAGCTTGCTCAGCGAGGACGCGCGGCCGCTCGACGCCAGCCTCGAAGCGGCCGTGGCCGCGAGCGAGGTCCCGCTCGAGCTCGTCGACGCCAACCTCGACGAGGTCCTGCCCGAGTTCGACGCGGTCTACATGAACTCGATCGCGCTGCTCGGCGGCAGCTACCAGGAGCTCGATCAACGCTACGCCCTCCGCGCCGACAGCCCCTTTCGCAAGGACGCCGTCGTGCTTCACCCCCTCGCTCGCAAGGCCGAGCTCGACGTCAGCCTCGACGACACGGCCCACAACCTCTACTTCGCCCAGGCGGCCGGGGCCGTGTACCTGCGCCAGGCGCTCTTGATCAGCATGCTCGGCGCGATCGATCGCGTGCCCGCGGGCGTGCAGTACCTGGCCTCCTGAAGGCCCAACCAAAGGACCAGCCCCATGTGTGGAATCGTCGGCTACTGGCGCCTCGACGGCCTCGAAGACCAGGCGCGCACCAACCTCAACGCGATGATGGATCTCATCGTCCACCGCGGCCCCGACGGTCGCGGGATGCATCTGGATCCGCAGCTCGGGCTCGCCATGGGCCACACCCGGCTGACGATCATCGATCTGCACACGGGCGATCAGCCGCTGACCACGTCCGACGGACAGGTCATCCTGACCAGCAACAGCGAGTTCTACGACTTCAAGTCGATCCGGGCCAAGCTCAGCTGCGAGGGTGAGCGCTTCGCGAGCAAGAGCGACGCCGAGATCGCCCTGGCCCTCTACCGTCGCCACGGCCTCGACTTTGTCGAGCACCTCCGCGGCGAGTTCGCCTTCGCGCTGTGGGACGGGGTCGAGCAGCGCCTGGTTTTGGTCCGCGATCGCTTCGGGATCAAGCCGCTGTACATCCACCAGCGCGAGCGCGAGCTGTTCTGGGGCTCGGAGGTCAAGGCCCTGCTGCGCCACCCCACGGTCCCGCGTCGCCTCGATCCCAAGGCCGCGCTCAACCAGCTGATGCAGGTCATGGTCCCGGGGACGACCTCCTTCGCCGAGATCGAGGCCGTTCGCCCGGGTCAGATGCTGGTGTTCCGCCGCGGCGCCAACGGTCGGCTCGAGCGCGAGGACCACGTCTACTGGGACATGAACTTCCCGCGCGCCGCCGAGCGCGAGGGCCACGGCGGGCCGAGCGAGTGGATCACGGGCGTCCGCGATCGCCTCGTCGACGCGGTCGGGGTCCGGCTCGAGGCCGACGTCCCGGTCGGCTGCTACCTGTCCGGCGGCATCGACTCGTGCTCGATCCTCGGCATCGCCTCGACCATGCAGCAGTCGCCGGTCAAGGCCTACACGATCAGCTTCGACAACCCGAACTACGACGAGTCCGCGATCGCGGCCGAGATGGCGCGGGCCGCCGGCGCCGAGCAGGAGGTCCTGCACCTGCGCGCCCGCGAGCTCTACGGCGGCTACTTCTCGCGCGTCGTCTGGCACGCCGAGCGGACCTTCTACAACACCTTGTCCGTGGCCAAGTGGCACATGAGCCGGCGCGTGCGCGAGTCCGGCTACAAGAGCGTGATCACGGGCGAGGGCAGCGACGAGCTGTTCTCGGGCTACCCCTTCTTCAAGCGCGACCTCTTCGTCCACGGGCCCGCCGAGCACGGCGCCGACGAGGGCTTCGCGGCCCTGCGAACCAAGATGCAGGCCAGCAACGCGGTGTTCGAGGGGGCGATCCTCGCCGAGCAGCAGGCCGAGCACCCGGCCTGGAACGAGCTGATCGGGTTCACGCCCTCGTGGATCCAGCCGTGGATCCTGACCCTGGCCCGCGCCCGGCCCCTGCTCGCGCCCGCGCTGCGCGAGGAGCTGGCCGACTACGACCCCATCGCCGCGGTCGCCGAGCGCATCGATCGCAGCCAGCTCGAAGGTCGGCACTTGCTCGACCGCGTGCAGTACAGCTGGATCAAGACCATGCTCGAGGGCCAGATCCTGACCTGGGGTGGCGACCGCGTGGACATGGCCAACTCGATGGAGTCGCGCCCGGCCTTCCTCGATCACCACCTCGCCGAGTACGCCCGCCAGATCCCGCCCTCGTACCGAATCCACGGCGGGACCGAGAAGTGGGTGCTGCGTGAGGCCATGCGCGGGATCTTGCCCAAGGTGCTCTACGAGCGTGAGAAATTCGCGTTCATGGCTCCGCCGAGCAACACCGACCCGGTCAAGCGCGCGGCGGTCGACGCGTTGGTCGAGCGCTACGCCTCGCGCGATGCGTGCGAGGCGGCGGGGATCCTGGATCCCGATCGCGTCGCCGAGCTGCTCGCGCGCAACAGCGACGACCGGGCCGAGGCTGTGCGTGACGACATTCTGATCAATCACGTGCTTGGGCTTCAGATCCTCCACGAGGAGTTTGTCGCGAACGAACCTCGGGTCCCGCCCGAGCCCTGAGGCGGGCAGCCCGAGCACTGAGGCGGGCAGCCCGAGCCCTGAGGCGGGCGCCTCGACGTCGTTGATGAGGCGGCGTCGTGACGATGAGGCTCCGCGCCGGCCGCAGGAGGTCCGAGCGAGGGCCGTCGCCTCTCCATCTGGGGTGCAGAAGGCTCTTGGTGCTGCTCCCCCGTTGTGAGCGAATGCCCTTCGCTGGTGCTTTTCGGGCGGCGATAGCCCTCGCTCGGACCTCCTGCGTCCTTTGTGCGCTCATCTCTTGGCGAGGGCCGACCCCGCTTTGAACTGGCGAGCGCCAGTGGCTCTGGTCGCCCGAGTGGCTCCGCCGAGCAACACCGACCCGGTCAAGCGCGCGGCGGTCGACGCGTTGATCGAGCGCTACGCCTCGCGCGACAGCGACGACTGGGCTCCTCGAAGTCGTTGATGAGGCGGCGTCGTGACGATGAGGCCTCCGCGCGGGCCGCAGGAGGTCCGAGCGAGGGCCGTCGCCTCTCCATCTGGGGTGCAGAAGGCTCTTGGTGCTGCTGCCCCGTTGTGAACGAATGCCCTTCGCTGGTGCTTTTCGGGCGGCGATAGCCCTCGCTCGGACCTCCTGCGTCCTTTGTGCGCTCATCTCTTGGCGATGGCCGACCCCGCTTTGAACTGGCGAGCGCCATTGGCTCTGGTCGCCCGAGTGGTCTCGCCGACCGCCAAGCCCGCAGCCAAGCGGCCCCCGGCCTCATCGGTCGTCGACACGGTCCCCGGACTCTCGCCGAGCTCCTCTGACATCCAGCTCGCGGTCACCACAACTCGCTCGACCTCCACCGTCACGACCCAGCCCGATCAACAACCCAAAGCCAGCCCGACCTCCCAACCCACTCGCCGTCCCAGAGCACGGACCCCAACGTCACGACTCAGCCCCATCAACAACCCAAAACCAGCCCCACCTCGCGACCCCCTCGCCGTCCAAAGCCAGCC